>CAWUIN010000019.1:0-35887 GCA_963922535.1 uncultured Hyphomicrobiaceae bacterium | reverse complement strand
GCCATTTACCGTATGGCCGTGGCCAGAAAACCACACAATCAGTCGCGCTTCCGGATCGCTACCGGCCTCGATGAAAAATTTTTCCAGCGCTTCGCGCAAGTCCCGCCGCGCCAGGTTGCGCTTAACGATGGTGTGGAAGCCATGACGGGCAAGCTCCGCCGCCATCGCCTCGGCATCGGCGATGCCGTTTTGCAAGTGCGGCCAGCCGTTGCTGTAGGTGTCGTTGCCGATCAAAAGAGCGTAGGATTTCTTGAAATACGTCTCCGCCACCTCTGCCTGGGCCGCAGCCGGCGATGTAATTAGCGCCAGGCTGAGCAGCACACCCAGCACGTGGCCAGCCATAGATTGGCCGATAGTTAAAATATTTGCCTGCATCACGTGCGCCCCCGCCCTTTGTCATGCTTTTGACATGCAAGAGTAGTGTATTACAGCGACAATAAAGTACAAGCACGTAAGTGAAAAATGATGCGCGAGGGGAGACAGATCGCATGGTATGGTGGGGGAAAACGGTAGCACTGGCGCTTCTGGCAGGCATGCTCATTGCTGCCGCCGTGGTTGGCTGGCGCTTGAGCGGCCTGCCCTATCTCGATACGCCGGACAAATTCTTTTACGATCTGCGTTACCTGATTTTCGCCCATAAGGAGGCCTCGGCACGCAAGGAATTTGCGATTGTCTCGATCAGTGACCGTTCGCTGGATGGCTACCCTTCGTTGAAACCGGTGGATCGCCGCCTGCTGGCCCGCCTTGTCGATGAACTGCTTGCAAGCGATGTGCGCGCCATCGGCCTCGCCTTCCAGTTCGACCGCCGCGGTGCGGACGCTGCGGATCAGGCACTCCAAACCGCAATTGCCGCTGGCGGCGGCAAGGTCGCCGTTGGCGTGATTGACAAGCGCTCCGGTGAGAGCGGAGACAGGCTGGCGTTTCAAAACGAGTTTCTGGCTGCCATTCCCGAGGCAAAGCGCGGGCACCTTTATTTCGATGGTCAGCGACGCGGGCTCGGCCAGCAGCCTGATCTCGCTGTCCGCTTCATCGCGCGGCGCTCCGGCGTGGCGGACGAGCAGCCGGAAAGCCTGGCCGAGGCGGTTTTCGAAGCCGCGGGCGAAACGGTTGAGGATATCGGCCAGACGCGCGTCGTGCCGGAAGGCAATCCAGGCCCGCACATCGCCTGGACCCAGCCCATTGCGGACAACGGTGCGCGCACGTTCACACTGATCGAGATTCCCTCTCACGGCGGCCCGCAGAGCACGGAGCCGTTACTGTCAGAGGAGCAGCGGGAAGTCCTGCGCGGCAGAATTGTCATCGTCGGCGCCGATATCGAATCCAACGACCGCCATTTGACGCCGTTTTCCGTTGGCGGCGGCGAGCGCATGAGCAACGCGGAAATCCACACGCAAATTGCAGCGCAACTCAAGGATGGCCGGCGCGTCACGACCCTGTCGCTTCAGTATGAGACAGTGCTTGCGTTTGCAATCGGAGCGCTTGCCTTCCTGATCGGTTATGCCCGCGCAGTCAGGAGGGACAGGCCCTATGTCGTGGCCGGAAACATGGATTATTTCAAGGTCGGCATTCCACTTGCGCTTTTCGGAGCGGCGGCATTTGCATTTTCGTCAACCATTCTGCCGTCCGACACGATGCTCTATTCCGCGCTTGGCGGCGTGATGGCCGGTCACTTTGGCCACAATAATCTGTCCGGCTTCAGCGCCATATTCGCAGATACTCCTGAAAACACGGCCAGCCCATGATTTGACGAAGAGATTTAACGAAAAGTGCCGGATGAATAACATTTATCCAGCGATCCAGCCCTAAACCAAAGCCCCGGCACCGGGGCAGTTAGATTAGATAAGACGTACGGAGGATGAGATGCAGCTTTCGACTTTTGCCTTGCGGCCCGCAACAATGCCAGCCTTTATCGCACAAATTTTTCTTGCACTTTCAACTGCCGCCTTCACCACCACAGCGTCATACGCCGACGTTGTCGTGCAAAGAGCTGAGAAAGTTCCCAATCTTGCTTCCGGCACCAAGGTTTCCGACGACTATGTCTTTGACTTACCAAAAGGCAGCGGCATCAGCCTGCTGAAGACCCCTTCGGGTGAGACCTTCCAGATGAGCGGCCCGTTTAAAGGCACACTGCAGACATTTGTGACCAACTGCAACAGCTGGATGTGGTTCAGATATGAGTATTGTAAGTCAGCCTCTGGTGATCCCCTCCCGGTTGGCGGCACACGCGGAATTCAGACAGAGCCACAAACGCAGCCTCAACCTCAATAAAGCTCAAGCCGGCTTGCTCTGACATTCACATCGCGCTCACCAGACCAGCGAAAGTCAAGCTATGGCGGAAGCACGCTCGATCCTGATTACCGGCTGTTCATCGGGCATCGGCCTTGCCTCAGCTGTCATGCTGAAACAACGTGGCTGGCATGTGATCGCCACCGCACGCCGCGAAGAGGACCTGCAACGCCTCAGGGACGAGATCGGCGTCGATGCGCTGCATCTTGAGCTTGCTGATGCAGCCTCAATCGCAGAATGCGCCACTCGTACCCTGGAGATCACGGATGGCAGGCTGTTGGCTCTTTTTAACAATGCAGCCTACGGCCAGCCCGGCGCCCTTGAGGACCTTGACGGGCCTGCGATGCGCCACCAGTTTGACGTCAATGTCATTGGCAACCATGATCTGACGCGCCGCCTGATCCCGGCGATGCGCCAAAATGGCCGTGGCCGGCTGGTCTTCTGCTCATCTGTGCTCGGGTTGATTTCAGTACCTTATCGGGGCGCCTACTGTGCAAGTAAATTCGCGATTGAAGCGCTCGCCGATACGCTGCGGCTTGAGCTGGCCGGCAGTGGCATCAGCGTTTCCCTCATCGAACCGGGCCCTATTGAGACACGATTTATCGACAATGCCCTGGAGGCGGCGCGCCGGCACGTTGACATTGAGGGCTCCGTGCATAACGCTGCCTACGAGGCAATGCTGGCATCAATGGAGCACGGCGGTAAAAAAACATTCAAACTGCCGGCTGAGGCTGTTGCCCGCAAGCTGGTGCACGCTGTTGAAAGCCGCAGACCGAAACGACGCTATTACGTAACCGTGCCAACGTACTACATCGCCGTCATACGCCGCATCCTGCCAACGGCTTTGATAGACAGGATCGCGAAGCGCCACTAAAAGAGCGAGCGCTATTGAAAGCTTGATAAGGCTTGCTGTCGCCCAGGCTGGAATGCACGCCGCCTATGACGCACCACCACGTTTCAACACTCCTTCGATTTGCACGAAAAAGTATGGCCCCAGCATATTGATCGACGTCAATCTGAACAGGTGTATCGTTGTCACAAAACCAACATCCAGCCCCAGAGCCAGCGTGATCAGACCGATCTCGGACATGCCACCGGGGGCAAACGCCAGCATACCGGTGATCATGGGCACTGCGACCATGAGATTAAGTAAAAATGCGAAACAGACGGCAATGCACAACATCAGGCAAACATGACCAAATGCAAAGTATATTGCCGAAAAAAGAACCCCGACCTTTTCGCCGACAAATCTCGAACCGATGTAGGCGCCAAGAACAACCTGGGCAGCGATGATCATTTCCACCGGCGGTTTGGCAGATGTGATACCGGCAATGTGCAGCAGAGCGCTACAGATCATCGGCCCGACTATTTCACTGCCTGAGATACCGATCCTACGCCCGATCGCCCAGCCAGCAAGGCCGGAAATGCACAAAACAATGAGATCCCACAGGTTAGCTTCAGCGATTGAATCTGCCAGATTTGTGATACGCATTTCCGGCAAGTCCCAGACTAAACTCGTAACAAGGGTTGCCAGAATAACCACAAAAGTAATCCTGAGGGCATGGGCCAGCGACACAATGCGAATGTCGATGCCACGTTCTTCTGCGTAAAGCGACATAACATGCAGGCCGCCCGGTAACGAACAGAAATACGCAGCTTCGCGTGAATAACCGGCAACGCGCTCATGATAATAAGTGCCGAGAACCGCTGAGACGACGATAAAAGCCGGTAGCATGGCAAGCGTTGTGGCAACTTCTGGAATGCGATCGAAAAGTTCCGGCGTTATGGCGCTGCCAAGCAGAACCCCCAGGGTTATCCGCATTGGTGTAACAATATACTTAGAAGGCCACGCAATCGGGGCACCGACCATTGCTGCTATCATTGGCGCTGCAATGCCGCCGAGCATATAAGGCAGCGGGACCGACAGGAAAGCGGCGATAAGACCGCCTGCAAAAGCGATCAGGATGCACAGGCCAGAGCGGAAAGCCTGATTGTTTTTGAAGCCTTGTGGTAAGAACTGCAGAGGCATTTTATTTTCTTTCAGGATGAGGTTAACGCATTACCACATCCGCCCTGTTACACTCTACCATCCTGCGATGAGCGTTCCGCTCATAGTGCAGGATCTCATCCAAAGAGCAATGTCATTTGCAACGCCATTCGATAAAATCCACCTCTTATGGTACTTTCACCCATGCAGGATTACACACATGAACTACGTGCAAATGGCAGGCATCGCCAGGGCATGGGCGCGGCGCGCTTGCTCTTCTATCGGCTGCACTTTTTTAGCGCTCATGGCGAGCACGCATGCGCGCTACACCCAAATGGCCGGCCGTGCCAAAGTGTATGCACAGCAGGCTTGGCATACCGCCAGTCGTGTTTTCATCTCTCTCACGCCAGCACTGATCAACAGTGCAACACGGATCAAAATCGTCTGCAGACGCCTGCGCATGACGGAAGTTTTATTTTTGCGGCACCTGATGCAGCCGACTATTGCCACGCCCCCCATGCTGTCGAACTTCCCGCATGCGATTTTACAAATGAGGTGCGCATTTACTGAACTGTCCAAGCCAGTCAAAGCCACGTTTTTAATGTTGCTGGCCATGATCCTGTTTGTCTCCATGGGAATATTCATCAAACTTGCATCCGCGGAAATGCACACGCTGCAAGTTGTATTCTTTCGTAACTTCTTTGCCCTCGTCTTTCTTTCGCCGCTCATTTTGCGTCACGGCTTCGATCTCTTGCGGAGCCAGAACATGGGGCTCTACTGGCTAAGATCTGTCATGAACGTTGTCGGCATGGCGACCGGTTTTGCCGCGCTAATGCTGATCCCACTAGCGGAGGCAACCGCGCTTGGCTTTACAGCCCCCTTGTTTGCGACGCTCGGTGCCATTCTGCTACTTGGTGAAACTATTCGAATTTACCGTATGACAGCAATCGCAATTGGTTTTCTTGGCGTTATGATTGTGATTGGACCAAACCTTGGCGGGCTGTCGCTTGGTGCTGCGCTAGCGCTTACCAATGCCGTTATACTTGCCATAACAGCCTTGATCGTGAAACGTCTGACGAGCACAGACAGTGTCGAAGCGATCATCATCTGGATGGTTCTCCTGTCGACGCCAATTGCACTCGTGCCTGCGCTGTTTGTCTGGACATGGCCCGATGGAATCACGTTGTTCTGGCTCGTCTGTCTGGGCGTAACAGGTACTCTCGGGCATTTCTGCTGGACTTCGGCATGCAGTATTGCCGAAATAACCCAGCTTCAACCATTGGAATTCGTCAGGTTGCCTTTGATGGCCATCGCCGGCTTTGTGCTGTTTTCCGAGACGCCGCAGTTCGCCGTGTGGATTGGCGGGGCTTTGATATTTATTTCGGCTGTCTACATCACGCGGCGGGAAGCCCAAATTGCGCGCGCAGAACGAAACATGGAAAATAACACAGACCATTAGGTCCGCGTCGTCAATTCGCACGCGAGAGCCAGTGGAGGCGGCTTCGCGCGGCAATTGGCGACACAGCTTAATTCTGCTTGTTTCTGCCTATTCTTGTTGCCATGATCTGGTGGCTTAGAATAATAACTGGAAGAAGCCCGAATCCGACAAGGATCAGCGATGGTGTTGCCGCTTGGGATAGCCTCTCGTCTGAGGCAAGCCTGTAAGCCTGGGTGGCCAATGTATCGAAATTAAATGGCCGCAGCAAAAGTGTCGCCGGCAATTCCTTCATGACATCAACAAATACGATTAAGACTGCTGTCAGAAGACCGCTGCGAATAAGCGGAAAATGGACGCGGCGCAGCATCGTAAATTGTGTTGCGCCGAGCGTTCGCGCAGCTCCATCCATGGATTTAGGGACCTGTGAAAGGCTCGTTTCTATTGAGTGAAGCGCCACAGAACTAAATCGGACTGCGTAGGCCATGATAAGAGCTGCAATTGAACCGGTTAACACGATACCTGTTGAAATACCAAATACCCTGAGCATTGTCTGATCGATCGCATGATCCAGCCCTGCCATTACAAACATGATGCCAATAGCGATAACAGATCCTGGCACAGCATAGCCTAAATTGGAAAGCCTGACAGCCGCATCGCTCAGCCAACCTGGCGCCAAACGCGCAGAGTAAATAATAATCAGAGAAAAGAGTGTTATAAAGCAAGCTGTTATACCAGAAAGGCAGAGAGAATTCTTAATTAATTCGATGTAGCGCTGTGAAATAAAATCATGACCGTCAACGAAATGCAGGTTCATGAGCGTCGCAACTGGAATGAGAAACCCAAACAGAACGGGAAAGAAGCAAACGGCAAACGCCAGCCATGCTTTCCCACCGCTCAGCTTGAACCTCGGCAATGCGCGTAAAACGCGTCCATGGTGAAACTTTAAACGTCTGCGCTCCAGGCGTTCAATGATAACAAGTATAAACACAATTGTAAGCAGCATGGTCGCCAGCTGACCTGCAGCGATCAGGTCATCCATGGAATACCAGGCTTTGTAGATCCCTGTTGTGAAAGTTTGGACCCCGAAGTGCGCCACGGTGCCGAAGTCTGCAAGAGATTCCATAAGTGCAAGCGCAACGCCGCCGGCAATCGCGGGCCTGGCCATGGGTAGTGCAACACTCCAGAAAACGCCTACAGCATCGCGTCCCAGTGTCCGGCTGACTGCAAGATAATCGCTGGACTGTCTGAGGAAAGCGCTGCGCGCAAGGAGATAGACATAAGGATAAAGGACAAGCACAAACATAGCGATTGCACCGCCGAGAGAGCGAACATTAGGAAACCAGTAATCGCGCGGGCCCCACCCTGTTAAATCGCGCAAAGCGCTTTGGACGACACCCGGATGTGAAAGAAAATCGGTGTAGGCATATGCGATGATGTAAGCCGGCATCGCCAGAGGAACGACGAGTGCCCACTCGAAAAAACGCCGCCCGGGAAAATCACACATGACGACAAGCCACGCCGTAACACTGCCGATCAGAAAAACGCCAATGCCAACGCCGAAGGCGAGCGCAATGGTATTGGCGATGTAGCCCGACAGAATTGTCCGGGCCATATGCGCAATTGTGCCGTTATCTTGCTCGGCAACGGATAATGCAACGCTCAAGATGGGCAGTATGAGAAGAACTGCAAGTGAGAACGCAATGAGCGACAGCCTATTGACCTTGGCTAATCTGTTGTCTGCACCAAACTCGAACTTAATCGTAATCATCATGTTTACTTGGCTTAATGAACAGCAACTGACAAACTGTTGAGTTGCCCACACTATGGTATAGTGACTATCCCCTCAAAGTCCGGCAAGGAGAATGAAAGACTTTTAGAAGCAATGACTTAATAAATACTCCTCATTGTGAGGATTACAGGCGCCAAGCTATGGGAATTGAATAATGCTTTGCCGTTTCAACAAATTGAAGCGGATAGGCATCTTAATCGCACACTTTCACTCATCTCATGATATGTTTATCAGGTAATGTGATCGAGTCGGCATTTCTCACCATATCGCGAGCTGAGATTTAGTGGTCTGTATCACTTAAAATGTTGGGTTTAGGACATTTTAAGTGATACAGACCGCTAGCGCGGTAAATCCATAAAGAACGGGAATACGCATCGCTTTATGTTCTCATCACTCGATGATAGTTGCTGAACATGCCTTAGAATGTCAATAATTTCCATCGAGGCAAATTAGACATCCAGGGCGTGTCATCAGTGAGCATACGAGAGCTGGTTTGGTGAAATAGCGTCCAGTTCCAAAAGCTAGACGTAAGGACATGCAGAACATATTCGAGGATGAGAAACGCAGAAATGAGCTTATTTCTCCAAATCTCTTCTACGATGGAGTAGCTTCGTGCGGCAATTGACACCACGCCCTGGAGCAATAAGTCGTTTAATCAGTAAAATAGTGCGTTTTCTCTGGGTGTAAGGGCAGCGGAAATTTGCATGATGGCTGCAGGAAGATTAATCATAAGGTTTTCATGGAACCCAAAAAACAAAATTCTGTGCCGGCGTTTGCAAGGCGTCACTTGCTGACGTGTGAAGAACTGACAGCTCCGGAGAACACGTACATACTGGATTTGGCGAACAGGGCGGCAGCCAGTAACATGGAAATCCGCAAAAAAGCCAAGACATTGAGCGGCCGGACGCTCATTAATCTGTTTTTTGAAGCCTCGACCCGAACCCAGGCATCATTTGAGCTTGCCGGAAAACGTCTTGGCGCCGACGTCATGAATATGAACGTCTCAACATCTTCGGTCCAGAAGGGAGAGACGCTGATCGACACGGCCGTTACACTCAACGCCATGCGCCCTGATATCATCGTTGTTCGCCATTATGCTGCCGGCGCCGTGCAGCTTCTCTCGGCTAAAGTCGATTGTTCCGTGGTAAATGCGGGCGATGGCGCGCATCAGCATCCGACGCAGGCTTTACTGGACGCATTGACGATACGCAGAGAGAAGGGCCGGGTTGAGGGCCTTGTGGTTGCGATCTGTGGTGATGTCCGCCATTCGCGTGTTGCGCGCTCAAACATCAATGTCCTCAGCACGCTTGGGGCGAACGTACGTATTGTCGCGCCATCAACGCTGCTGCCCCCTCGTGCCGAACGGCTCGGCGTTGAAGTCTACACGAATATGCTCGAGGGTATAACGGATGCTGACGTTGTCATGATGTTGCGTTTGCAGCGTGAGCGCATGCAGGGGATGTTTGTCCCTTCCAGCCGCGAGTATTTTCATTTTTTCGGCCTTGATCATGAAAAACTCGCGAAAGCCAAGCCGGACGCTTTAATCATGCATCCAGGACCGATGAACCGCGGCGTCGAGATCGCATCCACGGTCGCAGATCATCCACGCAGCGTTATTCAGGAGCAGGTAGAAATGGGCGTTGCAGTCAGGATGGCTGTGCTCGAAGCACTTGCCCAGCATTTGCCCAACAAGTGAGGCGATCGTAACCGTGAACATGGTGCAGCAAAATTCCCGAACTGCGTTTATCAATGCCCGCCTTGTTGATCCCGCGTCCGAGCGGGATGAACCTGGCGGTCTGCTTGTCGAGGACGGTCGGATCAAGGATTTAGGCAGTCATTTGCGGCGCAATGCGCCGGCCGGTCATAAGGTGTTCGATTGCCATGGGCGCGTGTTGTGCCCCGGTTTGATCGATATGCAGGTGTTTGCCGGAGAGCCTGGTTACGAATACCGCGAAACCCTTGAGACAGCGAGCCTGGCAGCAGCTGCCGGCGGTGTTACGACAATCGTTGTCATGCCGGATACCAATCCGGTCATCGATCAAGTTGCCTTGGTGGACTATATCCAGCGCCGCGCCCGCGATAATGCGGTTGTTAATATTCACACCATGGCTGCCATAACCAAAGGGTTGGCCGGTGAGGAAATGACCGAGATCGGCCTGTTGAAGCAAGCCGGCGCCATTGCTTTTTCGAATGCCAAACGTGCCATCACCAACACGCGTGTCATGAACCATGTTCTGCTTTACGCACGCGATTTTGACGCTTTGATTGTGCATCATACGGAGGATGCGTATCTGGCCGACAATGGTGTTATGAATTCTGGAGAACTTGCATTTCGATTGGGCTTGTCCGGGATTCACAGCATTGCAGAGACGATCATGCTGGAACGTGACTTGCGCCTTGTTGAGGTAACCGGCGCGCGGTACCATGCAAGCAGTTTGACAACCGCGCAGAGTATGGATGTGGTCCGGGTTGCGCGGGCACGCGGGTTGAAGTTCACCTGTGGCGTCACTATCAATCACCTGACGTTGAATGAAAATGATATCGGTGCGTATCGCACATTCTTTAAAATTCGGCCGCCACTGCGTAGTGAAGACGATCGCATGGCCCTGGTTGCGGCGCTTGAAGATGGCACCATCGATGTCATCGTGTCATCGCACGATCCGCAGGGAGCGGATGTGAAACGCCTGCCATTTGCTGAAGCTGAAGATGGCGCTATTGGCCTGGAGACCCTGCTCTCGGCTGGATTACGCCTCTTTCACAGCGGAGAAGTTGGACTGGTTCAATTGCTGCGTGCGATGACTTGCCGTCCTGCAGAGCTACTCGGGCTTAAAACGGGACGCCTGCAGAAAGATGCGCCAGCTGATTTAATCGTGGTTGACCTTGATCTACCATGGGTTGTTAATCGCGAAAATTTGAGGTCGCGCTCACAGAATTCTCCATTTGATGAAAGCAAAATGCAGGGATTTGTTTTATTAACAATGGTTGATGGACGCATTGTATATGAATATCCTGCACCTCATAAATAATGGTCTGCGCTTATTCATCGTGCGATAAACGTCAACGGCCCTGGCCCCTGTAACAACCTAAAAGTTTTGTAGCTGTGGAAAACTTTGCTTTATTGGCGGCAGCCATTGTGCTGTCTTATCTACTGGGTGCAATCTCCTCCGGTCTTCTGTTGACACGGCTGGCTGGTCTTGGAGATATCCGCCGGATCGGTTCAGGCAATATTGGGGCAACGAATGTGTTGCGAACTGGCAATAAGTGGCTTGCAGCCGCAACGCTTTTGTTCGATACTTTAAAGGGTACACTCGCCGTTTTTATCGGTCACTGGCTTGCCGGTGAAACGCTTGAGCCTGCCCTTAGCGCCGGTCACCTGGCGGGTCTGGCAGCTTTTCTGGGGCATTTGTTTCCCGTTTGGCTTGGCTTTAAAGGTGGCAAAGGTGTTGCGACCTACATTGGTGTTCTCATCGGGCTGTTTTGGCCGGCCGCCATTGTTTTTGGCTTTGTGTGGCTCGCAATGGCCTGGATTTTTAGATATTCGTCATTGTCTGCACTTACCGCGGCAATCGTTGTGCCCGTTGCTGCCGGCGTTGGGGCTGATGCGGAAACCACTGTGCTGTTTATACTGCTAAGTTTGCTGTTGATTGCCAGGCATCATGCTAACATCCGGCGCCTGGTGACGGGGCAGGAGCCGAAAATTGGCGCAAAGTCGTAACACGAAACAGGATCTCTTCTGCCGTCCGCCTTTGCCCGTCGCTCACCTGAGCGATGCGGAGCGGCTTGCCTGCCTGCGTCTCATTCGCACTGAAGGCGTAGGGCCTGCAACCTTTCAAAAACTTATCAATCAAATGGGTGGCGCTACTCAGGCGCTGGATGCCTTGCCGGATTTATTGCGCCGTAAGCAGCGGGAAAAATCCGTGCAAATTTATTCTACCGCACGCGCCGAGGCGGAATTAGAGAACTGCGCGCAGCGTGGCATTGCAGTTACTTTTTCCATTGAGCCCGGATATCCGGTTGCTTTGGCTAGCGTTGATCATCCACCGCCGCTGATTTACAGCAAGGGCAATACCGCTTTTTTAAACCAAACCGCAGTTGCAATTGTCGGCTCACGACAGTGTTCGGCGGCTGGAGCCGCAATTGCGCGGCAAATCGCCGCTGAACTTGGGCGGCAAGGTATCATAATCGTCTCAGGCTTGGCACGCGGCATCGACGGCGTCTCCCACGAGGCGGCTTTGGCGACGGGAACGGTTGCCGTATTGGCCGGCGGTGTTGATCAGATCTATCCGCCTGAACATGAAAAACTCTATAATCATATCGCCAGGCTCGGCTGCCTGGTAAGCGAGCAACCACCAGGCCTTGTGCCACGCGGTCAGGCCTTTCCACGCAGAAATCGCATAATTTCAGGCTTGTCGCATGGCGTCGTCGTCGTGGAAGCAGCTTTGCGTTCCGGATCACTGACAACTGCGCGCATGGCGGCCGATCAGGGGCGGGAGGTTTTTGCAGTACCTGGCCATCCACTCGATCCGCGTGCTGAAGGGACCAACGGCCTGATTAAGCAAGGTGCACAGATGGTGACATCCGCGCAAGACGTGCTGAATGCACTATCGCCACTTTTTCGCGACGAGATGCTCCGTCACTGGCAAAATTGGGATATGGATGAGCAGCCGGCGCCGCGTGCGGCTGGCATTGCTGCCGAAGTTAATATCAAACTGCCCGACAAAGACGATTTGCAAGCTGCAATTCTTGGCGTTCTCGGTGCCGCACCTATCTCAATCGATGAACTGTGCCGCGCAACTGGGCTGCGTGCTGCAGCAGTACAGCTTGCATTGACGGAACTCGAACTCGCCGGTTTTGTTGAATATCATGGTTATCATCTGGTATCTCTACGCACACCCGGGTAAATCCATGAGAAGATACTGCTTTTCTTCTCTTACTGTCGCTTAGCTTCTTATGGAGGCAACAGGAGAAGCACCAGTGTGATATAAACGTTTTTGCCAGTTTCTTTTTAGTTTTCCACCGGCCTGCCGATCGGCCCCGTCCGTGTGAAACTGAACAGACGTCGCGGTATTAAAACACCCTTTCGCCGCCGGTTTCTTTTTAGTCTTTATAGCCATTTGGCAGTAAAAGGCTTGCCTCACTTGCTGCGGTTTTTAAAGATTTTGCCAAATCTGTACAATCTGCTTTCATCGCCAATTTTGACATTTCTTCAGTCATCTCAGCGATGTACTGTAAAACTTGATTGCGTGTAAGATTCTGAATTTTATTACTTTTCTTGATTTCATTCTGGTGCATTGATAAACTCTGATTATCAAGATTTTATTTTTTATCGTATATTGGCGGAGCGAGCATGGGACGTGGAGCGTGGATAGTTGTATGGCTCTAGAGATTACAACATGGGTAATGTAACAAAATAGCATGATTATTGCAACTTCGAAGATAAAATCCTTCGCGTTTGACAGCATCTAATACTTCCCACATGCTCTAGTGGTCTGTATCAAACGGTTCAGTATCTCGCGTCCTGCTCACGCCACAAGGACGCGTGACCCTGAACCGTCATTTCAAAGCGTATCGGTGTCGGGCGAATTGCCTGCGCACTTGCACGCTGAGCGTCAACAGGTTAATTGCCAATTTCCGCAGGAGTTCGGCAGATTGCCGGGTAAAACCCGCGGCAAGATTGACTTCAAATCCATCAGTGAGCCCAATGAACATTCTCATTGTTGAATCTGCTGCCAAGGCCAAGGCCATCAATAAATATCTGGGACCATCCTACAAGGTGATGGCGTCTCACGGTCATGTCCGCGATCTCCCCTCCAAAAATGGATCGGTCGAGCCCGACAATGCATTTGCCATGCATTGGGACATGGATACGCGCTCAGCGAAAATCGTCAAAGATATTGTTGCTGCGGTGAAAGGTGCAGATAAGCTCATATTGGCGACGGATCCCGATCGCGAAGGCGAGGCGATATCGTGGCACCTGGTTCAGATTTTGGAAGAAAAGCGTGCGCTGAAAAAAGGTATTCCGGTTGAGCGGATTACGTTTAACGCCGTTACCAAGCAAGCGGTGACGGAGGCGCTCAAAAAACCACGCAACATCGATCAAGCCCTGGTGGAGGCCTATCTCGCACGGCGGGCTCTGGATTATCTTGTCGGCTTTACGCTTTCGCCCGTTTTGTGGCGCAAATTGCCCGGTGCACGCAGCGCCGGACGTGTTCAGTCCGTAACCCTGCGTCTTGTGTGTGATCGTGAAGCGGAAATCGAAGCCTTCAAGACACAGGAATACTGGTCGATCGAAGCCATCCTTCTCAAAGAGAGCGGCGAGGAAGTGCGTGCGCGTCTTGTCGGGATCGACGGCAAAATGCTGAAAAAGCTCGACATCAAGGATGGTGAAACCGCGCATGCAATCAGGGCCGCGATAACCCGTGGTCGCTTTGAGGTCAAAAGCGTGGAGAAGAAAGCGGTACGCCGTAATCCGGCAGCGCCGTTTACAACTTCGACACTACAGCAGGAAGCGTCGCGTAAACTCGGCTTTTCAGCCAAGCAGACCATGCAGGTTGCCCAACAGCTGTACGAAGGGGTAGACATTGGCGGTGAAACCATTGGCCTGATCACATACATGAGGACCGATGGCGTTCAAATCATCCCGGAAGCGGTTGCTGAAATCCGCAGGGTTGTCGAGGCGGAACATTCCACGCGCTACCTGCCGCCACGTCCCAGGGAATACAAGACCAAGGCAAAAAATGCACAAGAGGCACACGAGGCGGTGCGCCCGACGAATCCTGGCCAGCATCCCAAAAAGATTTACAAATTTCTCAAGAAGGACTTGGCGGCGCTTTACGATTTGATCTGGAAACGTGCTGTTGCAAGCCAGATGGCCTCGGCAGAATTGGAACAGACGACCGCCGAAATCGATGTATCCGGTCAAGACGGTAAAACATACCGTGTGCGTGTGACAGGCTCAGTGGTTTTATTTGATGGGTTCCTGAAGCTTTACGAAGAGGGCCGCGATGATAGCGAAGATGAAGCAAGCCGCCGTCTGCCGCGCCTGGCTGAAGGGGAAGTGCTGAAAGAGCAGAGTATTGACGCCAAACAGCATTTCACCGAACCGCCGCCGCGTTATACTGAAGCGACACTAATCAAAAAAATGGAGGAACTCGGCATTGGCCGCCCCTCGACGTATGCTTCGACGATGGCGGTGCTGCAGGAACGCGACTACGTTACGATCGATCGAAAACGTCTTCTGCCGCAGGATAAGGGGCGTCTCGTTACTGCTTTTCTGGCGAATTTTTTCAAGCGTTACATCGAATATGATTTTACCGCGAGCCTGGAGGAGAAACTTGATCTGATTTCCGATGGCAAGCTGGACTGGCAGCAGGTGCTGCGCGAATTCTGGCAGGATTTTACAGCTGCAATCGAGGAGACGAATGATTTGCGCGTTTCCGACGTCCTGGAGGCGCTTAATGAGATTCTCGGCCCGCATATTTTTCCTCAGAGAGAAGACGGTGTCGATCCACGCGCCTGTCCGGCCTGCAGTGGAGGCCGTTTAAGCCTTAAGGTTTCCGGTAAATTCGGTGCCTTCATCGGCTGTGCGAATTATCCGGAATGCCGCTTTACCCGTCAGATTTCCCAGCAGCTCGATGGACCAGTCGAAGCGGTAACGGCTGACGGTAAACTGCTTGGTTATTGTCCGGAAACCGGCCTTGCGGTGACTTTGCGCACAGGCCGCTTCGGGCCTTACGTTCAACTTGGAGAAGCAGAGGATGGCGAAAAGCCTCAGCGGTCATCTATCCCAAAGGGAGTTGAGGCAGAAGCGATTGATCTTGATTTCGCGCTCAAACTGCTCAGCCTGCCGCGTGAGGTTGGCGCGCATCCCGAGACTGGCAACATGATTACCGCCGGTCTGGGTCCCTACGGACCATTTGTTCGACACGATGGTGTCTATGCCAATCTTGATAGCGTCGCCGACGTTTTCACAGTTGGCATAAACCACGCGGTAACACTGATCGCCGAAAAAATAGCCGGCGGCAAAAGCCGCTATGCCCGGTCTAAGGCAAACGTCTTGAAAGATCTTGGCGAGCATCCGGATGGCGGTGGCAAGATTGAGGTGCTGGAAGGGCGCTATGGCCCTTACGTCAAGTATGGCAAGATCAATGCGACGGTGCCTAAGGGCAAAGAGCCGGCAGAGCTGACGATTGAAGAGGCGATGCAATTGATTGCCGAACGCCAGGCCAAGGCGCCAGCCAAGAAAACCCGCGCTACGACAGCATCGAAAACGACAAAATCCAAGACCGACAGCAAGGCTGCTGATAAGAAGAAACCAGCGGCAAAGAAGACAGTTAAATCTACAGCACCTTCAAAAACCGCAGCCAGTAAGGCTGCCAAAAAGCCGGCAGCCCAAAAGACAACCACCAGCGCAAGGACTGCGACGAAGTCCGAATAGTTGTCTTAAGCAGCGATAAGAGGCCGCCAGTGAAAGGATGATAACTCGTGGCGAAACGATCACGCAGCCACACGTACGCGGATGTCAGTCATCAGGACCGTTTGCCAACCCGCGAGGAGATCATGGCTTATCTGCAAACGGCCGGCGACAGGACCAGTAAACGTGACATTGTCAAGGCATTTAAAATCAAGAGCAGCGATCGCCGCGCCTTCAAAGACCTGCTGATGGAAATGACCGATGAGGGGGTGCTTGTCGGCAATCGCAAAGAGTTTCGCCAGCCAGGTTCATTACCGCCGGTCACCGTTCTTGATATCGTTCATCTCGATGACGAAGGCGAGTTGATCGGCGAGCCGGTTGTCTGGAATACACGCGATGGGCCGCGGCCGCGTGTCATTTTGCCAACAACGCCGACCTTGCAGGCCGGCCGTATCAAGCGGCTGGAGCGTGCACCAGGCGTCGGAGACCGCGTCCTTGCGCGCATCCATCCCCAGGGGGATGAAAATGGAGATGCGGCCGGCTTTGCCTTTGCAGGCGAGGTGATCAAACGTCTACCACGTGAAAAGCAAAGCTTATTGGGCATTTTTCGCTCTCATGCCAGAGGCGGCGGCGTAATTACTCCAGTCGATCGGAAGCAGTCAAAGGACTGGCCGGTTCAAAGCGGCAATGAAACAGAGGCCAGCGATGGCGATCTGGTACGGTTTGACGTTTTACGCACCGCCCGTTCTGCCCTGCCAGGGGCGCGTGTCGTCGAAGTTCTTGGCAACCCCACAGATCAGCGCCAGGTCAGTTTAATCGCTGTTCATGCGCATGGCATTGCCGATGAATTTCCACAGCGCGTGCTGGAAGCGCTGGATGACCTGCCTGATCCTGCTGTTTGTGATCCTGCCGGTCCCGGCAGTATCACAAGTGGGCGAGCTGACATGCGGGATTTGCCGTTCGTGACGATTGATCCTACGGATGCGCGCGACCACGACGATGCCGTACACGCTGCGCCTGATTTGGACCCAGCCAACCCTGGCGGCTGGATCGTGACAGTGGCGATCGCCGACGTTGCCCACTACGTCCGCCCTGGGACGGTGCTTGATCTTGAAGCGCAAAAGCGCGGGAATTCCGTCTACTTTCCCGATCGCGTTGTGCCAATGCTACCGGAGGCGATCTCTAACGATCTGTGCTCGTTGCGCGAAGGCGTCGAGCGGCCTTGCCTGGCTGTACGCATGATCTTTGACAAAAGCGGCGAAAAACGGAGCCACAAGTTCCAGCGGGGCCTGCTGCGCACGGCCATGAAACTGAGCTACGAGGAGGCGCAGCAGGCTTTTTATGGCAGAGCCGGACCACGCGCCAGCCTGATTGACACCAAGGTGCTGCAGCCTCTTTGGCAAGCCTATCAGGTTATGGCCGCTGCACGACGGCGACGCGCCCCTCTCGAACTGGAGCTGCCGGAGCGGCGTATCGTACTTGATGAAGCCGGCAAAGTTGACCGCATCGTCGTACCTGCGCGTCTCGATGCGCACAAACTCATCGAAGAGTTTATGATCCAGGCAAACGTTGCGGCGGCGGAAACGCTTGAGAAACACGCAATGCCGCTCATCTACCGTGCTCACGATCAGCCATCGAAGGAAAAACTTAACGCGCTCAGGGAATTTTTGCACTCGTTGGATTTAAAGCTACCTGTGCAGGGAACATTACGGCCGGAGGTTTTTAATCGCATTCTGTCTACGGCTAAGGCGCTGCCGGTGGCTGACCTGGTCAGCGAGGTTATTCTGCGCGCCCAGGCACAGGCTGAATATACACCAGAAAATTATGGACATTTCGGACTTAATCTGCGCCGCTACGCGCATTTCACATCGCCGATCCGGCGCTATGCCGATCTTATCGTGCATCGCGCCCTGATACGGGCATTGCGCCTGGGATCGGATGGTTTGACCGACGAGGAAAGCAGCGGGCTCAACGCCATCGCACAGCATATTTCGCAGACAGAACGGCGCGCCATGGCGGCAGAGCGGGAGACGGTCGACAGACTGATTGCGGCCTACCTTTCAAGCCATGTGGGCGCAGAGTTTGCCGCTCGCATTTCAGGCGTGAACAAATCGGGGCTGTTTGTCAGACTGCGTGAGACCGGCGCGGACGGATTCATCCCCGCCGCCTCCCTGCATGACGATTTCTATCTTTATATGGAAACGCAACACGCTATGGTTGGCGAGCGCAGCGGCTTGTCCTATCGGCTGGGGGACGATGTCGATGTACGGCTTAAGGAGGCGATCCCGGTTGCAGGTGCGTTGCGTTTTGAAATGCTCAGCGCCGGGCGCAAGGGCCACATTTCACTGCTGAAATCAGGGCGCGCACCCAAACAACTGCGCGGGCGCCGGCGGCAGAATCGATTATCCTGATTATTGCCAGCCTTTGACTGTGGGTGCATTCTTCCATGGGAATGAGCATGCCCACTGCCGAGCGGCCTCTTATTTGCCAAACGTTCACGCAATTGGGATTATGATACGGCTGAGCGATGCAAATATTTGAGCAATGCCAGTATCAGCCGGTCAAAACCTCAAGTTCCCTAACGATGGCGCCGCCCATTTCGTCTGTGCCGACTTCACGCATATTGGGCTGCATGATATCACCGGTGCGGTAGCCTTGCGCCAGAACATTAGAGATCGCCTGCTCAATCAGATCGGCTTCTTCGATAAGGCCGAACGAATAGCGCAGAGCCATCGCAAAGGACGAAATCGTTGCAATTGGATTGGCTTTGCCGTGGCCGGCAATATCGGGGGCCGAACCGTGAACCGGCTCGTAAAGCGCCTGAGGGCGACCGGTCGCAGGATCTTCAGCACCAAGCGAGGCGGAGGGGAGCATACCGAGCGAGCCTGTCAGCATAGCAGCTGCATCCGACAGCATATCGCCAAAAAGGTTATCGCAAACCAGCACATCGAATTGCTTTGGATCGCGCACCAGCTGCATGACGCAATTGTCCGCAAGAATGTGCTCCAGCTCAATCTCCGGCGCGTAAGACTTATGCGTCGCAGTGATAATCTCGTGCCATAAGAGGCCGGTCATCATAACGTTGCGTTTTTCTGCTGAATGAACCTTGTTGTTGCGCTTGCGGGCCAGATCGAAGGCAACTTTGGCAATACGCTCAATCTCAAAAGTTGTATAAAGTGTTGTATCAACAGCCCGTTTCTGACCATCCTGCAGGGTTACGATTTCTTTAGGTTCGCCGAAGTAAGTGCCGCCGACCAACTCGCGTACGATCAGAATATCGAGTCCTTCGACAAACTCACGGCGTAGCGAAGAAGCGTCCGCCAGCGCCGGATAGCAGATCGCGGGCCGCAGGTTGGCGAACAGATCCATGTCCTTGCGCAGGCGTAGTAGGCCAGCCTCCGGTCGCATCGCAAAATCAACGCTATTCCACTTCGGCCCGCCGACGGCGCCAAGCATAACTGCATCGGCCGTTTGCGCTTTGTCCATCGCCGCATCGGTGAGCGGCACACCGTGGACGTCAAAGGACGCCCCGCCGACCAGTTCCGTTGTGGCGGAAAAGCTTGCCTTATTGGATTTGGCATTGAAAAACGCGACAATGCGCTCAACCTCAGCCATGACCTCAGGGCCAATGCCATCGCCAGGCAACAGGAGGAGATTATAGGTCGTCATGGGGCTGGCCTTGATGGAGTGACATCGCTGCGTATACGATTAATGTAAGACCTATAGCATAACCGACAACATACGCTACGTAATGCCCGGTCTTTTGGTGTAGGTCGAACTCCTGCAGAGCAAGCGGCAAAAATGGAGTTGCGATCAGAGCTGTGATACCTACTATACTCTCCCACCGCTTGAAGAATGCAGTCCAGCGCATGGACGAAAGTGTACCACGTGCATCTTTGGTGAGCGACCTGTTAAGCTGGCTTATGCCGTGTTGTATACGTTCAAGCTTATGCGTGTTGTCGCGTGTAGCTTCTGTTTGGTAGCTGATCGAGCTTTGCAGAATATCATCCTTAATACGCTGTAACCGCTCGCGAAGTTTTTCCAGGCGAGCCCCAACGTTGGCGATAAAATCAAGCAAAGGATACATGCCGCGCTCGGCAAATTGTTTGTAAGACCACCAAGTCTCGATGTTTCCAACTCTCAGCGTATCGACGGAGTTGCGAAACAAAACTTCGTAGTATTTTGAGCGCGATACGCGATAGGGCAGTCCACCAATCGCTGCCTGCCCAAGCTTGTCCAGAGTTGCTGTAATATCGACAAGCAAGTTTTCCACGTTCTGGTTATGCTGAGCCAGGTTCACATCGCGTTCTTCCTTAACGTTTCGTAATTTCCTGAGTTGCTTTTTAATATTTTTCCATAGCTTTTCGTCATTTCTTTTCAATCTTACGTTCTCATAAACATTCTCAATATCATCAACCAACTCGAATAGTCTGGTTACCATTTGGTCGACTGGAAGGGGAGGCTCTCTCGATATTATGCTTTTTGCTTCTTTCTGGTATTGATTTTCTTCTCTCAACTTGTCGATCAGCGTTTTTATTTGTTTGCGCGGTTGCTCTGCTGCTTTTTTGTATACATCGTTACAACCTTTGGTTTTGTTGATCCAACGCTGATACGCAGCATCCAGAAGTTGGCCATAAACCTGACTCCAGATTGAAGCCTGTCGAATTACCGTCCAATTCTTGAGCGCGTAAAGCCGGTAAGTTCCCGTGCTGTTGATACGCTCAATCATACGGCCAATCTGGCCACGGTTCGGTTCATGTTTGTGCAGTACGAGATAGCGTGCGGCAGATTGCCGATCGTTATCATAAGTCGTTGGCGCTTCGCGTTCGTCATCGGTGCCCGCGCAACGATATTCATCGCATTCACCGAGCTTTTCCGGACGCAGCCCGTCCTCGAATTTCCGGCGCTTCGGCAAGTGCCCGGCAGGTATGAGATCTTCCAGGCGGCCTTCCTCATCTTTGCGGTATTCGCTTTGGGCACCAAGCGGCGTGATATAAAGCGCCCGCCAGTCAAATATTCCGCAAGCAATCCAGTCTCGCCAGTCGCCTTCAGCACGAAACCGGCGCATGAACGGCAGATAAGCGCGCACGACACGGTTCGGCTCAATCGCGCTACTCTGATATCCTTCTTGCTGCCCCTTAAAACGCGCATACGGTTCACTTACTCGGGTCGCCGTCAAGGCAGGGTTCTCAGGCGCTTCATCATCGCCAGCGCTCGATATGACAAGCCCCCGGAAATTCGCAAATATTTCATCCGTTTCGCCGGCAATGTTCGTCAAATTAAAGTTGAAATGCTCGCATAGATCGTCCCAGATCTTTGCATAAAGATAGTCAGCAGCTGCTTTTAATTCGGCCGCTGCGGCCTCTCCGCCATCCAACTCCTCCGGCAGCCGCCCGCGATCAATGACATCCGAATGGATGCGTGGCTCACAAATTTCTTTGATCTTTTCAACATGTCTGAATATCTCGGCGCGCCTCAGGCCCATCGTGCCGGGCGGTATATCCTCTGCACGATAAACAGGCTTTTGATTCCAAGGCTTACCTGCATCGATGATAAATGTAACCGATGAAAAATCAGCATTAGTCTCTGCTTGTACACGCACCCGAATGGCCGTTGGCGGAACGAGATCGCCATTTGCAGGCAAGGTTCCTTGCGGTTCATCGCCAAACCACACGGTGAACCCCGTTGCCTCTGTGTTAAGAGCATCAAATGGCGTGATACCAGGCACATCCCAGTCTCCCGGCGTAACATACTTGAATATCTCTTGCGCTTCTGCACGACATCCAGGTTCAGAGGCGGCTTTCAAATCTTTCAAAAATTGGTTGAAGTCTCGATTCACATTTACGCTGCGTTCACTGTGATGAATCCGCAGTTGTTCATAGATATTGTAATTACTGTCGCTTTCTGCCTGCTCAAGATATTCTTCCATGTTGAAATCGCCGGGATCCATGGACCGGCGGGGCCAGAATGCAACATGCCAGATTAAGGCTGGGGCACCAAACTCAGCCGTGGGCTTGGTGTGGCCTTGCCGTGTTATTGTAAATAATTGCTTCGTAAACGCGAGATCTTCACATTGCTTTGGGGCTTTAGGTTCCATAACTCTCACCAACACCGACGCTATGAATAAATTCTACTCAAGACGGAGCAAAAGATGGGGCCTATCTCACTTAAAATTCGAGTGTTCCAACTCTCAATCCTTTAGTAATACTGGCCACTCTCGTTCGATTAAGTCAATAGAATATCTCGGTAATCCGCCAACAACTGCTTATCTGCATCTCAGGCCGTGTCTTATTGGCGGAACCCGGTCAAACTCATAGCCGTCCTGCGGGTGCAATCACTGTCAGGCTGCTGTCATTTTTTTCATTGTTTCTTCGTCGACTTCGAAGTTCGAGAAGACGGCCTGGACATCGTCGTCATCTTCCAGTGCGGCAAGCAATTTCATGATTGCGTTGGCACCGTCTTCGTCGACCATTGAAGTGATTGTCGGTGTCCATACGGCCTTGACCGATTCTGCCTCACCGAGAAGTTTTTCAATTTCGCCTGCGACCGTCCCAAGTGTATCGAAACCGCAGGTAATAAGATGCCCGCTATCATCAGATTGTACATCGTCTGCACCTGCCTCAATGGCGGCTTCCAGAACCGCATCCGCTGAGCCGGCCGCGGCAGGATAGCTGATTTCGCCGACACGATTGAACATGTGGCCAACTGCGCCCGTCGCACCGAGATTGCCGCCGTGCCTGGCAAAAACGGCGCGCACAGCGGCTCCTGTGCGATTGCGGTTATCCGTCAGCGCTTCAACAACAACCGCGACGCCATTTGGCCCATACCCTTCGTAACGGATCTCCTCGAAATTTTCGTCATCGCCTGATGATGCCTTCTTGATCGCCCGTTCAATGTTATCTTTCGGCATTGACTGCGATCTGGCATTCTGCACAGCCAGCCTGAGGCGCGGGTTCATGGCGGGGTCGGGCATGCCCATTTTGGCCGCCACCGTGATTTCCTTGGCTAGCTTGGAGAAAAGTTTTGACCGGGCCGCATCCTGGCGTCCCTTGCGGTGCATGATGTTTTTAAATTGGGAATGTCCAGCCATCTCAGATCTTTAATTCGTTTGTTTATTCGTGGTTTTGAAATGGGCGCAGCAGTGCCGATTGCGAGCCGCGGAGCTTTCGATTACACTTATAAAACCGATTGCAGCCGAAAATAAAGTTTTTATGCCAAGACGCTTGGCTCAACCGGCAATACGGCCCAGTGGTTTTCTCACAATCAGGCTGCCAGGCAATAGATATAGCCCGTTGCAGTGCCTATGTAGATGTCACCGTCAACAATACAGGGGCTGGAAATGATCCGCCCATCGAGCCTGACCCTCCATTGCAAACCGCCGTTTTTTGCATCAAGGCAATAAAGGTGTGCATCCCTGGAGCCGAAAACGACCATCCCGTCGACAACGCAAGGCGATGACCAAATGCCCGCGCCTGTCTGATATGTCCAGACCTGCTTCCCACTTCGCGCATCGACGCAATGAAGCCTGCCATCTTCCGCACCGACCCAAATTCGATCGTGCGCCACGGCTGGCGTCGAATAAAAGCCGCCCGTATTTTCTCCGTAGCGCCAAACCTGACGCCCCGTCTCGCGTTCGAAGCAATAGAGATAGGGAGCCTTTTCTTCCGCGCACGCATAGACAAATGATTCGTAAACAACTGGCGAGGCATCCGTGTCGTCACCGGTCCTGGCTTTCCATTGCACAACGCCGGTCCTGGCATCGACGCAGAACAGGACCCCGTCATAAGTCGCTGTAAACACCTGTCCGTCTGCGACTGCCGGCGAGGTTTCCGAGCCGTTCGATCCTAAAACAGAGCCCGGCCCGATACCGCCAACGAACCTGCGCCAAATTTCCTTGCCAGTCTGAGGAACAAGGCAACGCAGATGGCCGTTCTCACCGGCAATATAAAGGCGGTTGTCGACAACGCATGGCGATGAATCGAGATCCCTGCCCGTGTCAACCGTCCAGGCAACCCGTCCACTTTCAGCATCGATGCAGCGCAGCAGGTTGTCAGTATTGCCGATATAAAGACGGTTCTCATAAGCACAAATCGAACTTTTGAACATGCCTCCGCCCTTCAGGCTCCAGCGAAGACGGCCCGTTTCGGCTTCCAGCGCATAAACGTGTCCGCCAAGCGAACCGGCAAAGATATACGCGCCCAGCTTGATCGCGGTGCCGGTCCACCCTGTTCCGGCCCAGGTCATTGGCGTACCACGCACGGTGTTGCGAATGACAGAAGTGCGGAACCGCCATCTGATCTCTGGCTTGTCTGCCGGCACAGGCCCCGTTCCGTAGAAAGTGTGCGCGCCATTGCCGCGAAACATCAGCACGGTATCGCTGGCCGATGAATTCTGCCCGTAGCGCCATTGCGGCAGTGTGACCCTTGGCTGAGCGCTTATCGCGTCATGCATCACAAGCTGGGACACCGGCGCCCCCAGAGCCAGCGCCTTTAAAGCACTTCGCCGGTTTAGCAATGTCATTCACACAAACTCCACTCAAGCTCGATCTTGGTTCATTAACGTTCTCCATCTGTCCCCGGCGCCTTTACGTGCTCAGGCAGCGTCTCATTGCGCTTTGCGGATTTCAGCCCAGCTTAAGTCGTTTTCGTAAACGCGGACGCTCTCACAGTCAGAAATACGTTCTAAAAACCAAGCAGCAATGATTTCAGCGGTTGGATTTTCAAGCCCCTCAACCTCATTGAGCAGACGATGATCGACCTGTTTCAAAAGTGGGGCGATTTCGTCATCGATTTCTGCAAAATCCTTAACAAAACCACGCTCATCAAGCTTTCCGCTGATCACAATCTCAACACGGTAGTTATGCCCATGGAGGTTTTTGCATTTGTGCCCATCCGGGACCTTAGGCAGATAGTGCGCGGCTTCAAAATGATATGTACGTCCAATGCGTATTATCGCATCGATGCGGCGCTGTCTGCCTGGCGTTGCGAGGTCCGATGGCTTGGTATGTCTGTTCATGGAATTCCAATCAGTTTGTGTGTCTGAAGACTGAGACGCCACAAAGGATTGCGCAGACAATATTCTATAGCGCACTCAGTGTTGCGTTTAAGACCCGGGCCGTCCATAGGCTGGAGAAAAAACTGCTCAAAGTTAAGTTTTTCATATAAATGGGGCATTGCTTGCGGTTGCGGGAAAACAAGCTTAAGCTCATGCCCGCTTTTTTGAATAAGCTTACTACCAGCTTTAGGGCTCACGCAAATCCAACTCACTCCCTCAGGTACCGCAATCGTACCGTTGGTCTCAAGAGCAATTTCAAAGCCATACATCTTTAAGGATGTTAGAAGAGATGTGTCAACCTGGAGAAGAGGCTCGCCACCAGTTAAGACAACAAAACGGCGGTTTCTTCCTGCACCCCACGCCTTTTCAATCTCACGGGCAAGCTCATGCGGGCTGGCAAATCGACCGCCGCCTGCGCCGTTAATGCCTACAAAATCCGTATCGCAGAATTGGCATATGGCCCGGGCACGATCTTCTTCACGGCCGCTCCAGAGATTGCAGCCTGCGAACCGGCAGAACACGGCAGCACGGCCGGCTTGCCCGCCTTCACCCTGCAGTGTCTTGAATATTTCCTTGATTGCGTATGTCATATGACATGAATCATGCGTTTGCGAATTTGAAGTCAACTAAATAAATGTGCAGCAAACAGAGGCAATGGAATATCTGCCGTCATCGCCTGCATCTGGCCTCTGCTCACGTATCAGGCCCCGTGTCAGGCCGCCTGGTCTTTAACCGATATTTTAACCGATAAAGAGCACAAGACGGTACTGTGTCAAAAAAACTTGAAATATGCGTGAACGACCACCGGCTTAGAGCCAGCAGCTTCACCTTGCCTGCAGCTGAAGGACTGGACCGGCCCGCCATACGGCAGACTGGGTGCCTCGAAAGAAGCCTTGTACTTTAACGCCTCCATGCCGAAAAATAGCAAACAACAAAATGAGCAATAACGACAAAATTCCTTTCTTGATACCATACCGCTTCATGGCAGATCCCCTCCTGAATCGTATCTTTCCATACCCGACTGCACTATTCTCATACTTTCTGCCGGATAGGTCTGCACAACTTGCAAAGCTTCATCGGGCGTGCCATTGAGCCACTGGTCCTGAGTATCGCGGCCTACGAGCATCACCGGCATGCGCGATGGATGTATGGCTGCGACCAAAGCGTTCGGCATTGTCGTCATAAAACTGTAGACGTCGATCTCAACCGTTGTGCCCTCTGCTTTCAGCGGGCCTTTGTAACGCTGCCATATACCAGCAAATGCGAATGGCGTACGTTTCTCGTTGAGCGCAAACCAGTGCCATATGGCCGGCTGCCTGCCCTTCGGCTCGGCAAAACTGCTGACCGGAATAAGGCAACGCCGTGCCCGCAATGAAGCCGACCAGAAACGGCTATCGAGCTTGTCGTCACGAAAATTGGTAACACGCTTAGGCGCCCGGTTTGCCAAATTCAACACAAACCCCCAGCTCATCTCAACGCATTCGCGCGTACCATCGGCTGCACAGCGAATTACGATACCATTATTGCCAGGGTAGATTGCACCATGCGGCTCAAATGCGGTGGCGCGGTTATCGCTTACGTCGAATAGCGGTAGCAACAATTGCCGCGGTACGGTTTGTGAATATATATTACACATATACAATTATATACACGTACAATCAGATACACGATACCTTAAGATAAAAATGCTGAACAAAAAATAGCAACTACTCAATTGGATATGGATTACTAGCATTAGGGTGTTTCATCAATTAGTAAGCCCCCCAAGCAAACGCTGCAATGCGCAGCTTTAGTTTAAGAAAATTGAACCATTTATTTTGATGGCACCCTTCGCATACGCGAACGAGCTTGGCAAAATCATGTGTTTGTAACTGACCGATCAATGATCAGACAGTTGCACATGGCAAAATACCAGCATATATGTACGCCAATCCCCCTTAAATTCTAACAAGTCTAGCCTGTGAAAAGTCTCTCGACCAGCGCAGGACATAAGGAGACTCATTCATGAGCGATACAGGCTATCCCCTGATGCCAAAGGCTACCGCTGTCTGGCTTGTCGACAACACCGCGCTGACATTCGAGCAGATCGCCGAATTCTGCGGTATGCACCTGCTTGAGATCAAAGGCATCGCGGATGGCGACGTTGGATCCGGTATTCGCGGCAAGAACCCGGTAACCGCTGGCGAACTTACGCGCGAAGCAATTATACAAGCCGAGAACAATCCAGAAAAACGCCTTAAATTGATCTCCTCCAAAGTCCAGCTTCCAAACGCAAAAGCAAAAAAGAAACCACGGTACACGCCAGTCTCACGGCGTCAAGACCGCCCTAACGCTGTTTTGTGGCTATTGCGCCATCATCCCGAGCTAAAAGACAGCCAGATTGGACGCTTGGTTGGCACAACCAAACCAACCATTCAGCAAATCCGTGATCGCAGCCACTGGAATTCAACCAATCTTGTGCCTCAGGACCCCGTCACCCTCGGCCTTTGCAAACAACTCGACCTTGATATGGAGGTTGAAAAGGCTGTTAAGCAGCGTGACAAAGAACGCATTGCCGCTGGTCTGCCACCGATCGAAGCGAGCGGCACGCTGCTGCCGACCTCTGAAACAACGGATTATGCCTTTACAGGCAAATCGGATGCAGAACCGTCTTTTGCCGATAATGAAACTATTTCAGCCGCCTCTGTTTTCGGCCAATCCAAGCCTTTGCAACCGGATGCAGACGAAACTAAAGAAATCGATGAAGAAGCCCGTGTCTTCGCAAGACTGCAAAGCATGGGGCAGGCCGATCCAGATGAAGCCCCTTTACAGGATGCCCATGATTCCAACGACCGGCATGAGGACGAAAGCTTTGACGAAAGCTCTGCAGAATCGAGCGATGAAGACGAAGAAAAATAAAACTGAGTTGATACCCGGGTATTGTCCGCTATGCGGTGGGACTTAATTCTTCTGCGCCATAATGTAGTTGAGCGGCAAGCGGCCGCCATCTGCGTAAATCGTCTCACCGGTTATATAGCTTGCCTCGTCCGAAGCCAACCAGGCTGCGATTGCCGCAATTTCCCGTGGTTGTCCTACGCGGCCGAGCGGCGTCCGCGATAGCACCATCTGGCGCACAGCCTCATCCTTTAAAATCTCATTCAAGAGCGGCGTCTCAATGGAGCCTGGGCCAATGGCGTTAACACGGATTCCGTGCGGTGCAAGCGCAACTGCCATCGCCCGGGTTAATTGCATGATTCCACCTTTCGATGCCGTATAAGCAACGTGATCGGGCAATCCAAAGAATGCATTGATCGAACTCATGTTGATGATTGTGCCTGGTTTTCGGCTATCCGCGATTTGCTTCACCATTTGCCTTGCAGCCGCCTGAGCGCACAAAAACGTGCCTTTTAGATTCGTTCGCAAAACGCGGTCGAAATCTTCCTCCTTAAGATCCAGAAAAGAGGCGTCATCTACGATCCCAGCATTGCAGACCATAATATCAACATAGTTGTAGGCTTCGAGCGCCGCGGCCATCATATTGTGTACGTCAAGTTTTTCGGCAACATCAGCCTGGATGAATTTTGCATTGCCGCCGCGCTTTACGATGGCGTGGACAACATCGGACCCAGCGGCCTCATTCACATCGACCAGAACAACTTTGGCGCCATCTGCAGCATAACGCTCTGCGATCGCTTGCCCTATACCCTGCGCTGCCCCAGTTATGAGCGCTACCTTGCTGCTTAATAACATCACCAAATCTCACGTTGTAATTCGAACATCCGAGGAGCTGTTCATCGCAATTTATGGGCAAGTGTGCAGACCAGCACAAGACCATCTTACAGAACACGCGCAGTTGCATATGTTTGCATCGGCTCTTAAATCATACTCCATGCAACACAGGCCCGCGCTACAGACCGCCAACGCAATGCAATTAGAATACCGCCCCCGCAACCTGCTGCCCTTTTCCATTGCAAAATCATGTTGTGTCCCCACCGCACAACCAGCGAAACTGCGTGGCACAATCATGCAATTTGATACATCCCCCCTGTAAAATACGCCGTGAATACTATGAACACCATGAATGCTAACGATATCATTAACTTGTTGGGACTTAAGCCGCATCCCGAAGGTGGTCATTTTCGTGAAACCTACCGTGACCCGGAAATTGTCAATACCAACCGCCCGGCATCTACGGCGATATATTTTCTATTGCAGGCCGGCGAACTCTCGCGCTGGCACAAAGTAGATGCGGCTGAAACCTGGCATTGGTATGCCGGGGCTCCGCTGCGTCTTAGTATTGTCGATCAGCAAAAACAGCGGCTGGACGTTGAACTCGGCAACAGTCTCAGCTACGGGCAGCATCCCCAGGCGGTGGTTCCCAAACATGCCTGGCAGCAGGCTTGGTCGCGTGGTGCCTGGACATTGGTTGGCTGCACCGTAGCGCCTGGCTTTGAATTTTCCGGCTTTGAAATGGCGCCAGAAGACTTCGATCCCTGCAGCTGACCTGCAGGTGTGGCAAATGACGACACGGCCTAGTGGATGGAACGCGACACATGAAAGTCGTGAAGGATATCCGCCCGGTTGGAAAAAGTTTCCTCGTGTGGGACATAACCATCAACCAACTCGCACAGAATATTGCGAATTGTGGCAAAATCCTCAATTCTTATTGCTTCCAAAAGATTATCAAGTTCCCGTTCGAGTTTGCCCAAAGGAACGAACGGCTCAGCATTGCGATAGATACGCGGATGCTCCGTTGCTGACATTTCTCCGTCGACGAGCAGCTCTTCGATAAGCTTTTCTCCCGGCCGCAGCCCAATAAACTCTATCTCTATGTCACCATCCGGGTTGGCTTTGTCTTTAACCTCGCGTCCCATAACGCGTATCATGGTACGCGCAAGATCGGCAATGCGCACGGTTTCTCCCATTTCGAGAACAAAAACCTCTCCCCCCTGGGCCATTGCTCCTGCTTGAATAACCAGTTCTGCTGCCTCTGGAATCGACATAAAATAACGCATGACATTAGGATCGGTGACGGTCACCGGACCGCCATCCTCAATTTGACGGCGAAACTTACGAACAACGGACCCCGAACTGTCCAGCACATTACCGAAGCGAACAATCGAAAACGTCGTTGGGCATCTGTGTTGCAATGCTTCTGCCTGCACAACAAGCTCAGCCAAACGTTTTGAGGCCCCCATAACGTTAGTTGGACGTACCGCCTTGTCGGTTGAGATCAAGACCATGCGCTCAACATTGGCAGCTTGCGCCGCAGCTGCCACGACACGGGTACCAAAAGTATTGTTGCGCAATCCGATTATTGGGTTTTTTTCAACAATTGGAACGTGCTTATATGCAGCTGCATGGTAGATTGTTTCAACTGAATAAAACTTAAGGATCTGTTCAAAATACGCACCATCGAGTACGTTACCCAGGATTGGGATGATCCGGGGCAGGGCCTGATCGCTGTGGCCTGTATCGCTGCGCTGCATGGCGGCTACGGACTGCGTTAATTCATCTTCGATATGATAAAGTGCGGGCTCGGCCTGATCGAATAATATGAGACATCTTGGCCTCTGCCGCACGACTTGACGCGCCAGTTCACTACCGATGGACCCACCGGCACCGGTGATGATAACGGCCTTGCCTTCGACATTCGCTTTGAGTAAATTCGAGATTGGCGCAACGGAGTCGCGGCCAAGCAGATCCTCAACCCCTACCGGCCGCAAGTCGTTAACTGTAACGCGCCCTGTAACAATGTCCGTCATATCAGGCATGATACGCACTTGAACGGGATAGGCCTGCAGCCACTCAATAATTTCCTTCAGGCGGCGCCGCTTGTTTCCAAACTCTGCTAAAATGACTTCTGAAACGCCTTCGCGCTCAATCAGGCGGGATAGCTTCTCAGGCGGGTAAATCTTCAGCCCGCTGACATACTGGCCCCACATCGACTGGCCTTCATCCAACAGTCCAACGGGACGCAGCTCTCCACTTTGCCTGAGCACGCTGACAAGTTGCGCACAAATCTGCCCCGCTCCGTAAATCGCAACTGCGCGCGGTGCCGGTTTCAGCAGTGGAAGCGGAATTCCAGCGGTATTTAAGATAAACGCTGCGGCCTGGCGGTTGGCATAAACCATCCCACCGCCAATCAGCGCGTAAGCAAAAATCACGGATCGGGGCACTTCTTTGACCTGCGACATCAGAATTGCAAGCGACCAGATCAAAACTGAAAGAGCCATGCAAATCGCAATTGCCCTTGTGCCTTTACTGCCAATGTATCGTGTAACGAGGCGGTAAAGTCCAAACCAGGCAAAGATTGCGACCCCCAGAACAGGCGCCAAACCAAGGATGAGCGCACGTGCGAGATCGGGTGGAACATAAAAGGTGCCAAATCGTAATGATAACGCCAACCAGAGCGCAAATAGCAGACAGCAAAAGTCAATCGCTCCAAGAACAAGACGCTTTTGATAGCGTGGCCGTGCCACAAGCCATGTCCCGAATTCGCGAATACTGCGATACCAGTGATCTTGCACAACGATTTCTATGTTCTGATTATTCAAGGACGTTATCTCTGCTCTGTTTCACCAATTCAAGGCAGACTGCCATTGGCATGAGCTGTAGTTGTTCCTGACCCGCCAGTATTGGCATAAGGCGCGTAAACTCTCAACATGCAAAAGGCCGTTCGGCAAATCAATCTGTCTTTGAACATATCGTGTCCATGCCATGCAGAAAAGTTTGCCACCTCAGGTGAAGCACGGTAATTCAGACAAAACTTGATCGATATATAATCCCCAGCCCTCGCGACAGTTCTATTCTTGGCCACAGCACGTAACCAAGGCCGGGAACGAGAATATGTCCGATATAACGCCTAATCTTGCACTTCCTTACATCGCAGCTGCGCAGGCCCAGAAACATGTGACGCACAATGAGGCGATCCGAGCGCTGGACGCACTTGTGCAGATTACGGTTGCTGACCGGGATCTTGCGACACCACCCGAGGCTGCAGCGGATGGAGACCGCTATATTATTGCAACTGCGGCAATGGGGGCATGGGAAGGGCAGGACAACACGCTTGCGGCGTATCAAGACGGTGCCTGGGCGTTTTACAGGCCACAGAAAGGCTGGCTCGCCTGGGTTGAAGACGAAAACGCGCTCATTGTTTGGGACGGCGGTGCCTGGACTGATGTCGCTTCCTACACCTCGATTGATCAGGTGGCGATGCTTGGTATCAATACGGCGGCGGATGGCTTCAACAAGCTGGCGGTCAAATCTGACGCTGTTCTGCATTCGCACGACGATATAACGCCCGGGTCAGGCGATGTCCGCCATGTGCTTAACAAGAAACAGCCATCGAATACGGCTTCGCTCGTATTTCAATCGGGATTTTCAGGACGCGCGGAATTCGGCATCACCGGCGATGATCAATTTCGCATCAAAGTCTCGCCTGACGGTTCGACCTGGTTTGAGGCAATCGTCGTCAATAACAACGATGGTTCGGTCTCGTTTCCCAATTCAGCAATCAGCGCAGAAAGCAGCGCGGTTACAGTTGCCAAACCGGGTGGTGATCCGGATGGTAATGGCTCAGGCAGCGTGCCAAAAGGAGCCCCGGCCGGTCAAATGCTCAACGGATTATCATCGCCGACAGATGACAACGCCAGCGCCTGGAGCACGCCAATTCTCACAGACTCCTCTATGCACATTCGCGGAATGCTGGCCGAGTGGCGCTTCAATGAAGGCTCTGGGACTGTTGCCGCAGACATACGCGGCGGCAACAACATCGTGTTCGATGAGGACTTCAGATCGAAATACGCATCAAATCCGCAATGGACAAGGCGCGGACTTCTGCTGGAGCATGCTTTGATCCAAACGCCGATGATCGAGGGAATTCGCACGGTAGCGGTTTTGTTCCGTGTCAAGCGCAATAACAACAATCCCCAATTCCTGATTTCCGGCGGTCCCAAGGGCAGCGGCGATGGTATTGCCTTCTCTGGTCTTGCGACCAATCACGGTTATCATGTGGGCGGAGGCGCAGGCGTCGCGCCGTTGCGCTGCCGGCTGAAGACCGGACAAGCTCCCTATCGTCTCAATCGAGGCGGCTGGTTGCTGCTCTTCCTGGAGTATGAAACCGCCGCCAATACCAAACTTGGCTTTGGCGGGCGACATGATCGCACGGATCCTGTCCGCTACCGTCCCGAGGAAATCGAATATGCCTGGGCTGCCTGCTGGTCAGATACTTTGACCGGCCCGGAGCGCCAGACGGTTTATGAAGGAGTACGCAAAATCGCGGCGGACCGCTCGATTTTCATCGACTGGCGCGACTGTCCTGAGACAATGGATTGTGTTTTGTTATGGGGGCAGTCCAACGCAGACGGCCGGGCGCTGCAGTCGGGGCTTAGTGCTGTCAACGCTGCCCGCCCAACACCGCTGCACACGCTGATTTCAACCGGCGACAGTGCGCAATTGTCAAACTTTTATGCCGCCCCCGAACCACTGCGGATGGGCTGTAACAATCAACGCGGCAGCAGTGGCACATCGGACGTTGCAACGCAATTCGGCCCGGAGATGCCAGCTGCATGGCGACGCGAGGATGATAATGCTAACCGTGTGCGCAAGCTGGTTATTTCCAAGTTTGCCGGCAGCGGTTCCTTCCTGGCGCCGTCTTCGGTTGCAGGCGTCAACCATGCCAACACATGGCATCCCGACGAACTGGCAACCGGCGGCCTTTATACCTTTGCTCTCACGCAATGGTGGGACATCGAGCAGCGGTTGCTGGGCAGTGGTATTGGCCCGCGGTTACACGCGCTTTGGTGGATGCAGGGCGAGCAGGACGCAACCGGCGTGGCATTTTCTGCCAATTATCAGGCAGACCTTCAAAACTTATTCGATCAGACGAGGCTCTATACTGGTTTTGCCGACATGCGTGCCGTAATCGGGCGGATTCGCGATCAAGCCCGGCAGTTTGACGTAACCGCTGCAGCCGAAGTGCGTGCCGCGCAGTCCGCATTCGTGGAAACCAATTCTATGGAGGCAACGCTGATCGACACGGACGGCTTCACGCTGCGCGATGATCTCATGCATTACGATGCGGCCGGTATGGTAGAATTAGGCCAAGCGTTTTACGATGCAACCGTGTTCTAAGCCGGGTATCCCGGCATGTCACGTCAGGCAAAGTCGCTGCGGCCCCTGCAGCCACTGCGTTTGCAATCGGCTTTCAAAAGGCCGCCTGGCTGACACGTGGGGCGGCTCACGCATTATTGAGCGGCTTTGCTGCCCACTCATCCGCCTTGGCGCCAACAAGATCGCCGATCCCGCTCGCGCCTGCGCTTTTGACGGCTGCACGCAAATGCGATTTGATGCGCGGCAGAAGCGGCAGCCCCTCATAGACAAGGCCTGTGTATAACTGGATCAACGTTGCACCAGCCTCAATCTTGGCGCGTGCAGTTTCACCCGAACTGATGCCGCCAATGCCAATCAATGGAACGGCTCCTGCAACCATCTTATAGACCTGCGCCAGCATCACGGTTGAGCGATGAAACAGCGGCTGGCCCGACAGGCCTCCGTTTTCGTGGGCCAGGCGGGGATCCAGCCCAGGCGGGCGCGCCAACGTGGTATTTGACACCGCGATAGCATCAACGCAATTCGCCAACAACCGGTCTGTAATAGCAGGCAAATCTTCCATGGAAATATCAGGCGCCAGTTTAACGGCAACCGGAACGCGCCTCCCGCTGGCATCCGCGCAGCGATCACGGGTTTTATTCACACGTTTGAGCAGGCCATCCAGTTCCTCAGGCACCTGCAGCCCTCGCAGACCCGGCGTATTCGGTGATGAGACATTGACCATGAAATAGTCGGCCAAATCGTAAAATCGCGCCACACCCTCGGCATAGTCCGTTGCCTTGTCGGACGTATCCTTATTGGAACCGATGTTGACACCGATGATACCGTCTGGTGTCCGATGCGACAACATCTCGTATACCAGATCCTGACCATTATTATTGAACCCTAAACGGTTAATAATGGCCCGCTCACGCGGCAGGCGAAATACCCGCGGAGTGGGATTTCCCTCTTGCGGGCGTGGCGTGACAGTGCCTACTTCGCTAAAGCCAAAGCCAATGGCCAGCAGCGCATTGTAAACGCGTGCGTCTTTGTCAAACCCTGCAGCGATGCCGATCGGATTGGGGAAGGCAAGGCCCATCGCCGCGACTTTCAGCGCCGGATCGGCTTTTTCGCTATCGCGCCCGTAAATGCCAGCCTCCAGAGCCTGCAAGGTTATTTCATGTGCTCGTTCCGGCTGCATCGTCAAAAGCAGCGGCCGTGCCAGATTAAGCAGGCTGTTCAACATGTCAGCACCCTCTCGGACATGATTGGAACACCTGCTTCATCAAGTGGCGCCGGTTCGACCCAGAGCGCCTGGCAAGCAGGCAGCACACCGTAATAGTGAGGAAAAAGATCGCCCCCACGCGAAACCTCCCACTTAAGTTTGTCGGCGAGATCATCCGCCCGATATGCCACCACCACCAGATTGCGCTGGCCGTGAAAGTGTTTATTTGCGGTTTCGATAATCTGCCTGCCGGTCGACAAATGGATAAAACCATCAGCAAGATCGGCATCTGAGCCTGTGAAATACCCTTTGAGCTTGGCCTGTTCCCAGGCGTGGCTGGTTAGAATTTTAAAAACCGTATCGCCCATTCCTGCATTGTCCTTTGCAGTTATTTTCAGACGCCCTGTTATTATGGCGAAGTAATATTAATGTCACTTTTTATGCAGAATTGACACATCCGCCCAATGCGGCACACTTTGCGCTGAATTCGCAAGACCGGCTCTCGCGTGCTAATTGACGACACGGCCTAGTGGTCTGTATCACTTAAAATGCCGGGTTAGGATCACGTATCGTCGAGTAGGCGCAATGGATTACTCCACCGCGCCTCTCACAGAACCGGACTT
>CAWUIN010000018.1:0-35898 GCA_963922535.1 uncultured Hyphomicrobiaceae bacterium | reverse complement strand
CTGATTGACCCCGGCCTCAAGACACTTGAAGTGCTGGCGTTGACGAACGGCGCGTCGCTTCTCGTCTCGACATTCAAGGATAACGACACAGTCGCCACCCCTCCCTTTGCCGCACACGAATTTCCCCTTGATGGTCTTTGGCAGGATACGTAAGCCCGCTTTATGCTTTTTCCTGCCGTTTGATTTCGTTCCAGATTTCGTCCATTTCTTCCAGCGTTGCCTCCTGAATATCACGGCCGCAGGCGGCGAGATGGCGTTCAATGCCGCGGAAACGGCGTTCAAACTTGGCATTGGCCTGGTGGAGACAGGTTTCGGCGTCGATATTGAGATGGCGGGCGACGTTGGCCATGACAAACAAGAGATCGCCAAATTCCTCTTGGATTTCATTGGCTTGTGTATGGTTGGCTTGATCTGACGCTGGGTTTGACACCGCGTCCCCGTCCGACAGCGCTTCATCCAGCTCCGCCAACTCCTCACGCATCTTGGCCAGCACCGGCGCCAGCGTTGGCCAGTCGAAACCAACTTGGGCTGCCTTGTTCTGCAGTTTGAGAGCACGGGTGAGTGCCGGCAAGTTACGCGGCACACTGTCGAGCGCGCCTTGATCCTCCGTTTTTGGCGGCAGACCGCGGGCTGCCCGTTCCGCCGTGCGCGCCTGTCTTTCCACTGCCTTGATGGTCTCCCAGAAGCCCGGTTCAGCACCGGCTGCCCGTTCCTGCGCAGTGCCGAAAACATGCGGATGACGGCGGATCATCTTATTCTTGATCGCTGTTACAACATCGTCGAATGCAAAAAGCCCCTGCTCTTCTGCGATTCTAGCATGATATACAACCTGAAGCAGAAGGTCACCCAATTCATCCCTGAGATCCACTGTGTCGCCGCGCTCGATCGCATCAGCGACTTCATAGGCTTCTTCGACGGTGTAGGGCGCAATCGTTTCAAAGGTCTGTTCAAGATCCCACGGACAGCCAGTCTGCGGGGTCCTCAGTGCCGCCATCACCGACAGCAATTCGTCCATTGGAGTGATTTTACCGTTGCGGCTCATGCGCTACCTTGGATTATCGCTTGGGTTCATTACCATTATGCAGCCTTTGAGATTACTGGTACTGGTTCTACAGCCAATTTCAAGCATCCGCGAGCGGAGAGCTGGATAATCCCGGCCCGCAGCGCTCAGGCATGCCCTGCCTCGGCGCTCAGATGCGACGGCGAAATACCCAGCTTGGACAAAGCGCGCTCATATTTCGTCTCGATATTATCATCGAAAATCAAATCACAATCGGCAGGGCAGTTCAACCAGCCATTATTGGCGAATTCATTTTCGAGCTGGCCTGGCGCCCAGCCGGCATAGCCAAGCGCCATAAATGATTGCCGCGGCCCCTGCCCCTGCAAAATCGCCTTTAAAATATCGACCGTCGAGGTGAGGCAGATATCCCTGTGCACACGCACACTGGATGGGCTGACGAAGTAGTCCGGCGAGTGGAGAATAAAGCCGCGTGACGTTGCAACTGGACCGCCAATGTGCACCTTACGATTGCAGATATCCGCAGGCGCGATGTCTGCAACTTCTTTATCAAGATCTTCAAGTTGGGCTAGCAGATCTGCAAACACGATGTCTTCTGCTGGCAGATTGATAATCAAGCCCATGGCACCATCGTTGGAATGTGCACACATAAATATGACCGAACGGGCAAAGCAACCGTCCGAGATGGATGGCATTGCAATCAGGAATTGTCCTTCCAAATTCCCGCTGAGTTCGCTGATATTTTGACTGGTATAATTTTCCATAAAGTAAGAGTAACTGTACTGTGATGGAATTGTGAAGGCCTTAATGTGCTCAGATCGCGATATTTATGTCTTAAAGTTACGTTGCCCACGTTATGGCTGTTATTGGAATGCAACAATGCGGAAGATATTCCGCAAAGTTAACCAGGATCTCAAGGAGATGATATCATGCGTGCAATTTCATTCTTTATTGCTATTGCCAGTTTCACCCTTGCGTCCGTACAAGCCATTACGGCGGTTCAGGCCGAACCGGCGACAGAGTGGGCTGAAGGGCACAACTCCAAAGCGCGTATGTTTGTCGGCGCGATGCTTTTAGAAGATGGATCTCGAGAACTTTACGCCGGGATTGAAATACAACTCATGCCGGGTTGGAAAACCTATTGGCGCCATCCCGGCGAAGCAGGCGGCGTACCGCCTTATTTCAACTGGTCAAAATCGCTTAACCTTGCCAACACAGAAGTTTTCTATCCAGCACCGCATCGTTTCAAGGATGCGGTTGGAGATGCTATTGGCTATAAGCAGCAGGTTGTTTTTCCCGTCCGTCTCAGACTTGAAGATGCCAGTAGACCTCTGGATCTGGCGCTCAATTTTCAATATGGCGTATGCCGTGAGATCTGTATTCCAGCCGAAGCCAGGCTGGCTCTCCAGATCACGCCATCTAAGGTAGTCAGTATGCCGGCACGCTTGGCCGAAGCTTTGCGCCACGTGCCGGCGCCCTCTGACGCCAGGATTGAAAACCAGCCGCGTATCAAGCACATCGAAATGCGCTCACGCACAGTCAAACCGGAACTGATTATCGAGGCGCAGTTTCCACTTGGGCTGAGCGGCGCAGACGTTTTTGTCGAAGTGCCGGGTGGGCTTTATCTGCCGATGGCCAAGCCTCTGGGCCAGCCGGCAGGGGATGTTTTGCGTTACCGGATTGATATTTCCAGCGATGTCGACCTTAAAGCTCTGGCCGGGCGTCAGCTTCGGGTCACTCTGGTCAGCGATGCGATGAGTGCGGAAGAAAGTTACACTTTATCATCGGGTTCGTAGGCAGATGGTTTGAAACAACAACGCGCTTAGGATATGCATGAGCATATCTTACGCATCGCGACAAAAGAGGATATACAAAATGACAATCCAGGTTAGTGAAAAACTTCCTGAAACCACTTTCACCGTAATGGGCGCGGAAGGCCCTGAGCAAAAATCAACCGCAGATATTTTCGCCGGTAAAAAAGTTGTTCTCTTTGCAGTGCCGGGCGCATATACGCCAACCTGCCATAAAAACCACATGCCAGGCTTTGTCCAGCATGCCGATGACATTAAAGCTAAAGGAATTGACACGATTGCCTGCACGTCAGTGAACGACATTTTCGTGATGGATTCCTGGGCAAGAGAAACTGGCGCCGCTGGCAAGATAGACATACTGGCTGACGGCAGCGCAGATTTTGCTAAAAAGCTGGGCCTTGAAATAGATCTTAGCGCGCATGGCTTTGGCGTGCGTTCGCAGCGCTATTCCATGATGGTGGATGACTGCGTCGTTAAGCTGCTCAACGTCGAAGATGCCCCACCCAACCATGACATTACGAGTGCTGCAACGATGCTTGCGCAGTTGGGGTAGACAGAAAGCAATAACAGTTTTCTGTTTCTTCGCGTTTAAGGGCGGAAAAGATCATTGGAGTTTCAGAGCGTGAGCCGTCGTATGCAAAAGCGGTAGCGGCTCACGCAGGATTGCAGCAGACATCTCTGTTCTTGGCTGTTCCTGGACAGGCTGAGAAGAAGCGGCCCGAGAGCGCAAAAGTCATCTAGATTTTTCGTAAAGAGCCTCAGCCAGCCGGGCAAAACTGGCAACGTCAACGTCTTCCCCGCGCAATTCTGGAGCGATCCCTGCGTGCGTGAGTAGGAGTTCCGGAAACGGTGTCACCTGTTTGAGGCTGGAACGCAACATTTTGCGCCGTTGACCAAACACGGCACGTGTGACGCTACCAAGCGCCGCAGCCGTACATGCGGGCAAACGTTGCGTACGCGGGATGAAGTGCACGACAGCAGATGCAACCTTTGGTGGCGGAGTGAAAGCAGCGGCTGGCAGCGACAGCGCGATCCGGGTTTCGCAGCACCACTGGCTGATGACCGAAAGCCTGCCGTAGACTTTGCTGCCGGGCTGCGCGCTGATGCGTTCGGCGACCTCTTTCTGAAACATCAGCGCCATGCCAGCATACCATGGCGGCCATGGCTCTGTTTCAAGCCAGCCGATTAATAGTTTGGTTGCAATGCCATAGGGCAAATTCGCGATAACAAAAACATCTTTGGCGATGGTTGCGTCTGGCGCATATTTTTCCACGAGATCCCGCCAATTAACCTCAAGCGCATCTGCCATCTCAACGTGCAGCTTGCCCGGCCAGCGTGCTGCGACTTCCTCGAGTGCCAGGCCACAGCGCTCATCGCGCTCCACTGCGATGACGCGGGCTCCACCAGACAGAAGCGCACGCGTTAGTCCACCTGGGCCCGGACCGACTTCGACGACAGTTTTGCCTGCCAAACAACCGCAAACGGCGCTGATCTTGGCCGTGAGATTGAGATCAAGGATGAAGTTCTGGCCGAGGCTTTTGCGTGCGCTAAGACCGTGTTTGCGAATAACATCACGCAGAGCCGGCAAGCCATCAGGTGTTAAACCGGCGGTTTCATATGCTGCCATTATCACAGGCCAACTGGTGCCTCAAAGAAGATTGAACGATTATTTCGTTACCGATTTCAGAGGACAATGCTCTACTCCAGGGCGTGCCATCCGTTACCGCATGAAGGCGATCCGTCAAAATCATCCCGGCTTCTTCGTGGTTTATACTCGAATATACACCGAGCTATAGTTTTGTCCTTAGGACTTCTCCTGAAACCGGACACGGTTTCACCAAGGTCGTTTCTCGTGTGGCTCACTTGACAATACGTCCTAGCGATACTCGATATGTGCATCGCGTTTAAGATCTGCGATATGTCTTTTCGCCATAATATCAAACTCACGCCGCTGTATAGCAGATCGGGCTTTTGCTTTAGCGGTATCTGCATTCCGACCACAGATGGCATAAAGTACAATGCCCTCCCGTTGCGTAAGGGGGGGAAGCATATCGCCATCTTTTGCCTGAAGCAGCAAGCTGCGTGCAGGCTCCGATATCTTTTGCGCCGAAATTTGACCCAAGTCTTCAAACACGGCACCCTGCACATTCCTGACCAGGACCTTTGTCGATCTGCAGTCGCTGAAGTTGGCTTTAAGGCGCTCGCCCTCACGTAATTTCGCCGCCATGACGTTTTGGCTCAAGGCATTTGGTAGTTTCAGCGTGACTTTGTGCAAATGCAATTTGATGTCGTTGCGGCTTTCCATTTTAGAAACTTGGCTGTCGATATCAGCCATGTTTACGGATATGGTGCGCCCATATTCCCGACGTATAACGCCGGCCCACGAAATCTGGGCTCTAATGCGATCTTTAATCGTTTGAGATCCGACACCACTACGTTTCAGATTGGCATAAAATTGTTTGGGCGTCATTTTGTTGCGTTTAGCCACATTTTCTATGCTGCGGTCAACTTCATCCATACTTGCAAGAATATTCAAACGCTTTGCTTCCTGCATTTTGAGACGTTCTTCGATCAATTCTTCCTGCGCCTGTTTGCGTTGTGAGGGCAGCAGGCTCTTTCTTGCCTGGGCAACGGCCTGGCGTTGAAGTTGCTTTGCGTAGGCATCTTTGCGTTTCTCAAATATTGCTAAAATCTGTTCCCGCAACTTGCCAGGATTAGCTTTGACGGTTTCTTCTAATATGCTGCGCAAGCGCTGTGATGTTGATTTACGTTTGATCATGGATTGAAATATTGTTCGGACCTTTTTTCCAAGGCCAGGAGAATTGCTGCTTAGAAAGCGCGCGCGCTGATCAATTTCATGATGCGTAATCGGTTCGTCGTTAACCAGAATTGCTACGCCATGCTTACGACCTGTAATTGGCTTTGGTTTCGGCTTAACAGGACGTTGATTTGCACTGTTCGTTGATTGGCGTTCATTTTTTGCAGTTGGCCTGGCTGCTTCTGCGGATGAACGTGCGGCAGACGGAAAGGGTTTTGTTCCTTGCGGGACCGTTTGACGACTTGGTTCCGGCGGCGCTGTTACAACCAAGCCTGGAATGCCCGCATCCTGGGCATAGACAGGCATAACACCGATCCACATTGATATGAGAACGGATGATGCTGCACACCACAATCGATTTCTCTTTATAAAGTGTGCCTCTGGTTGCGTCGAAATCCGAGGATCTGCCGTCTGTGCCAAGTTCATAACTGGTTCCTGACCTCAATAGCCTATGATATATCATAGTCTTAAAGTTTTTTTGGAGTTAAAATAATACCGGTCTAGACATGAACTGACTCATGTGATTTGGGTTTGCAGCTTTGATTGACCGCATTTTTTGAGGCTTGAGATGTGTCAGTTCATGTCTGGACCGGTATAAGTCATGTAAACGTTAAGTTCAAAGATCGCATTTGATGACATTCACAGTCAAGGCTCCCCACAAAGGATTTCCGTTGTTTCGAGTGAGGGAAGGGCCTGTTGGGTGATCAGGGGATGGCGCGGTTGTCTTGGCAGGGCATTGAGCAGAAAGAGCGGACGGCGATCAAGGGTGGCCAAGCCGTTCACCAAGCGTTTGCTCTTAAGGACTGGCCGGTACTCTTCTGCATGCTCGCAGATCAATGATCAATCCCCGCATCTTTGGGCTTAAATATGCATCTTAAAACCGCGCTCGCCGAGCGAGTGCGCTTGCCTTCGTGGAGGTCGGTGGGCTAGCGAGATGCGGATGTACGAAGGCCGTAATGAACAGATAGTGAAGCTGGGCGCTGCGGTTTCGTATCAAGCAGACCGTAAAACACAGCCGGGCTATCCGCCATCATCGCAACGGCATCTTTGCCTTGTTTAAAGGCGTATCATCGATGGCCTGATTGAAGGCATCAAATGCTTGTTTAAGTCGTCAAATCCAAGGCAATGGATTACCGCAAAACTAGACATAGAAGGCCGCACTCTGCATCATCGCACGCAAACTTGACCTCAGATGACCCAGTGAAACCAGCGAAAGCTTTTAGGGTTCACACCAGAATAAACGCTTCAATTTCCCGAGCCAAAGCCGCATATTGGGGTCTATTTTTCACTGAAATTGAAGCATTTATTTTGGTAGGAACCCTTAGCACGCGCTCAAAAATAACTGAATAATTTTTTCTCTTGCACGCGCCGGATTTTCTTCCTCAAGCCAAAAGAATTGTAGCGGTTGTTTCTGAGCGTGTCCTTATTCTTGGTTTTCACCAAATAAATGGTCCAGGGCATCTGCACGATAACTAAACTCACCCAGGTGTTTCAGGGCAAAATACACCATAATTGTCCGATCAGCTGTTATATCTTCATTGCTGATGTTGGTTTCAGTGTACTGAGTTGTCAGAATAAAACACTCATCGGCGTATTGAAGCGCAAGAGAATTCGAGCGAGATTCGTCTACATCAAGATCATAACGTGTTGAACCGATTAAATTCCAATGTTCGGCCAATCGCAGGACAACGGAACCGAGAATTTCCTGTTGATCCTCAGTTGACAGGTCCAGTGGATCACTTGCAGTGTAGGTATATGTGCTTGCCACCGTTATTGGACCGTAGGCTGCGCGTGCAGTAACATCAGCACGCCTCAAGGACAGATCCTCATTTGCAAAGCGAGCTTGACCTATAAATTTAATCGTTCTCAATGGTGAAAGATATACGCCTGCGACATAGTCCGATGTCTGCTCTTCGAGACCGTTGTTCTCATTTAGAATCGATGCAGATGTTGCTGGATCTAAAGAAGGTTCAGAGCCAGAATCCTCTTTGTAAATATTTTCTCCTGCCAGATGAAAACTCTGACCGACGAGAAACCTAGCATAACCGCCATTGTTGGCCTGAAAAGTGTACTGAAGACCAACATTAGCCCGCGTACCAGTCTCAACGCGATCAAACCCAGAGGTTTTGTTAAGCTCGAATAAGTTTGTAACATCGAATAACAAGCTTCGTGCATCTTCATTTGGCAGATTTCGTTGCTCAACACTGTCGGTACGGGCAATGATCTGGCCTATCGGCTCAATGATATGAGATGCTGAAGCTGTGCGCGCCAACCATGGATAGGATGCGAGCAGACCAGCGCTTGCTACCCCACGCGCAACGCTGTCTTGCTCAATAAGCGTATTCGTTACGGGATCAACAGCATTGTCATAGGATATGACATCTCCGCGCAAGTTTGCAAAAGGTGTGTATGTAATGCCGAGCGGATCAATAAATCTACGACGCCATTTTACTTCGCCAACGGCACGTTGAGTTGTTGTTCCTGTATCAAGTATATCTCCGTTACTGTCCTGGAATGTAAGATTACGGGACAGGCTCAACGTATTCACGGTCCAGCTCAACTCACCGCCAAGCACGGGTGTATCAACAATGTAATCCCAGTCTACAATCGGGTGAACACGGCTTTCCGCACTGTCATTATCGTTCAAGAGAAGGCCACCGAAATGATACCCCTGAACCTGAAGGAAGTTACGATCGCTTAATCCGGTAAGCGCAACAGAATTAACTCGGTCGGTCTGCAATACATTATCGATTTTGTAGAAACGGCGAAAAGTATCGTCACTTTCTATGATCACATTCCATCCGAGGTTCCACCACGACGACAGAGAAATGTCGCCACGTGTTTCCACACTCCCGCGCCAACCATCTAAACTTGAGTCTTGATTGGGGAGGTCCTCGAAATTCTGATCGATACCGGCGAGCTTGATATTATAGGAACCGCGAATATCGCCATACGATATTTTCTGCCGCCACGTACCTTTCCACAATACGCCATGACGGGAAGTGTAAAGTGGATGAAGTGTAAAATCATAATGCGGTGACAAAGCAAAGTAATAAGGTACTTCTGCGCCATATCCCAGATCTTCGGAGGTTGTATAGCGCGGCATCAAAAAGCCTGACTTGCGCTTCACCGATGGGTCTGGGTGCTGAAAGTAAGGCACATAAGCAACTGGCACGCCGAAGATGTTAAGCGCTGCATCCAAATAAGTTATTGTTGCATCTTCACTGTTATGAATAACACGTTCGGCGGATATGCACCAAAGAGGCGCCTTATCCGGATCATGCCGACAAGGCGTGAATTTACCCTGCTCGAATTCTGTCACTTTGCCGTCACGACGCACGGCACGACGTGCTGTAATGCGCGTTTCATCCTCGCTGACGATACTGAGAGATTCAACAAAACCGTCACGAAAATCATCGGTCAATACAATACGTTCAGTGCGCGTAATACCACCACTCGGGTCACGCAACACAACGTTGCCTGCTGCAGAAAGAGTATCTGCGGAGCGATCGTAAATCACCTTATCGGCAGTTAGAAAATAGTTCTTATACACAATTTCGACGTTGCCGAGCGCAGTAATCTTTTCTCCATTGGAGTCATAGATAAGCTCATCACCCTGCAGATACATGGGCTGTGCAGTATCTGCCTGAGCGCCTACAGGCGCACCAAATGAGCCTTCCCCATCCACTCCGGATTGCGCATTCACCGCTGGCGGAAGGCTTTGCGCTTGGACAGCACATCCCACACCAAGAGTGAACAGAACCGCAAAAGGTAATATTTGCGCGCCATAGACCAAGCTTCTGCTCCCGTGTAAACGGTTACCGCAACTGTAAATTACGTTCATAAAATGCGCTCTACTCGTTAACTCAGCCATCTTCCTGATACAGTAAAATGGTTATGGTGACGAGGCATGCGCAGATTGTTGGAACCCACACTGCCACATGCGGCGAAATAAGCCCAGCAACACCGATTTGCCGAGATACTTCTGCTACCAAGAAAAAGCTGATCCCCCCAATCATCCCTAGTATCAGCATAGTCTGAATTCCACCCGACCGAAATGACTTTAACGACACAGTTGCAGCCAAAAATACCATTGTGATGAGCAACAGGGGACGCACCAACAAGATCTGGTACTGGACATGATATCCCGTTGCAGAAAGACCTGCCTTTTCAACAACATCGATGAGGTTGGGAAACTCCCAAAACGAGAGAGAAATGATTGAGCCCAGCGCATCTCGCACCCTGCCGGGCGAAAGATAGGTGCTGATCGTATAAGTTTTGAATTGGCTTGGCTCATGTTCGCCTGGTCGCGTAACCATAACGTTGTTGAGCAGCCAGTAGCCGTCAAAAAGAGTTGCCTTACTCGCGTTGATGCGTTCAACAAAGGTATGCAATTTATCGTATTGATATATGCGAACATTAATGAGATTGATACCTTGATCTGTGGCTGCGTGCGCTGAGATGATTGAAGGGCCGTCGATGCCGTCCTGACGCAACCAGGGCACGCCGGTGGTGTGCTTCAGGAAGTCCGACGATTTACCAAATGCGACAGCATGTTTTTCGTCAGCGATTGCTCGTGCGGCGGCTGCGATAGGGTTGTAAACTGTTGTCGCAAAAACACCGATCAAAAATGCGCAGATTACGCATGGTGTGATAATTCCCCAAACGCTCATGCCGCCTGCACGCATTACGGCAAGCTCGCTTTTGCGCGACAGCATCAGGAGTGAAGCTATGCTGCCGACCAATACCGCAAATGTCAGAAGAATTTCTGTGTAGGCCGGCAAACGTAACAGCGATAATTCCAACAATTCCAACAATTCGACATCACGGCTTTTTCCAGACTGGCGCAGGAGCTCAACGAAGTCGATCATGAAGATTAGTCCTGCGCACATCAAAAAAGTGAGCGCAACCATCAGGCAGAATTTCCGCGCGATATAAAGTTTGAGCATCATCACCGGTTCCTATTCACCCGGCTGCAGAGACGTAGCTTCAGAATTGCGTCTGCGCTTAAACAGTGACTTGAGGTAGATTATAATATCGCCAATCGCGATCTCAATCCGATCGGACATTGACAGACCAGGACGCTGCCGCGCGTTGGTTGCGATCATCGCAAGCATCATTATAATCCCTGAAATGGGAAGAACGTACATCAGCGGAAAAAGCAGCGGATTGATAACAACAGCATTATTCAATGCCAACCCGCCAAGCCGGAAGGCGATTGCAATGACAAATGTCATCGCAAGATTCTGATTGCGATTTTGCCGTGTTGATTGGGCCTGGCCGACAAATGCAATGGCGACAAGTACGAATAGGAAGGGGTAAAGTGCATTTGAAAAGCGCTCGTGAAACTCTGCATTAAAATGACGTTCTTGATAGCCACCTTCACGAGCTGTTTCGTCAACCACGAGCAACTCATGGAAATATCGTTCCTGTGGCTTCCAAACGTGTGCGGCCTGTTTGCGTTCAAAACGATCCAGGTCAATAGCATAATTATCAAACCTGAGAATTTCCTGCGGAGTAATTCCGAGCGGACCTCGCACGATGTGCCCTTGTTCCATGGCGAGATATGCGGACTGGTCGACTTTTACGACACGTGCCTTTTCGGCAAGATAAGAGATTTCTATCGGCTTGCGCGCGTCGTGCATCAGCAACCCATAGAGCGTACCATCCAGCCCGCGGCTGCGAATGTGCGCAACAACGTTAACCTCAGGACTTAAAAATTTTCCAGGCTGCAAAACCTGGGTAATCAGATCGGTTCTGACCTGGGTGATTTTGTACCGCAATTCTCTCAGAGACCAGGGCATGATGGCGTGATTGATGAGCAGCGCCAATAACGCCACAAGCAGCCCAAGGGTGAGAAGAGGCCGGGCAACAGTCCAGATTGGAGCCCCGGAAGCTGTGACAACGATGAGTTCGCTATCGCTGTTCAGACGATTGAGGACATGAACAGCTGCAATAAGCAAGGCAAGCGGCGCGATAACGGCTAGCAGTTTAGGGACTGCGAGCGTCGTCATGGCAACCAGGGTTACAACATCCTGTCCATTGGCGGTCACAATCTTCAACTGCTGGAGTGCAAGCCCTATCCAGACAAAACTGATAAGCGAAAAAAGAACGAGGACAAGCGTGCTGAACGCCTGCCGGAAAACATATCTTCCAAAGGTTGATGCCACAATTATGCTCTCAGGCCTTGCATATGAAACGAGATATTTTGAGTGTGTATAATGCGTATAACATAACATTTATATCGCAGCATGGCCGAATTTCGTCGTCGCACGCTTTGATGCATATTAGGTTTACAAGTATTGCAGATTCGCGACATATCGCGAATACATTCGATCGAATGAAGAAGATTAACAACAAATATTTTTCTTCATACTCACGTACTTGAACAATCGAGCTATAACACTGTATCCACATACGAACGAATGAGTTTAAAGACATGTCGTCAGGTAACGCGCGCGGCTGGTGGCGAATTGTCTGTCGCTGTTTATGCAGACGTTCAAAGAACCAACATGCATGAGGCAAGAGCACCGTGCCACCAAACGGGTACAATGTATTTGTCAGAAAAATTCCCCCGCCGGCTCCGCGCTGCAATTGACGACACGACCTAGATCTCAACGGTTCTTAAATGGCTCGTCTATAGTTTTGCCAGTTTCCTAAACAATCCCTACGCACCAGGATTAACAATGCCTATTACGCTAAAAATGACTTTTGCCAAACCCGACACTGATCTGGATCAACCAACAGCATTGATCGTGGATGGCAACGGCAAGCTCGGACCAATTGGCAAGGCCCTGAATACCAAAGCGTCCAATCAATTGACAAACTCCATGAAGGCTACTGGGTTTAAAGGCAAAGCACGTACAAGCCTGACAATTCATGCCGTTCCAGAAACCTCGATTGATCGCCTTGTCATCATCGGTGCGGGAGATGTCAAAGGCGCTAATGAACAGCACTGGGCAATGCTCGGCGGCTATGCCTACGCGCAGTTGGCCCGGGCCGGCACCTCAACCGCCAATCTTGCGCTTGATATTGGTGGTCTTGCCGAAGCCAAGACAACGGAGGCGCTCGCATCTCTGGCGATGGGTGTTTTGTTGCGCAGCTACCGGTTCGACATCTACAAGTCACAACCTCCCAAAAATTCAAAGTCTTATTCCGATGACGAACCGTCAACGTCAGATACGCCACTGCAGACGTTGAATATTATATGCAACGATCCGGAAGCAATGGAAAAGGCCTTCGCCCATAATCGTGCTATTGTCGATGGGATGACGCTTGCACGCGACTTGGTGAACCAGCCAGCTAATATTCTTGGGCCGAGCGAATTTGCTGCGCAATGTGCCAAGCTGGAAGATGTTGGCCTCGAGGTTGAAATCTTAGATGCCGATCAGCTGCAGGAAATTGGCATGCACGCCTTGCTGGCCGTTGCACAAGGCAGCGAACGCCCGGCACGGGTTGCCATCATGAAGTGGCATGGAGCTGCCACCAAAAAAAACAAACCGGTTTGTTTCATCGGCAAAGGGGTGTGCTTTGATACAGGCGGAATATCGATCAAGCCAGCCGTCGGCATGGAGCAAATGAAGGGCGATATGGCAGGCGCAGCCTGTGTGACCGGCCTGATGCATACGTTAGGCGCACGCAAGGCAAGGATTAACGCCATTGGTCTTGTCGGGCTGGTGGAAAACATGCCATCCGGGAAGGCACAACGCCCTGGTGACATCATCTCTTCTCTGTCTGGACAGAGTATTGAGGTCCTCAATACGGATGCGGAAGGCCGCCTGGTGCTGGCCGATCTGCTGACATATGCCGAGAAGAAGTTTTCACCCAAACTGATCGTCGATCTTGCAACGCTGACTGGCGCCATTCTTGTTGCGCTCGGCAAAGAGCATGCCGGTCTGTTTTCAAACAACGATCGCCTCGCCAACGATTTGACGGCCTGCGGCCTGGAGGTCGGCGAGAAAGTCTGGCGCATGCCACTGGCGCCTGCTTATGACAAAATGATTGATACGCCAAACGCCGACATGAAAAATATCGGTGGCCGCAATGCTGGTTCGATTACCGCTGCACAATTTCTCCAGCGTTTCGTCGGCAATACACCGTGGGCGCATCTGGACGTTGCCGGCACCGCCATGGCATCGGAGAAAACGGAAATCAGTCAAAGCTGGGCCTCAGGCTGGGGTGTCCGCCTGCTGAACCGCCTAGTTGCAAAGAAACACGAGAAATAACACATAACCTGCCTAACTTTACCAGGCCTGCCCCAGGCGGGCCGGTAAAGTCAACGGCAAGGAAAAAGTTCCATAATATATATTATGCGAATGACTTCCATATTGCCGGCTCAGTGGCTGGGCCGGCAATTTTACCATTTCTCCATCCGGCTCAGGCGGCACTCATCCGGCCACCTTCGAGGCGCAACACGATTTCAAGTATCACGACAACATAGACTGCCAATGCAAAACCAATCAGAACATCAACGCTGATCAACACGGCAACAATCGGCGCGTACGTCTCCCCAAGCAGCCGGCCTGTGACATCGATCACCAGTGCATCGATGGTTTGACGGATCTGGAATGCCAGATCGCTTAACTGTTCGGCGCTTGGCCGCGCCGGCATGTTGAAAATAATTGAACCTGCAATTCCTTGCAGGGATGGAACTTTAAGAAAATCAAGTGCAGTCGCAATCTGGACGCCTGTCGAGAAACTGATGCCAAGTGGCACGGCAAGGCGAAAATATCCCCATCGCAGGGGGCGCATGCCGTAACGATAATAGCCGCGCCGTACAATGCCGGTTCCCAAGAAAAGGCAAGCTGCAAAAATAACGACAAGTACTAAAATGCGCTCACTGTCGTTACCGGCAAACGTCAGAACCACTGCCACAGCTGCTGCTCCCGCCTTGACAAGCCCCTCACCAACGCCAAGCAGTCCGACGAGAGCCAACCGGAAAGCACTATGTTCGCCGAAATAAAATGAATATTCATGGCGTTGCCGCGCCCACTCCAGCACACTGCCGATGAAAATGACCAGAACCAGTGTCAATCCTGCCATCCACCACGGATGATTGACCGCCAGCCATGCAACGCCTGCAATCATCGCCAGCTCTGCCGCCAGCCCCAGCACATTTAAAATAATCCGCACCATGGTTGCTCTACCCGCCTTCCCCACTTGTAACCTGTTAAGGGCACCCGCCAAAATAAACGCTTTAATTTTAGTGAGAAATAGACCGCGACATGCGACTTTGACTCGGAAAATTGAAGCGTTTATTTTGGCGGGCGCCCTAAGACCTACCACGTGAAGCTGGCGGTGGCGATTTTTTTTCACCCGTCAGATACAGTCTTGAGAGGCAGGAGCCATTATAAGGAGCCGATATAGCTACTGTCCTGTAAGATGCCGTTCAATAAGGGCTGCCATATCTTCAGCAGTGCTGGCATCGGCTGGGGGCTGACCCTGGGGACGGCGTATCATGATAACTGGTATGGCCATCTCACGCGCGGCTGTAAGCTTGGCCGCTACCGCGCTGCCTCCTGAATTTTTGGTAACAATAACACTTATGCAGTAGCGGCGAAGTATCTCTCGTTCTGCGGGGAGGCTGAACGGCGGACGCCCTCGGATGATTGTCAGGTGATCTGGCAGAAACTCAGTTGGCGCCTCGATCATGCGTGCGATCATCACCACATCGCGGCGGGCAGCGAACGGCGCCAGGTGTTGCCGGCCAATCGTCAAAAATGCAACCGCGCCCGCAGTCAACTGTTCTGCAGCGTGAGCAGTATCGTCAGCATCGATCCATCGATCACCATCGCGTGGCGTCCAGGCTGACCGGCAGAGGCGATAATACGGGCGCCGGGCCGCGCGCGCCGCCACAATGGCATTCCTGGTCATCTGCGTTGCAAATACATGTGTTGCATCAACAAGAACATCGATGGCATTGTCTTCCATGAAGCCCTGCAGGCCGCGTGCGCCACCAAAACCGCCACTACGTACAAAACCGGCAGTGGGTGCAGGTGCTTCAGTCCGCCCGGCCAGCGATGTAATAACCTTCAGACGTGCGTTGCGAGAAAGTTGCGCGGCCAGTTGGCTGGCTTCTGAAGTCCCCCCCAGAATAAGAATGCGCATCGTGTTGGTGTTGATCACAACCCGCTCAGGTGGAGTGTCAGCTAACATTGCCTTACCTCGTTGCACCCAGATGAAACCTTTCATTATTCTACTGCTGCAATGCAAGCCGTTGCAAAAATGGCAAAAGGCAGCCCTTGACCACAATGGGGAGTTATCCTACTCGTTGAGACACCCTGAGACATTTTGTTTACGGTGCCGGAATGGGCCGATTTCAGCACGTCATTTCAGGCAGATTTAGAAGTTGCCGGCCAGTGTCGTCTGGTCAATTCCGGCAGGCGCAGGACGGTTCGACGATGAGTTGGCTTCACAGTATTTATGTTGAATGGGCGGCATTGGACAGTGCGGCTAAGTTTGAAGCCGTTGCTACGATTTCGCAGCTCGTCGCAGCGCTGTTTTCGCTGACGGCTCTCCTCCTCTCATTATGGGTGTTTTCCCGGCAACAACATCTGAACCGCTGGCAGTTGCGCCTGCACCGGGAGGATCATGTTATTGCCTGGTCGCAATCCTGCATTGTTTTGATGGCCGAGGTTGAAGAGCACCTGAAATTTATGGGCAGCGGGCCGATGCAATCCGTGCCATACGACGAATTGATCAAGATTAGAGCGCGCCTTAGTGCACTCATTGATGAAGGCAGGCTTTACTTTCCAAATACGCGTTGCAGAACGCACGGCATGCAGAAAGAAGAAGCTTATAAAGGCTATCGCCAGCCAATTCTCGATCATCTTGTTGAAGCTTACGATTTTATCGGCAAGCTGCAACGCGCAACAATGGTAGCTGCAGCGGACAAGCTTGTTGTCCACTTTAACAAGATCCGCCGCTCTTTTGTATCCGAAGCTCAGATTGCAGTAAACCCAAGGCTGTTCAATCAGATCAGGGCCTGATCTGTTCAGAGCTATCTCGTTACAATCTCAGGCCCCGTGAGCAATGTTGGCAGCCAGATTAACATTGCCGCTAACTCCTAAACTTTGTGCCCCAATAGCCATAGGCTAGTATTTATATATTCCGCGCCGGTCATTGTTATGGCGGGCAGAATCGCCGTCTGTCTCAATGGGGACATGAATGATTCGGCTGAACTTTTTGCCCTGATCGATGAGCTGCGCCGCGAACTTGCCGCTTTGCAGGCGGAGAACGCTGCGCTTAGGGTGCCCAGCAAAATAAACGCTTCTATTTTCCGAGCCAAAACCTCATATGGCAGGCTATTTCTCACTAAAATTAAAGCGTTTATTTTATTGGGCGCCCTAAAGCTGAAAATGCGAGCTTCTCCGACGTCTTAGGCTCAACAGTTCAAACAACTCCAAACCGCCATCGAGCGATGCTCCCGCCAAGAAGCCAAGCACTGAGGATAAACGCAACAACAAAAGGTCTGCGCGGCAAATCCGACAAGGCAAGCTTTAAAAATCAAGCTCACATCACAACGTATACACGTCAAGAAATATAAAATTTTGGGTATCATAAAAAAATCTGAACAATAGACGAGCAAAAATAATTGCGTCACATGTGTTGTGGCTGCATTTAATCCCGTCCAACCCGCATTGGAACCACCGCGGATTGGTCGGTGGGCGTACCACCATCGTGAAGTGGGCGTGGCCCTGGATTTTCAGGCGCGCCTGTCACCTGGCCGGCAGATTTGGCAATCTCGGCAAGCACATCTTCAAAGTCGGCAGCTTCGCGAAAGTCACGATAGACGGAGGCAAACCGGACATAACCGACAGCGTCAACACCACGCAAGGCTTCCATCACAAGTTCGCCAATGTGGCCTGACTGAACCTCAGATTCTCCTGCGCTTTCCAACTGCCGCACGATTTCCGATACCATAAGCCCAATGCAATCTGCTGAAACGGGCCGCTTTCTCAGCGCCACTTCAACTGAACGCTGCAGCTTGTCGCGGTCGAACGGCATTTTGCGGCCAGAGCGCTTGACTACTATTAATTCGCGCAGCTGCACACGTTCAAAAGTGGTAAAGCGTCCGCCGCAGTCAGGGCAAACGCGGCGTCGGCGAATGCTTGAGTTTTCTTCCGTTGGGCGGCTGTCTTTGACCTGCGTATCGCTGCTGGTGCAAAAAGGGCAACGCACGTCAAATCTCCATCGCGGTGGCTTGCTCATCTGAGCAGGTTATTTTTACGGATAAGACTTGAGTCACTGATAAATCGGGAAGCGGCTGCACAAGGCGATGGCCTGCTCTTTCACCTGCATTTCAAGCTGCCCGTCGCCTTCGCCACCGTTCTGCCCGAGACCGTCCAGAACCGCAGCGATCATGCCCGCAATCTCTTCGAACTCAACGGTGCCGAAACCACGGGTTGTGCCAGCTGGCGTGCCAAGGCGGACCCCTGAGGTTACTGCAGGCTTTTGCGGGTCAAATGGTACACCGTTCTTATTGCAGGTGATATGTGCGCGGCCAAGCGCCGCCTCAACAGCCTTGCCTGTCAGACCACGTTTGCGCAGGTCGACGAGCATCAGGTGGTTATCCGTACCGCCGGTAACAATGTCGCAATCCAGCTTTTGCAGCGCAGTGGCAAGGGCCTTGGCGTTGACAACGACTTGCTCCGAGTAGGCTTTGAACTCAGGGCGCAAAGCTTCGCCAAAAGCCACAGCTTTGGCGGCAATGATGTGCATCAGCGGTCCACCCTGCATGCCAGGGAACACCGCGGAATTGAATTTTTTTGCCAGCCCCGCTTCATTTGTGAGTATCAAACCGCCACGTGGCCCGCGCAATGTTTTGTGCGTTGTCGTGGTTACAACGTGGGCGTATGGAAACGGGCTCGGGTGCGCACCACCGGCCACCAGACCGGCAAAGTGCGCCATATCAACCAGCAGATAGGCACCGACGGCATCGGCAATTGCCCGGAAGCGCGGAAAATTCCAGATGCGGCTGTAGGCCGAGCCGCCCGCGATAATCAGCTTTGGCTCTACGCGCCGTGCCAGTTCTTCGACCTCATCCATATCGATAATGCCATCGGCTTGCTTGACGCCATACGATTGGATATTGAACCATTTTCCGGACACGTTAACCGGGGAGCCATGCGTCAGATGGCCGCCAGCGTTGAGATCAAGCCCCATAAACGTATCACCGGGTTGCATCAGCGCGAGAAAGACAGCCTGATTGGCCTGGCTGCCGGAATTCGGCTGCACGTTGGCATAGCCACAGTCAAACAGAGCCCTGGCACGTTCGATCGCGAGTTCCTCAGCCACATCGACGAATTGGCAGCCGCCGTAATACCGCCGTCCAGGATAGCCTTCGGCGTATTTATTGGTCAAGACGCTGCCAGCTGTTTCAAGAACAGCCTTGGATACAATATTTTCGGATGCAATCAGCTCAATTTCATTCCGCTGGCGGGCAAGTTCAGATTGAACGACTGCATGTATATCGGGGTCGGCTTCGGCCAATCCCTGGGAGAAGAAACCGTTCATGGCCATTACATCTTGAGGCATTGTCAATACCGTCTTGTTTTCTAATCGTTATTTGAGCTGCAACTCGCCGGAGCCTTCGTGCAATCAGATTTAATCACATGCCGTAACACTCATATATACGACGAATATACGACGAACTGTGTTCTGCGCCCGGAAATCCGTTTCATTTGTCGACTTATCCGCAAGCTCAGTTCTGAATGTCGCAAACATGAGTATTTACGACAGCTTATTTTATTATATCAGCAGTTTGCACGGTAACAAGCAAATACCGTTAACGAAAACTTTAAGTGATCAAGATCACCAGATTGTTAGAGTTCAGGCTCCCGTCGTTAAGTTGTCATGCACGAAGATATTATGCCACGTTCTAAACCGGTTCGATAAAACGATTGGTCAAAGGATAGCGTCTGTCCCGACCAAAATTGCGCAACGAGATCTTTGCTCCTGGCGCTGCCTGCCGGCGCTTGTACTCGGCTGTTCTTAGCAACCTGACAACACGCGCAACCGTTTCTTGCGCGTAGCCCTTCGCGATGACGTCACGTGCCGACATCTCCTGTTCCACCAGACAATTCAAAATATCATCGAGGATATCGTAGGGCGGCAGACTGTCCTGATCCGTCTGGTTCTCGCGTAACTCCGCGGTCGGCGCCTTGGTCAGGATGTTCTGCGGAATGACAACACCAGACGGCCCCAGTCCGCCAATCGGAACATTACCGTTGCGCCATGCGGCAACACGGTACACTTCCGTCTTATAAAGATCTTTGATCGGGTTGTAGCCACCATTCATGTCACCATAGAGCGTTGCATAACCAACGGACATCTCACTCTTGTTCCCGGTGGTCACAACCATGCTGCCGAATTTGTTGGAGACGGCCATAAGGATCGTGCCACGCACACGGCTTTGAATATTTTCCTCCGCAATCCCTTCGTTTTGGCCGGCAAATATATCCGACAGTGCGCTGAGAAAACCTTCCACCGGGCTGGAGATTGCGATGCTGTCATAGCAAACGCCAAGAGCCTTCGCGCATGCGGCCGCATCGCACAGGCTTTCCTGAGACGTATAACGATAAGGAAGCATGATACAGTGCACGCGTTCCTGCCCGAGGGCATCGACTGACATCGCAGCGACAAGAGCAGAATCGATGCCTCCTGAAAGGCCGATCAGAACGCTGGGAAAACCGTTCTTGTCGACATAATCCCTGAGGCCCAGCATGCAAGCCTGATAGGCTGCAGCTTCACCAACCGGTAACACGGCACGCGTGCCAGGTATACACTGCCAGACGCCGCTGCCGGTGCGCAGCCATTGCGTGAGCACGACCTTTTCTTGCCAGGCAGGTAATTGCACTGCAAGGCTGGCATCGTGGTTGAGCACGAAGGAAGCGCCGTCAAAGATAAGTTCGTCCTGGCCGCCGATCTGATTAACATAGGCCAGTGGTAACTTGTTTTCCGTCACACGTGCTACGGCAATGTTGATGCGCCTGTCCGGCTTTTGCCAGTCAAAGGGCGAACCATTGGGAACCAGAAAAAATTCAGCACCGCACTCTGCCAGGCACTCACAGACGTCTTCACTCCAAATGTCTTCGCAAATGGGTACACCAATCAAGACACCGCGAAACTCGATTGGACCAGGCAAGGGACCTGGTGCAAAGACGCGTTTCTCATCGAACACACCATAGTTAGGCAGATCCACTTTATAGCGCACAGCCTTGATCGTACCAGCCTCGAGCAAGGCAACAGCATTGTAGAGCCGGTCGCCCTCAGGCCAGACGGTGCCAATGAGAATGGCCGGCCCATTATCGTCGGTTTCCAAAGCCAGTCGCTCAACCGCCGCCCGCGCAGCGTGCGCAAAAGCCGGCTTCAAAACAAGATCTTCCGGCGGATAACCTGGCACAAATAACTCTGGAAACACAATTAAATCTGCATCCAGCGCTGCCACCTGCCGACGGCTATCGCGAATTTTCTCAATGTTTCCGTCGATATCGCCCACAGTCGGATTAAGTTGGGCTAGCGCGATATTGAGATTCGTAATTTTCTGATTTGTCATCTGCTGTTACATGCCGATCGTCTTGCTTCGTAATGACTGAGCGCTAATCCACTATTTTATAAACTAAATGCAAGACGTTCATAAACAGTCTTTAAGATCTCATATCATGCCTGCTCGTGCTGCGATCAAATTTTTGGCTTCGAGCATGCTTTACACGCCCTGAAACCAGATACTCTCTATGCCAGCTATGTTGGCGGCATCAATTTGGTGAGGAGAGCGTCAATAACGGTTCCATACTGATCGTTCTCGTAACTCCTCCAGAGCTCTTCGTGCTGCCGCCAAACCAGAGCGTACGAAAATCTGTTGCAGCTCCACTCGGGCAAGCTCACATGAAAGATAAAGTTGCGCCTGCCACTTGAGCAGGTTATCAGCATTAATAAGATCATGTAAAACGTGACAAACGATTAAAATTCGACAATTTCCCCGTGTTTTCAGTGATAATTGAGGTTTTAAGCTTGACGCAGCCTGCGAAGAAGCATTGTGTTCATGCGGTGTTGCAGCCGCATTCACATGTAAACGTTGGAACTCGCACCTGAATCGCGCCGCAACTGGTAACCATCAACGATTTGGGACGGAGAATAATGAGCAAGAAAGAAATCATCGATGCAATGGCCGAGCAGGCCGAGATCACTAAGGAAAAAGCCAGCGTTGCGCTGGAAGCACTGACCAGTTACGTATCAGAGACATTAAAAAAGGGCGCGGAAGTTAATTTTGCGCCACTTGGTAAGTTTAAGGTCGCCGATCGCGCTGCACGCGATGGCCGTAATCCGATATCGGGTGAAAAAATAAAAATACCGGCATCTAAGGTGCCTAAATTTACCGCATCAAAGCAACTTAAGGATGAACTCAATCCGTCGAAAAAGAACGCGACTTAAGTTTATCGTTATGAATTTGAGAAAGCGTTGGCGATCCGGCCAATGCTTTCTTGATGCCAAAGTTGCTTAAGGGCTCATTTGTCTATTGCGCCTTTGACAGGAAAAAGGTATACATCTTCTTTTGAGGGCGGTTAGCTCAGTTGGTAGAGCATCTCGTTTACACCGAGAGGGTCGGCGGTTCGAGCCCGTCACCGCCCACCATAAAGTGCGTGAATTTTACAGCACACAAAATCGAATATCGTCAAACTAATCTGTTTGTTGATATAACTAATACAAATACTCACCATCAATAATCAATTTCTCTTGACGTTGATGTAAAGGTAACGTATTTCAAGCATCCCTGTTGATGCAAGTATCGACATAAAGCGGGTGTAGCTCAGTTGGTTAGAGCGCCGGCCTGTCACGCCGGAGGCCGCGGGTTCGAGTCCCGTCACTCGCGCCATTCACATTGATGGCCTACATCTACCAATCATACATGATTTTTAACAGGTCAGCACCGTATGATGCCCGTGTGCCTGCTATGATTAGCGCAAAAATTCAACTCAAGTCACCAAAAACAACACACCTCAATCCGTGCAGTATGAAGTGCATGCACTTTTCACCTTGCATTGTATATGCTATATCTTTGTATTGTATTAAGTACATACGCACGAGTCTTGAACTTTGCTGCATCTGAGATCGTGCTTAATGTCGCTTTTGCTTTGCGAACATTTAAACTTATTCCACCAGTAAAGCCGTCTGCTCGAATAGTGAGGTTGATTAAATTTAAAACGTCATAATTACTCTGAGATGCAACTTTAGAACAACAGATAACTCTGGAAGATGGGGGCAGACGCCAGGGTACTCAGCAAAATACCTGTCGGGCGCCTTAGATGCAGCAACCAATTCATGAGCATAGCATTGTTACAACGCCCGGAAAACATCAGCATGATTGACCCATTCGGCCGCCGCGTGACGTATCTGCGCGTCTCCGTCACGGATCGCTGCAACTTACGCTGCGTCTACTGCATGGCAGAAAACATGACATTCCTGCCGAAGCGAGATCTGCTGACACTCGAAGAGCTTGAGTGCGTCTGTACGGCTTTCATAGAAAAAGGTGTGAAAAAACTGCGCATTACTGGCGGCGAACCGCTTGTCCGCCGCAACATCATAAAGCTTTTCCAAAATCTTGGCAGACATCTGGAAAGCGGTGGCCTCGAAGAATTAACGCTGACCACCAACGGCAGCCAGCTCGCAAAATACGCACGTGAGCTTTATGCATGCGGCGTGCGCCGCATCAACGTTTCAATCGACACCCTTAAACACGACAAATTCAAGGAAATTACGCGCTGGGGAGATCTCGGCGAGGTCCTCGACGGCCTGGAGGCAGCACAATCCGCCGGCCTGAAAATCAAAATTAACACCGTGGCGCTCAAAGGCGTCAACGAAACGGAAATCGACGACCTGATTCGGTTCGCCCACAATCGCGCGTTTGATCTGACGCTCATTGAAACAATGCCGATGGGCGATATTGATGGCAATCGCACCGACCAGTACCTGCCGCTTGCAAAGGTTCGCGCAGACTTGCAGGAACGCTGGACACTTGAAGATATTCCTTACAAAACTGGCGGCCCTGCACGCTATGTCAAAATCAGGGAAACGGGTGGACGCCTGGGCTTTATTACACCGCTTACCCATAATTTCTGCGAAAGCTGCAACCGTGTGCGCCTGACATGCACAGGCATACTCTATATGTGCCTTGGCCAGAACGATGCTGCAGACCTCAAAGCGCCGCTGCGAAACAATCCGGATCCGGCTGCGCTATACGCAGCAATCGATGAAGCCATTAGCCGCAAGCCAAAGGGCCACGATTTTATCATAGATCGAACCACAGAACACCCTGCCGTGCCTCGCCATATGAGCGTCACGGGCGGTTAATGAACCAATCACATATATCCTTACACACCACCACACCGGGGGCATTACGGATCGGCAACCGCAATCAATTGTACGGCGTCTGGATGCTGCTCAACAGAAAGGCGCATCCCGGTTTCCCCGGCAAGCCGCAGCGTATAATAAGCCTGGACTGATAAGGCATCTATTTCGAGACTGTCTGGGCAGGCAATCAGTTCACAAATGTAAAGCGGCGCGCGCACAGCTCTTCCGGTACACTTTAAGATAAACTTCAAGCTGCGTCCAAGCCGGGAAACATCCACCGTAATGGTACCGCCACGGGGGATGCTGGTTAACGCACAGGCAATCATATTAAGCAACAGCTTAATCTGATTCTTAGGCAGGGCGCCCGATGTTTCATTCCAGATGATTTGATATTTTTTGCCGTCACCTGCCAGACCGCTTGAAATCTGGCGTGCCTGATCGAGGCCGATCTCAACGCTGGCCGAACCAGCAGCGCCAAAGGCAAAGCGAGCAAACTGCAGGCGGGCGGTGGCTTGTTCTGCAACGTTGCGGACCACCTCCAACGTATCTGAACGCGAAGAGGAAACACCATCCTCATCGATCATTTCAAGACCATTGTAAATTGCACCCACTGGTCCAATTACGTCATGACAAATTTTGCTTGAAATCAAAGCGGCGAATTCAAGATCTGAAGGCTGAACGTGTTTAGTCATCGCGATCCCAGGTCAACGAGTTTCGATAGGCGGCGCTGGAAATCATAACGCACACGCAACCTGCGCCAGATGAACAGGACTAATCGAATCAGTTACGATGATACCTGTGGGACGTGCCGAAAGCTATTTATAAATTACCAACATCGGTTTATAACGTGCAATCAGAAAGGCTAGCACCACCTTATGGCAGACCGTAAAAAATTGCGTGCTTGTGTGACCGCCATAGGCTATTGAGCAGTACAACACTAGAAAGAAAATGAGGAAAAACGGTGCTATATCACATCAAATCTTTCTTCAGTTTCATTCATACGGTGTCGGCTGCCAAGCCGGTGGAGAACTAAAAAAAATAAGCCCTGCGTTATAGCATTTGGCGAATTCGGTTTTCACATGCTAATGCTTGGCAATATCAGGGCGTGTCGTCAGGTGTCGGCGCACCCTGACAGATAATAGTGACGTCTACGGACTAACCGGTTCGCCGGCCAATCTTACCTGCTTGGTATGCAGCGAGTGAGAGGATGAAACAATGACAACAATTACGCTCACATTTCCCGACGGCTCAGAACGATCTTACGACGCCGGTATCACTGGTGTCGACCTGGCTGCGGCAATTTCGAAATCTCTTGCCAAAAAAGCCGTTGCCATGGCTGTAGACGGTGAACTCAAGGATTTGGCCGATCCCATCCATCGTGATGCAAGCGTCAAAATTTTGGCACGCACCGACACTGAAGCCCTGGAGTTGATACGGCATGATTGCGCGCATGTGCTGGCTGAGGCCGTGCAAGAGCTGTTCCCCGACACCCAGGTGACCATCGGGCCGGTTATTGAAAATGGGTTTTACTATGATTTCGCACGCGAAAAACCATTCAGTCCGGATGACTTTTCTCAGATCGAAGAACGCATGTGCGAGATTATCAAACGCAATGCGCCGTTTACCAGGGAAATCTGGAGCCGCAAGCAGGCTAAAGAACATTTTACCCAGCAAGGCGAGCATTACAAGGTCGAATTAGTCGATGCCATTCCGGAAGGCGAAGACGTGAAGATCTATCGCCAGGGCGACTGGCTTGACCTGTGCCGCGGGCCTCACATGACCTCGACCGGCCAAATCGGTACGGCATTCAAACTTATGAAGCTGGCCGGCGCCTATTGGCGGGGCAACGCCAATAACCCGATGTTGCAAAGGATCTATGGAACGGCCTGGGCCAGCGATAAGGACCTCAAGGCCCATCTCCATCAATTGGAAGAAGCGGAAAAGCGCGACCACCGCAAGCTTGGCCGCGAGATGGACCTCTTCCATTTCCAGGAGGAAGGTCCCGGTGTTGTTTTCTGGCATCCTAAAGGCTGGGAACTGTTCCAGCGATTGACCAACTACATGCGCCGTCGCCAGAACAGTGCCGGCTACAAGGAAGTCAACGCGCCACAAATCCTCGACCGCGCAATGTGGGAGACTTCAGGCCATTGGGAATGGTATCATGAAAATATGTTTACCACGACCACCGAAGATGACCGTCAATTTGCCATAAAACCAATGAACTGTCCTGGTCACGTGCAGATCTTCAAGCACGGTCTGCGCTCATACCGCGAGTTGCCCTACCGGATCTGCGAATTTGGCTTCGTCCACCGCTATGAGCCATCCGGAGCGTTGCATGGTTTGATGCGCGTGCGTGGCTTTACCCAGGATGATGCACATGTTTTCTGCACGGAAGATCAGCTTGAAGACGAATGCATGGCGATCAACGATCTGCTTCTCTCCATTTACCGGGATTTCGGCTTCGAGGAATTCGTTGTAAAACTGTCAACGCGACCGGAAAAACGAGTTGGCGCGGACGAGGACTGGGACCGAGCCGAAAACATTATGACTGATGTTTTGAAGCGCATTGAAGCCGAAGCCGACGGCAAGATAAAAACCTCCGTCAATCCAGGTGAGGGAGCTTTTTACGGTCCTAAGTTTGAATATGTTTTGCGCGACGCAATCGGACGGGAATGGCAATGCGGCACTAACCAGGTTGACTTTAACCTGCCGGAACGATTTGACGCCTTCTACATTGATAAAGAGAGCGAAAAACGGCGCCCTGTCATGCTGCACCGCGCCATTCTCGGCTCTATGGAACGCTTCCTCGGGGTTCTCATCGAAAGTTATGCCGGGCATTTTCCATTGTGGCTCGCACCTGTGCAAATCGTTGTGTGCACCGTTGTCTCGGAAGTGGACGATTATGCGCACCAGGTACAGCAGGCATGCGCGGCTGAAGGGCTCATCGCAGAAACGGATAGCCGAAACGAGAAGATCAATTACAAAGTCCGCGAACATTCGTTGGCCAAGGTGCCGGTTCTTTTGGTTGTTGGCAAAAGAGAGGCTGAAGAGCGCATGGTTTCAATTCGAAGGCTTGGCAGCCAGCAGCAAACAGTGATGAGCTTGGTTGAGGCCATCGCTGCTTTATCTCATGAAGCCATACCTCCAGATCTGAAGCGCGCTGCAAGTTAAGAGAAGGGTCTTGCGCGGTGAAATTTCCCGAATTGACATACGCTGCGCAAGATGATCCCGCTTTAAAGCGGTTTTTCATTCAGTTAATTGAACGTCTTGCCGGGCGAGACTACTTCGTGCCAATTTACGAAATCTGGCGCAGCCAGTATTTTGGCAAGGAAGCTCCGGTTATCAGGCCGGCTCTGGAGCTGATACGCGTTGAACTCGAAATAAGCTCTGGCATATGGCCGCCTCGTATTGATCCATCTTCACCTGTTATTATTGTCTCCAACCATCCGTTCGGTATTCTGGACGGCCTTGCTGCACTTGCGTTGGCGGAAGAGCTTGGCCGACCTTTCAAAGTTCTGATCAACAAAGACCTGACCAAGATACCTGAAATACGCCATTATTCACTGCCCGTGGATTTTTCCGGAACCCGCCAGGCGCAGATCGTGAACCTGGCAACGCGCAAAAAGGCATTGGAGTTACTGGGCCAGGGTGAAACCATCGTTGTGTTTCCTTCAGGTGGTGTGGCTACCTCGCCAACCACGTTTGGCCGCGCCGTTGACCTTCCATGGAAGCCGTTCACTGCGCGCATGGTTCAAAGCGCCAGGGCCCAGGTTATACCGCTTTATTTTGAAGGGCAGTGTTCACCGCTGTTTCACTTCGTCAGCAAATTCTCACCGATTTTGCGCCAGTCTTTGATCATTCGCGAGTTACGTAACCAGGTCGGGCGTCCGCTCAGGGTTCATATTGGCGAAACCATTCCATATGATGCTCTGCAAAGCCAGGGAAACCGCAAAGCTTTAATGAATTTTCTCTCCACGCGCGTTCACAGCATGGCTGATATTCCTGTGTCGGTTATCCATCAACGCGCCCAGAAATTGCCAGCCTGGCTGCAAGGCTGAGTTTTGAGTTTTCAATTGGTACCGACAGAGAGCCAATGCAGCCGCAAGCCTCTCATGGTATGTTATTGAGACACTTATTTAAAATTCTTGGATGATTTCAATCTTCTTCTTCAAAGATTAATGTCCCCGCAGGATCGACGGCAATCATAACGTTATCGCCGACGTGCGGTGTCATCTTTTCGCGGACAAGGCTGATGAGCGGCGTTTCGAGGCCGGAAATTCCAATTGTCAGTTGCGCCAGATCGCCCTGAAATTGCGTTGCCAGAATACGCCCGGAAATTCCCTTCCAATGCGGACGAACGGCACGCCGGCGCACGCAAAATACAACTTTCGCACCGTCCTTAAAGCCTGCAGCCGGGAAACGGCCAAATGGCATGTCAATCGCGCCATTCCTGACAACGGCCGGCAATTCGTTGATTTCAGAAAACAGCCGTGCAACGAAAAGATCTGCAGGATGATGATAGAGATGGTCTGATACGCCAACCTGCACAACGCGCCCATTTCGCATCACGGCGACACGGTCTGCGAGTTGTAACGCCTCATCCGGATCATGGGTTACAATAATCCCGGTTGAACGTGTTTCCTTCAACAATTCACGCGTTGTACGGCGCAACCTCTCACGTAGATAAACATCGAGGCCTGAAAACGGCTCATCCATCAGAATAACCGCAGGACGCGGTGCAATTGCCCGCGCCAGCGCCACGCGCTGCTGTTGACCGCCGGATAGAATATGCGGATACTCGCGGGCATAACGGTCAAGCCCGATGCGGACCAGCAAAGCAAATGCTTCCTGGGCAGCCAGCTGCCGGCCAAGTCTTCTAAGGCCGAAAGCAACGTTTTCCAGGACAGTCAGGTGTGGAAAAAGCGCAAAATCCTGAAACATCAAACCAATATTACGCCGTTCAGGCGGTACAAACCGCTCAGAGCCCGCCACCTCGTAATCATTGAGCAAAATGCGTCCAGCAGTCGGCCGCTCAATGCCCGAGGCAAGGCGCAGCAAAGTCGTTTTGCCACAACCAGACGGTCCCAGCAGGCAGACGATTTCCCCGACGTCGACATGTAATGAAACATCGCGCACGGCGTAGGCATGGTCAAATCGGCACACGACATTTTCAAATGTCAGGCTCGAAGCAAATGCCACCGCAGCCCGCGACCCCGGCTGCCGCTTCGGTAAGGCAACGTCGTCAGGCTGGCCCAACAGGCTCTTGAATCTGCGAATAATCTCCACGCGTTGCTCCGAATAGAATTGTAATCTAATGGTCTGTTGAGATCTGAGCCTATGAAGCACGCCATGAAATAATAAAACATTTCAGACAGTGCAGTCATATTCCAAATGCACCGCAATCGTGCCGGAGGGAGCCGACCAATATAAACGCTTCAATTTTAACAGTAAGTGCTCTGCGATTTGCGGCTCAGACTCATAAAATTGAAACATTTATGTTGGTCGGCTCCCTAATCAGATCAAGGTATTGTTGAATACCAAAGCAACAATGGCAATGTAACGCGTGATATTGCGCATTAGGGCGGCCATTAGCGAATTACCAGCGGATGCGCAAAGTTAAATGTCTGTCGGCATCACAGCCGCCAACCGGTCCAGCCGTAAAAAATGTCTGTTTCCATGCTGGATCGGAAAGGCGCGCATCTGCGAAAACTAAGTGCAATGCCACCTCAGGCAAATGCAGCTGCGTTGCAATAAAATTCGCCCCGGCCAATGGACTTTTGCAAAGTAGCTTTAGCTTTTATATAGTATGAAAAACAATCACTCAAGGCAGCCTATCGGCGCAGCTCTGAACTGAGTACTTATAAAGTTATCTTAACGCATCCTGTCCATACCTTCATGCCGTCGCATGCTCCTAAATCGTCATTTTCTGGCGTATAGCTGCAAGCTGACAGAACCTACTTATGCGGTTTGCGCAACTGCTGCCGCGCATGTTCTGCACAAGTTGGTATGCGGAATAACGTCAAGCCTTGCACTGGATATATCGTTCCCGCAGCGTGTGCAAACGCCGTAGGTACCTGCCTTGATGCGTGCAATGGCAGCGTGGATCGCCTCCATTTCTATCTGGCCTGCGCTGCCAAGCCCCTCAAGCACCTCATCCATCTCGACTTCCTGCGCACCGTCCTCCCAATCCGGATTTGGCGGCTGCTCGAGATGATCCTCAATGCGGTGTAGACGGGCATCCAATTCGGCCAGTCAGACACGCAGCAGTTCTTCTCGTTCTTTCAAGGCGACCATGATCTTTTATTCTCCCAGCTCATCTCAACTGAATATTATTCAGGTCATGCATCGGCCCAGACATAGATCAAATGGACAAAGTAATGCAATTAAAATACAAATCAGGAAATTCTTTAAACAGCTTGTTTCGTTCCAATTAAGCGGCCTGAAGCGACAAGAAAAAATTGTAATATAACGAAAGCAAGAAAAAAGCCTGCAATATTTGTAAGCGCTTGCTGATAACCGAGTGTATCCACATTGACAAACGGGTATGGATACCAGCCGGTGTGGGCCCCATAAAGCAATATCCAGACGGTATAGCAGATCGGGTATATGAGGGATCTGCCACCTGTGACCCATGGCAAACCGGCTTTTCCTGGCGTCAAAAACAACCAGTCCAGGATGAATAATAACGGGACGACATAATGCGTGATGACCGTGCAGGCGTATCGCATGCCCTCAAGCTCAGATACAGGCGTGAGAAAAAGGTGGTAAGCAACGCCGACAATGACGATATAACCGGCAATTGATGTGCGCACGGTTGCGTTGGAAAAAAACTGGCCAGCCCTTGTATGAGGCAGGAGAGACGGAACGAAGAAAGCGATTGTGACAATTGTATTGGTTAATATTGTTAACGTGCTGAAATACAGAGTAATTCTTCTCAAAAAATCTGGTGTGCTAGCCGCATCTCCATAGAGAAAAGTAATGATGAGGCCGGCCAGACCAACCATGCCCCATACACAACGCACGACATTTCTCATACTTTAACCTCGGGCCTGTTCCACGTTTGTTTAGTGATCTATTGTTTAGATGTAAATAGCACAATCAACACAGTCGTATCTTCAGTTGCCACACGAAGCGGATTTGCGAAATCGGCGCAGAAAACCGAAGCGTTTGTTTTGGTGGGAGCCCTAAGTAGGTGCTCAACTGCGGCCCTTTCACATACATCAAGAAAGTTCGTAACACAATTTACGGCTTCCAGGTCTTGTGTGTCCCGGTGGCGTCTTCAAGCTCGCGTTCCTGATCCTGGGACTGGCGGATAAGGGTGGAGAGCGCAAACAGTGCATCACGCACCCCTTTACCGGAAACGGCCGACAGGTCAATGGGGGTTGTGCCGCTGAGGCGCTGCAGAATGCTGTGTTTTTTCATAAGTTCCTCAGAGTCAATAGCATCGCACTTTGACAGAGCAACAATCTCTGGCTTGCTTTCGATGCCAGCACCATAGGCCTCGAGTTCGTGGCGAATAGTTGTATAAGCGTCGCCCACGTCTTCGCCGCTAACATCCACCAAATGCAACAGGACACGACAACGTTCGATATGGCCGAGAAAACGCGTACCCAGGCCGCTGCCTTCATTGGCCCCCTCGATCAGTCCTGGAATATCGGCAAGGACAAAATCGTGCTCGCCGGCTCGCACGACTCCGAGATTTGGATGCAGGGTGGTGAACGGATAATCCGCAACCTTAGGTTTGGCAGCGGAAACGGTCGCAAGGAATGTCGATTTGCCGGCATTCGGCAGGCCAACCAGGCCGGCATCGGCAATCAGTTTCAGACGGAGCCAAATAGTTAGCTCTTCGCCGGACAACCCTGGATTGATACGGCGTGGCGCCTGATTGGTGGCGGATTTAAAGTGGGCGTTGCCAAAGCCACCGTTGCCGCCCTTGGCAATGCGGGCCCGTGCGCCAGGCTCCTGCATATCCGCAATCATGGTCTCCTGGTCCTCATCATAGACCTGCGTGCCTGGCGGCACTTTGACGATGCAATCGCTGCCGTTGGCACCGGCACGATTTTTCCCCATACCGGGGCTGCCGTTCTCGGCCTTGAAGTGTTGCTGATAACGGTAATCAATCAGCGTGTTAAGGTTTGCAACGCATTGCACCCAGACATCGCCTCCCTTACCGCCATCGCCACCGTCGGGGCCACCATACTCAATAAATTTTTCGCGCCGGAAGGACAGGCAGCCGTCGCCCCCCTTACCGGACTTGATATAAATCTTTGCCTGGTCAAGGAATTTCATGTGTGTAAAGCCTCGTAGTATTGACGGATGAGACGTGTCCCAAGGCTTGGCTGAAGGGCATTGCGGGGCACGCAGAATATTTCTGTTTTACCGGAAATCTTGAGACAAAACTATTTTGCGCCTCGCAGTGAAGGTGCATTGCTCGTCATCTCGTCATCGTCCGGCGCATTGAAATGAAATCCCGCCCGGGACGGCGCCAATTGCCTGTGGAGTGCAAACCTTGCCCCGAGAGGGGTTCCCAAACCAATATCCCAAATAAGACCTGTCAACGCGGCATTGCCAGATATTGCGGCACGCTCCAGTTGGCGATCAGTATGGTTATCACGGCAGCATCTTCCGGTCGGAGGATGCGCAGAAGAAATTGTTTCGTTCTGGTCTCTATTGTAAACCGCTGGTGCTTTATAGCAATGATTCTGCACTAAAAAAGGGAGATGGTCGCCCCTCTCCCCTGCGCTTTCACAAATCTGTGCTGCGTCTTTAAATGGATGAATTATTCCGCGGCTTCTGCAGTGACGGGTTCAACCGAAATGTAAGTACGCCCGTTGCGCTTTGTGGCGAATTTGACGTGGCCTTGCACTTTGGCAAAAATAGTGTGATCTTTACCAATGCCGACATTCGGACCCGGATGCCATTTGGTACCACGCTGGCGGCAGATAATATTGCCGGGGATGACCAATTCTCCACCGAATTTCTTCACGCCAAGTCTTTTGGACTCCGAATCGCGGCCGTTGCGCGAGGAGCCGCCTGCCTTTTTATGTGCCATTTCTCAATTCCTCTCAGATATCCTGGATCTTAGCCGGATTATGCTCTTATGCAGAAGCTGTCTCTTCGGGTGCGAGCGTTATTTCAGTAATGCGGAGCGTGGTCAGATCCTGACGGTGGCCCTTTTTGCGGCGTGAATTCTGCCTGCGGCGTTTCTTAAACGCAATCAGTTTCGGCCCGCGTGTCTGTGCAAGCACCTCAGCGGCAACCCTGGCGCCTTTCACGAACGGTGTGCCGATTTTAACGCTTTCACCTGCACCGACCATTAACACATCTTCTTCGACAAATTCGATTTTTGCGCCGTCTTCGTGATCAAGACGCTCAATTTCAAGGATATCGTTAGCTACAACCCGGTATTGTTTGCCACCCGTTTTAATAACAGCGTACATTTCTCACAGTCCTTAATTCTTATCGTGCCCTGTGGCAATCGCAGTCAGTCTGCGAACTTCAATTGGAAATCTCCGCGTTCTCAGCCGGCCGGATCTCTTTAATCAGAGATCTTCTGTGCACTATCGAAGAACTGGAGTATCTCAGCTAGTGATCTGTATCACTTAAAATGTTGGGTTAGGACGTCCAAATTTTGCTACTGCCAGCGTTGCGGCTCGCTTATGATACTCGTATCACTGCACTCACCGCGCCTTGGAAGAAATAAAATTTGGACGTCCTAACCCAACATTTTAAGTGATACAGATCACTAAATGCCGGTAAGCTTCAAAAAGCAGCGTTTTACACGTGCAATACATTGCTTTACACACAGGCTCCTATATATCCTCGGAAAAATGCAAAAAGTCAATCCATACTGATACTTCTTGTTTCAATCATGCAGCCGGAACGTTCAAAGGCAACTATGGTGTAGGACTTGGCAGACATCCCGGTTATTGAAACCGGACCAGACTTTCCCTACGAAACGTTGCTGGCGGACGAGCAGCGTGCCCACGCCTTGATTCACTCGGCAACCCATCTGGTGCCAAAGCGGTTTTTGCAAGGGCTTGACTGGCTTTCCCGCCGTTGGCTGGCCAAATGGCAAAACGCTTACCTGCCCGAGATTGACCGCATAGCAGACCGGCTCGGCCGCCCCGGCGTCTATTATCTGTCGGTCAACTACGAATGGGGGTGTACGGTTGGCGTCCACCCGGCGCCGCATGCTGAAAGTGCACGCCTGACACGCGTACTCGACTGGCGTACGCCTGGCCTCGGCCGATACGTGATCGCCGCCAAAGTTAACGCCCAGATCGGCCCCTTTGCGACCATGACATGGCCTGGCTACACCGGGGTTCTTCAGGCCATGGCGCCCGGACGGTTTGCTGCCGCGCTTAACCAAGCACCAATGCTCCGTCGCGGTGGCGGCGTTTATTCTGTCGATTGGCTGGCCAACAAGACCAGGGTCTGGAACACACCTTATGCGACGCCGGCACAGGTTCTGCGTGAGGTTTTTGTATGCGCCCTCAATTATACGAGCGCCCGCCAGCGGCTCATCGAAACTCCGGTCGCCGCACCGGCGATCTTTTCCCTTACCGGCATTCGGGCGGACGAACTTTGTATTATCGAGCGCACAGAGACGGCGGCATACGTCCGCGATGGCGCCCATGCGGTAGCCAATGCCTGGCAGGCACCTGGATGGACCGGCCGCGAACGAGGCTGCAACAGTGCCGGACGTGTTGCTGAGATGCTCGCCAATGTGGTCGAGCCCCGTTGCGATATGGATGGCGGTTTTAAATGGCTTAAGCCGCCAATTCTGAATGATCGCACGCGGCTTGTCATGATGAGCGATGCTGCCCGCGGAACCCTGATTGCGCAAGGCTATGAGCACGGGTGCCCGGCCACGCGCGTACTTGAATTACAATTTTAAGGTGTTAGGGCATAGCGTCAGCGATTAACCATAGCTGCCATCTGTCCGATGCCGAAGATATCGATTTCTATGCAGCCCCAGACAACGAGAAATACAGCAACGGCCACCATTGTGTTGACCTTTGCGACGTGCGCAAAAGAAAAACGCATCGGTGCGCTGGCCGGAGTTCCCGGCACGACGCTACCAGCTTCAGCCTGGGTGCGGATAAAGAACGGCAGGACGGCAAACAGAACAATCCACCAGATCACGAAAAACAGGGCAATGCCCAGGGGGATACTCATTATGGTTGCTCCGTTGATGTACTGCATCGATGACAATTGTATATAATTTATAAACTAACAGTAATAAATCGACAGTAAAGTGCCTGATCATCCGGATGGAACTCAAATTATCTAAATGTCGCCCAGGCTGTGAAGAATCTTTGCGGCGCGTCTGGCATAATTTTCAATGCCATGTGTAAGCTGGTAGCTCTTGAGGTCTGTGAGCAGCACGAAATGCGCTGCACTGGCGTCACTGGCCGCTACGGGCTCGCCGGATAGCCATACGCCGCAATATACGCTAATCGTGTAATGCGCGCGTAATTCCTTGTTATCATTGAAAAAGATGGCATCGTGCACGTCGACAAGCGATTTGATATCCGCGACGACGCCGGTTTCTTCACGCACTTCCCTGGTGGCTGCGGCACGCGCGGTTTCTCCCGGCTTGATATGTCCGCCGGGAAAGCTCCAAAGGCCCTGCATACGGCCTTTGCCGCGTTTGACGATCAGGATTTCCTGCCCCCTGAAGATCGCAGCGCTTGTGGCAGCCTTTGGCCAGTGTTCGGAAAAATCAGAATCTAAATCCGAGTTTGATGTCACGAAAAACCTATTTTTGCTTGCTCTGAGAGAAGCTATGAAAGGCCAAGATACGAACTGATTGCCGGCACGTGTTAGCCTGCGACGCCTTAGAGTTATACCAATCCATATATTAACTGACACACTCCATAATCCAGGGATATCCGGTC
>CAWUIN010000017.1:0-36279 GCA_963922535.1 uncultured Hyphomicrobiaceae bacterium | reverse complement strand
CCAGCTCGGCACGATCGGCATGCTTTTGCAGAGCCGCAAAATGATTTTTTGAAATACGGCCGCATCCAACAAGTGCGAAGCGTATCTTGCGATCAGTAATCGGAGTTGTAATATTGTGCATCTTTAAGCCTTTACGATATGATTGGCCGGCCTACGATGGTGAGTGCGGGTGTCAACGATCAGTCTTGTACTTGTTTTGATAATTTCGCAGTTAAGTTTATCATGGGTGGCAGCCAGAAATACACAATCGTAACTAAGCCCTGCGAATTGACGACACGGCTTAGATGTATCATGAGACGTCAGATCAACACGGGAAAGTTCCAACTCATACTTTCGCATTACAGACCTGCCGGGTTGCATTATCGTCTTGCCCCTGTCTGCATCTGCAGCATCAGTGTTAGTATTAGGCAATCGGGATGATGAATAATCCGTTCCCTACAATGCAGAGAAATGCAATGCCGGGGCATGACGTAACGGTGACGGGCGTTTTGCTTGACCACCTGATCCACAAGGTCCACATAATGGAAACGAACGTTAATGGCTACAGCCTTAAACAATAAAAGGCTGCAATGCCAGACAAAATGCTTTATGCCAACCCCTCCCGTCAAATCGGAAAAAATCGATTTAGATTTTTATCGGCGTGCTCCAGGTCAAGTCAAACGCGATGATTGGGGCCTGAAGCGCGACATCTGAAGGTTCCCTCCGCTTTTCTGAATTTGTCATCAGATACAAAATCATCACGGTGCAACCACCCAAGCATTCAAGAGTTTACATGATCCCGATTGGTTTTCTGTATAAAGCAGGCCCGGCACTCGGCCTTGGTTTCCTCTTGACCTTTGCCTCCTGTGTGGGGCAAACTTACTTTATCTCTATGTTCTCCGGTGAAATCAGAGCAGATCTGGGCTTATCACACGGGAGCTTCGGCACGATTTACACGCTGGCAACTCTGGCCAGTGGTTTCTTGCTGCTTTGGTTAGGCAAAGCAGCAGATCGTATCGATATTCCAACGCTTAGCATTGTCACCCTGCTGACGCTGGCCGTATTTGCTGCTTTGCTCGCGAATTCTCAGTCAATTGTTATGCTTTGTGTTGCGCTGTTTGGCCTTCGGTTGTGCGGTCAGGGCATGCTCGGTCACTTATCCGCGACGGCAATGGCGCGTTGGTTTGACAAGGAGCGGGGCCGCGCACTCAGTATTGCGGCTTTGGGGTATCCAGCGGGTGAAGCTATTTTCCCATCGCTAGCCGCCTTATTGCTCTCTTTAATGACGTGGCGTGAGTTTTGGAATTTGGCATCCCTGACAATTGTATCAGTCGTACTGCCAGCTATTTTTGTGCTGGGGCGCCTCGTTACATCATCTCGCCAGCTCAAACAATCCAGCGTTAATGTTTTTGAGAATGGTACCACAAAACAAACGTCCTGGACGCGCGGGGATGTGCTGCGTGATATTCGTTTCTATATGCTCTTGCCTGGCATACTGGCACCGCCTTTTCTCATCACCGGGGTTTTATTCCATCAGGTGCATTTGGTTAAGACAAAAGGGTGGTTATTGGCTGATTTTGCAGCCTTCTATCCCTTTTATGCTGTCTGCTCCATTACCACGGCACTCGTTTGCGGCTGGTTTGTCGACCGTTTTGGGACGGCCAGGCTTTTACCAATTTATCTTTGGCCAATGGCATGCGGGCTGGTCCTGATGGCTTTGACTGATACGCTCGTATCTGCAGCTTTATTCATGGCGCTTACGGGAGCAACGGCGGGTGGCGCCTCGATTGTTCTGGGGGCGCTCTGGGCTGAACTTTATGGAACAGATCATTTGGGCTCGATCAGAGCGCTGAGCGTTGCGTTCCTGGTCTTGTCAACAGCAATTTCGCCGGCATTGATGGGGCAGCTATTAGATGCAGGCATTCGCCTTGAAATCCAATTCATGGCAATGGCCGCCTATGTTGCGGTTTGTTCAATCATTTTCACCGTTCTTCTGCCAAGCTTGATAACATATAAATTGCCGCCTCGATGAACGATGAATACTGTGTTCTAATCTGCACCTGACCTACATTTCCTTCAGCACCGCTGCGACGGCATCATGGTCGCAGAAGGGCAGGATCTTATCGCCGACGATCTGGCCGGTTTCGTGGCCTTTGCCGGCAATCAGAACCACATCGCCCGGACCGGCCATGGCCAGCGCGGCAGCGATGGCCTCGCCACGGCTGCTGATTTCGCGAGCTCCGGGCGCGGCGGCCAGGATAGCGGCACGAATAGCAGCAGGGTCTTCCGAGCGCGGGTTGTCATCGGTCACAACTGTCACATCGGCCTTTGCAGCTGAAATCTGCCCCATGATCGCCCGCTTGCCAGGATCGCGATCACCGCCGCAGCCAAATACGCAAATCAGTTGGCCTGTCACAAAGGGGCGCAGCGCATCAAGGGCGGCCGCCAACGCATCCGGTTTGTGTGCATAGTCGATGACCACGGTGGCGCCGCGCACCGCGCCAACAACCTCAAGTCGTCCGCGAACGCCGGCGAGTTTCTCCAGTGCCGGCACGACCAACTCGAACGGCGCGCCCACTGCCAGCGCCAGCCCGGCGGCGGTTAGCGCGTTCATCGCCTGATAGGTGCCGATTAAATGAAGCCGAACGCTCTCTAATTTTCCCTCGTAAGCAATTACGATACGCTGCCCAAAACCATCCGGCTGGACCTCGTCAAGCCGCAGCGTAGCATCCTCGCTGCAGCCGATGCGCCATATTTGCTGCTGGCGTGCCCTGGCTATCTCGGTAATGCGCGCTGCCTCGGGCACATCCGCATTGAGGACAACGCCACCTCCTTCCGGCAGTAGAGTATCGAATAATCGCAGCTTGGCTGCCAGATAGTCTTCGATAGTGGGGTGATAATCGAGATGATCGCGACCAAGATTGGTGAATGCAGCTGCAGCGAGCTTAACTCCGTCCAGGCGCCGCTGGTCGAGACCGTGCGATGAGGCTTCGAATGCCAGATGTGTGACGCCTTCATCGGCCAGTTCGGCCAGTATGGCGTGTAACATCACTGGGTCAGGTGTGGTAAGTGAGCCGTAAATGCTGCCATCCGGTTTGACGATGCCGATGGTGCCGACGGAGGCGGCCCGATGGCCGAGGGACATAAAAATCTGCCGTGTGAATTCGGCTACCGAGCTTTTGCCGCTGGTGCCGGTTACTGCCACGGTGGTTTCAGGCTGGCGGGCGTAAAGGCGTGCCGCCATGAAAGCTAGTATCCGGCGCGGATCGACAGCGCGCATGACAGGCACCGGACAATCGTGGATGTCAGCATCGGCTGCCGCCAGTATCGCTGCTGCACCGGCGGCCACCGCATCGGGGATGAAACGGGCGCCATCAAAACGTGTGCCGGGTATGGCGGCAAACAGCGTTCCTGCTTTGACCTGCCGGCTGTCTGCTGTAATGGCGGCAATGTCGATTGTAGCGGCGCCGACCGGCAGATCTGCTTCAGGCGGTACCAAGTCTGCAAGTTTCATGATCCACGTTTTCCTTGCTGTCGTTGCGCTCGGGATTTTATCCAAGCAGGCCGTTACAGCTTTGTAGAGAGGAAAAGGCTTGGACGTCAAATCGGCTGGAAAAGTGAGACAGTACCTCAATTGTCCGCGCCTGCTGCTTTACCAGTATCAGCAATCAGCGCTGAACGTCTGTCCGATGCCAGTGACACACCCTGGATTGCCTCTTGGGTGGCTTGCGCAAAACGCCTGTCGGTTCAGCCGATAGAAAAATTGCGGCGGCAACCCGCAATAACTGTGGCATATAACGAAGAAGCTTTTCGCGTTTGTTCTCCTTTCCCGCAGAATTTATGATCCCGAAGATTAACGCTGCAACCTCATCTTCGCTAGTGTTCTGTATCACTTAAAATGCCGGGATACGTGATCTTAACCTAACATTTTAAGTGATATAGACCTCTAGCCTGGCGCAGGCGGACCCTTGTCTGTGTGCGCAATTGCCATTAGCGAGATATCCAGCATAATAGTGGGATATGGATGTCTCAATAAACGGCTTCCCGGCCATCTCAAGGAGAAAACAAGTTGTCGAACAACCGTACTGTCCTGATTGACAATCATCCGGGCCGCAATGCCCAGACTTATGGCATTGCACGCGAAATCGGCACGGATGTGGAGCTGATCCATGAACCATCGATCGGTGTTATCGGCAACAAGGGGGACAGTCAGTGTTATATCGGTGTGCAACCAAAGGTGGAGGCCATCCAGGAACGCCTGCGTCAGCGCATCGGCATAAAAGACGGCAAGCTGCGCTACCGACTGGTACAGGCGGAGTACACGATTGCCACATCCGACGGCATTCGCAATGGAACACGCGAAATGCGCTATTCGCTGATCGGCCGTGAAGTCACCCAGGACAGCGTCTGCGAACATCTAAGCGCCAGCGGCCTGGAAGGCACCATTGCCGTTGTTGCCTGCGATAAACCACCCGTTGGCACCTTGTGCGCGATTTTGGAACATAATCGTCCGGCCATTGTTATGTCGGACGGTCCAATCCGTCCGGCGAGCGACAGCCAAACCAGCGAACCGCTGGATATTATCTCGGCTTACCAGGTGGCTGGACATATCGATGAGGCCCACAAAAAGCGCATCGCCCATGAGGCCTGCCCCGGCTATGGCAGCTGCGGCGGCATGTTCACTTATAATACCATGCAGACGTTCATCGGCCTTGTTGGCTTGCAGCCTTTGCATATGGTTGCACCGCCGTCTGACGATCCACGCCGTCTTGAGCAATTCCCGGACGAACTGATCAGCTATCTCGATGGCATGATCAGGAGTAATCTCACGCCACGCGATATCGTTGGCCGCGATGCTATCCGTAACGCTGTGATTACCGCAATGGCGATCGGCGGCTCAACCAATGTCGTACTGCATGCACCGGAAATTGCGCGTGCGGCGGGATTTGAAAACTTCTGGCGGGACATCATCACCCCCGAGGAGTTCAACCATCTCTCGCAGGACATTGTGCCAGTCCTCACCGATGCGCGGCCCTACGGGCGTTATTCCATGGCGGATATCGACAGCGTTGGCGGTGTGCAGGTGATTGTGAGGGAACTCATGGAGGCCGGCCTCATCAACGGTGCCGTGATGACGTGCACCGGTGAGACATTGGCTGAGCAAATTACCCGTCTTGCTGCCGGGAAGCCTGACGGTACGGTGATTTACCCTGTCAAGGCGCCCTATAAACCCACCGGGGGGCTGCGCATGCTGGCCGGCAACCTGTCGCCGGATTTCAGCGCCATTCTGAAACTGGCCGGCGTTGAGGGTGGGCTGGAAAATAATGTTTTCCGGGGTACGGCACGTATTTTTGACGGCGAACAGAGCCTGCTGGACGCACTGGAAAATGCACCGGACAGCTTTCAGAACAACGATGTCGTGATTGTGCGATACGAAGGCCCAAGCGGTGCGCCCGGCATGCCGGAAATGCTTGATCCAACTTCACGCATTACCGCACTCTGCCGTGCGCGCAATATCGTTATCGCTCTGATGACAGATGCGCGCTTCTCCGGCGGCTCCGTCGGCCTCGTCATAGGTCACGTTGGCCCTGAGGCGGCGCTTGGCGGCCCGATTGCGCTGGCCGAGGACGGCGATGAGATTATCATCGACCTCAATCGTAACGAAATAAATTGCACCCCACTTGGCGATAAGGCGACATTCGATGCTCGCAAGGCGGCCTGGCGGAAAATTGTTGATGGCAACGGCGGCATTCATCCTGCATGCGGCAACGCCGATACGCGCCTGCTCAACCGTATGCGCGCCAGCGCCGTGCCAGCCGCCCAGGGCGCAGGTATGCATCCGGGCCGCCACCTCTGGATTAGCGAGCCGCGCCGGCCTGAGGCCTCAGCGTTCACGCCGTCCAATAAGTGGCGGAATGGGCTATAAATTTAAAAAATGACGTAGTATACGGTTCGCCTGATTACAGCATGATCGCTGGTTTTCATTTTAAAAGCCTCTCGTCGTGTCGTGTGCGGGCTTCCTGTGCTGTCAGCTCATAGGAAATGCAGAGGTGGCATTGTTAATCCCGGCACAGATGCAGTCCACATGCCATCCGCAATAGCTCAAGAAAGCTAATTACAGCCTTTCAAAGGTATGGCTTTTCGTTCTAAAGTTGGCTAATCGTTGCTTGTTATATAAAGGGAATAAGCGATGATAGATGCTCAACCGTTGCTCAATATGATGCCGGGCGATGCACCCCAGGACCAGCGGCTTGCGTTCCTGCACGCTGCAGTGCCACGGCATATCGCACGGCTGTACAATGCCTCCAAAGTGGCTGCCGACACGATGTTGAAGCAAGCGCAAGAGATATCCGATGCGACGCAAAAACGAGACGTGCCGGGGTTGGCTGAGAGCTGGACAAGCTATGTCATGGATTCGTTTCAGCGCGCAACACTCACGCTGGATGCGCTACGAAAACGTGGCGATATATTCCTTGAGCACGAGGCTATCGGCGCGCCTCCCGTCTTGATATATGACTACGAGGTCATTATGGACGGTAAGGACCTGCCACGTCCGTGCAATTACATGTTGTTGAAGATTTTACCGCCGGAAGGCATTGAGATTGATGAGCGGCAACGCCCCTACATGATCATCGATCCGCGTGCCGGACACGGCGCCGGGATCGGCGGCTTCAAGCCTGACAGTCAAGTCGGGGTTGGCCTGCGCCATGGAAATCCCGTCTATTTCGTCGCGTTCCGCCCCATACCCGAGCCCAATCAAACGCTCGCCGACGTGACCCACGCCGAGGCAGCATTTCTTCGCGAAGTCCAGCGCCGGCATCCGCACAGTCCGCGCCCGGTGGTGATGGGCAACTGCCAAGGTGGCTGGGCAACCGCAATACTAGCGGCACGCAATCCTGACCTGACCGGGCCTATTGTTCTTAATGGTGCGCCAATGTCGTACTGGGCAGGTCGGCTCGGCCAGGATCCAATGCGTTATACTGGCGGCATGGTGGCAGGCATTACACCGGTGCTTTTGCTGTCAGACCTTGGCGGTGGTAAATTCGACGGTGCCAATCTCGTCCTTAATTTCGAGATGCTGAACCCCGGCCGCACCTGGTTCAGAAATTACTACGATCTTTTTGCTAATATCGATGAGAGAACGGAAAAGCGCTTTCTGGAATTCGAAAAGTGGTGGGGAGGCTTCTACCTGATGAACGAGGCCGAGATCCACTGGATCGTCGAAAACCTGTTCGTCGGCAATCGCCTTGGTGCGAACGAGGCACGCCTTGAGACCGGCCGTCCGATTGACTTAAAGGCCATCAAAGCGCCGATTATCGTATTTGCCAGCCATGGTGACACTATTACGCCGCCGCAGCAGGCACTGAACTGGATTGTCGATACCTACGCGGACGAAACTGAGATCGAGATCCGGGGCCAACGCATCTTCTACATGGTGCATGAAGAAGTTGGCCATCTCGGCATTTTCGTCTCTTCGTCGGTTGCGAAAAAAGAGCATTCCGAGATGGCTGGCACATTGCCAACGATTGAAGCCCTGCCTCCCGGACTGTATGAAATCGTCATCAAAAATGCTGTTGGCGAAGGTATGAACCGCCGGTTCACGCTTGATTTTGTCAACCGTAAGATGAGCGACATTCTGGCTCTGGACGATGATCGTAACGAGGAACAGGCTTTCGCCGCCGTTGCGCGCCTGTCGGAGAACATGGCGGAAATCTATGACATCGCCATCCGTACTTTTGTAAAACAGGTGGGATCGGGGCAGATGGGCGAAGTCATGCGACGGTTGCACCCGATGCGGGTGCAGCGCGAAATTTTCGCCTCAAGCAATCCTCTCATGGCGCCGGTCAAGGCGCAGGCGGAAGAGGTGCGTGCTCAGCGTCAAAAAGCGCAGCCGGATAATCCGTTTCTGCTCGCCGAGAAGCTTTGGGCAGATTACGTCGAGTACGCCTGGAATGTGTGGCGCGACAGCCGCGCCATGGCGTTTGAGGCAAGCTTTTTAATGATCTATGCCAATCCGCTGGCCGTTACCTATGGTGCATCCCGGGTGCGGAGCCGCACACGCAGGGCCGTGGACGAACTGCGCAGCTTGCCGGAGGTTCAACTCGCCCTTGCCTGCATCGCAAAAGGTGGCTTAGCCGAAGCAGCGATCCGCATGCTTGTGTTGCTCGCCGACGCAGGCGGTAACGTGCGTCACGACAGGCTCAAGCGGTCCTCCGAAGTGCTGACTACACGCGAACCGTTTACCAGCATCGGCGCTTTTAAGCGTGAGCAGATCATCCATGAGCAAAGCCTCGTAGTGCAGTTCGAGCCCGAACAGGGGCTTGCGACACTGCCTCTATTGCTGCCAAGCGAGCAGGAGCGCCACCGCGCTCTTAATCTTGTCCGCTACGTGATCGGCAGCCTTGATGAAATGGAGCCCAAGTCCTTTATGCGGCTCTCGCAGATGTATGAAGTTCTCGGCTTGGGACCGCTGCAGACACCGCCTTCCATCGCAGCGGCGCTGCAGGATGAGAGCGAAGGCGTCAAGCGTACTGAGAGCGGGGCGCCTAAAAAGCCGGTGACAACGGCGTGATGGCTGCAGAGTTGGTGATGATGAAGTCAGTCTGAGCCTGCAGATGGAGCTTCGATCCGGTTGAACTTGAAGCTGCACGCAGGGCTGCCTTGGAAGAGGTGTGAATTCTGCAATTAGCTCAAATTACTGAATGCGATCATGCCTTCTTATTCTGCCCGGTGCTTTTTGCCCGGGCGAGCAACTTTTGTGCCCGTGTCAGGTGCGGCCGATCGAGCATTTGGCCGTCAAGCGATGCAACGCCTGCGTCTGGCGTTGCGTCGAAGGCTGCAATAATGCGCGTGGCATGCGCAACGTCGTCCGGCGTCGGGGTGAAGGCCTTGTTTATGATGTCAATCTGGGCCGGATGAATGGCCATTTTGCCGGTGTAGCCGTCGCGAGCCGCCAGGCGGCATTCGCAATCCAGGCCTGTGTCGTCACGGAAGTTTGTAAAGACGGTGTCCATCGGTTGTACGCCGGCGGCGACACTGGTCAGCAGACAGAGATCGCGAGCCAGTTGATAAATGCTGGTCAGTGAGCCGTTCTCATCGCGGTTGGTGCTGGCGCCAATGTCGCCCGGGAGGTCCTCTGCACCCCACGTCATTGCCACGACACGCTTCGGACAATCGATATAGGTGTGCATCTGGATAACGGAGATGGCAGTCTCGGTGATGATCGGCAGCAGTTTAACCTGCCCGATGGCAAGAGCGGAGGCGGTTTCCAGCTTGTCCAACTCCGCCGACAGGCGCATGACGTCGGCGCCCGAGCGCGGTTTTGGCATCATGATGCCATCGGGCTGGGCCGGCAGGATTGCTTCCAGGTCCTGAAGCCAGAAATCCGTGTCAAGGCTGTTGATGCGCACCCATAGATCAGGGTGGTTCTGTTGTCCGGCGCGAGCCTGGTGCAGAAAATGCCTGGTCAGCGTGCGAGCTTCTGGCTTTTTTGCAAGGCTGACAGAATCTTCAAGATCCAGAATGATAGCATCGGCGCCACTGCTGAGCGATTTGAGAAACTTGCGTTCGCTGTCGCCTGGTACAAAAAGCATGGAGCGCATGGGAATCTCCAATGGCATGATATTGTTTTGAAAGGTATTTCCTTAGGCCGTGTCCTCAATTAGCACGCGAGAGCCGGTTTGGCGACACGGCCTAGTCCGCTTTCGGACGCCTGCGCATAAAAGCCTGGCGCGTGCACTCGGCGATCATCTGGTCGTGCTGGTTGTATCCGCGGTGGACGAACTCGACGATACCGGCATCGGGGCGGGATTTGCTCTCGCGTTTGCTGACCACCTCGGAAACCGTGTGGATCGTATCGTTGTGAAAGACCGGATGGGGAAACCTGACATTGGTCATGCCAAGATTGGCGATCGTGGTCCCCAGAGTTGTCTCGTGGACTGACACTCCGATGATCAAACCAAGCGTAAACAGGCTATTGACTAATGGCTTGCCCCATTCTGTCTGTTCGGCGAAGTGAAAATCGATATGCAGGGGCTGCGGATTGTGGGTCATGGTAGAGAACAGCACGTTGTCCATCTCCGTGATCGTACGCCTGATGGCGTGCTCAAAGGTCTGACCAACCTCAAATTCCTCGAAATATAAGCCTTTCATCGCCAGCTCCTTTTCTTTACACTATAGCATTTATGTTGCTGTCAGCTTTTAAGAGCTTGCCTCGCCAGATCACACCAGAAACTGCTCCGATAAAATCCGTTCATCGAGATTGTGGCCAGGATCGAACAGCATGAAAAGGCTTATATCTTTGGCTTCTTCAATCAACACCTTGATGACGGAGCGGATCTCGCTGTGGTCGGCCACAGCGCTCACCGGCCGTTTGCCTGGTTCCAGCACTTCAATTTCGATTTGCGCTTTATTTGAAAGCAATGCGCCGCGCCAGCGTCGCGGGCGAAAGGGACTGATTGGCGTCAGAGCCAGCAATGGTGCTTCGATCGGCAGAATAGGCCCGTGAGCTGAAAGATTATAGGCGGTCGAACCAGCTGGTGTTGAAAGCAACACACCGTCGCTGATCAATTGCTGCATGCGGATTTTGTGGTCGACGGAAATTCTCAGCTTAGCAGCCTGATAGCTGGCCCGGAACAGTGAAACCTCATTAATAGCCAGGCTATGGTGTGTTTTGCCGGTATGGTCCGTGGCTACCATCGAGAGGGGATGAATGCATGTGCGTTCTGCACCGGCCAGCCGCTGCATCAGGCCATCTTCACTGTATTCATTCATCAGGAAACCAACGGATCCGCGATTCATACCGTAGATCGGTGTGCCATCGTGCATGTGGTCATGCAGAGATTGCAGCATCAGACCATCGCCGCCAAGAGCCACGATCACATCGGCTTTGTCCGGCGTTGTATGCGGATAGCGTGTCGTAAGGCGGTCAAGGGCTGCAAGCGCCTCTGCGTGTTCACTTGCTACAAAGGCAATTTTTTGCAATTCGGACTGGCTCATATTCCGTTTGTCAAAAACCATATCTACTGTAGACATGGTATGTTAATTATTTTGCAACGGCAGGAAAGGTTGGCGCACGTGCAACAAGACGGCAAACATGTCATCGTTTATACAACATGTCCATCGCTTGAAGTTGCCGCGGAAATCGGGCGTGTGCTGGTGGAGTGCCGACAGGCGGCCTGCGTTAATATTCTGCCACAAATGATATCGGTTTACGTTTGGAATAATCAAACGCAGCGTGACGAAGAGGTCGCAATGCTTGTCAAAACGCAGGCGGTGCTTTCAACATCGGTTATTCAAACCATAAAGAATTTGCACCCTTACGAGGTGCCTGCCGTGCTGGTGCTGCCGGTCTGCGACGGTAGTAAAGAGTTCACAGACTGGATTACGGAGCAAACGTCAGGCTTACACATACGGTAGTAGGTTCCATTACATGCTATACAAAGCGTGATGTTTGCAGATTAACAAGATAAATACGCTTAGACGGATCAAATAGCTGCTTTTAAGCTTTAAAACGACGTAATAATCTTGCCAACATCTGCGTTCTTGACGATGCGCGCTGCCTCTGCCTGTTGATACCATTGGCGATTACGGAGTTTATGCTCTTCCCATTCGTCTAATTGTTCTTTAACTTCAAGTGGGTAAACACGAACGTCGTACTTTTTGGAGCCCTTTTTATAAATATAACTGCCCAGGCAATGGGGAGATATCTCGCCTTTTACACCAGCTTCTTCCAAGGCTTCGCGCGCAGCAGCTTCCACTAATTCTTCCTGCGGCTCCACATGGCCTTTTGGAATAAGCCATTTTCCTGATCGTTTTGATGTGATAAGTAATATTTCAACTTTTCCATCGGCATTCACCCGGTAAGGGAGAGCACTTGCCTGTTGTTTCATTTTCTTGTCTCTTTCTCTTCATATTGTAGGAGGCATCAAAGCAAATACTTCAATTTTCTGAGCCAAATCCGCATATCGCGGGCAGCTTACGATCAAAATTGAAGCCTTTATTTTGGTGCGCCCCCTTAGTTGTCATTGGGCCTTTACGTAATCTTCTTACACGGCGATCATCACTAATATTGTCATATTTTATAAAATTTAGAGAACCGATCGTCATTTAGAGATATTAAACTGACATTGCGCAATATTTATTATTTTTAGTTAACAATTTTTTGTGTTTCTATGTTTCATTGAGCATCACCAGACCAGACACAGTGCTTAACGCTCCACGTGCCTGCGGGCCCGTGTCGAAACGTCCTTTTAATGTCAGCTCACATGTGCGCCCGTATTCATGCAGAGCCAGCACAATTTTGATTTGCCCGCTTCCTGGCTTAAGGCAACTGCGCAGCTCATCAAGGGCAGCGTGGCCTTTACCATTACTTAGTACTTCATGTGAAAATTCCAGACGAAGCCCACGCTGGACGGAACCAACCGCTTTATCAAGCGAGGTCAGAGATTGAATGCGCATCTTCAGTGCATCGCCGTCACGTTCGGCCTCAACACCGATTGTTACCGCGGTTCCAGGCACAAGGAGATGGCGGGATGAATTTAAAAGATCAGAAAAAACAACGCCTTCAAACTGTCCGGTGGCGTCAGAAAAGGTTGCGAATGCAAACGGATTGCCGCGCGCGGATTTTTTTTCCCGGGCGGCCACGACAATGCCAGCGAGGCAGCCTGTCGTTACGCCTTGTCCAGCCGTGGCTTCGAAATCTATCCAGGTTTTAATGCCGAGTTCATCCAGTGCGCTTTTGTACTCATCAAGCGGATGTCCGGACAGAAAAAAACCTATGGCATCAAATTCTCTTTCAAGACGCTCCATAGGCGCCCAGCGCCTGATGTCGCGCATGTCAAGCGTGATTTCCCCAGAGCCGCCGCCGCCAAAAAGATCATCAATGCCGGTTGCCTGATTAGCGGCCAGCCGGTTGGAAAGTGCAAGAATTTGTTCAGCATTGCCGCAAACCTTTGCACGGTCAGCTTCCAAACTATCGAAAGCACCTGCTGAGGCAAGTGTTTCCAGGTTACGACGGTTGAGCATCTTGGCTTCGAGACGTTTTGCGAAATCAGATAAATTTTGGTAGCGGCCGCCGGATTTACGTGCCGTTACGATTGCTTCCACGGCGCCGGTGCCGATATTCTTTAGTGCAGCTAACGAATATCGGATGGCGCCAGGCGCCCCATCTTCGCCGGGCGGCCTGGCAAGAAAGTCAACTTCGGATTCGTTCACGCATGGTGGAAGCACAGCAATACTGCTTTTGCGGGCCTCACTTGCAAAGAGCGCAAGCTTTTCCGTATTGGCCATATCGAGCGTCATGGAGGCGGCGATAAATTCCTCACGGAAATTAGCCTTCAGGTAGGCTGTATGGTAACTGATCAAGGCATAGGCAGCAGCGTGTGACTTATTGAAACCATAGCCGGCAAACTTTTCAACCACCTGGAAAATGTGAGCTGCATCATTGGCAGCTACGCCGTTAGCCACAGCGCCTTCCACAAATAAGGCCTTCTGCTCAGCCATCGCTGCTTCGTCTTTTTTACCCATGGCGCGGCGCAGCACGTCTGCTTTGCCGAGTGTGTATCCCCCCATAACCTGGGCGATCTGCATCACTTGTTCCTGATAGATGATGACCCCGAACGTCTCCTTGAGAATGTCCTGAAGCATGGGGTGGAAATAGTCGACCTGCTCCACACCATGCTTGCGATTGATATAGGTTGGGATATTGTCCATTGGACCAGGACGATAGAGGGCTACCATGGCGATGATATCCTCAAAACGGTCTGGCTTGAGGCGCTTTAAACTTTCCCGCATGCCTGTAGATTCCAACTGGAAAACACCAACCGTATCAGCGCGCGCCAGCAGTTCGTAGGCTGCTCTGTCGTCGAGTGGCAACGCGGCGAGATCAACGTCAATGCCACGTCCCCGCTTGATCAACTCGACGGCTTTTTGCAGAACTGTCAGTGTCTTGAGGCCGAGAAAATCAAACTTAACTAATCCGGCCGCTTCGACCAGTTTCCAGTTGAATTGTGTAATTGGAAAGCTGGATTTGGGATCGCGGTAGACAGGCACCAGTTCGTCGAGAGGCCGGTCACCAATAACGATCCCGGCGGCATGGGTTGATGCGTGGCGGTAGAGACCTTCAAGCTTTTGCGCGATATTGAGGAGATGCGCGACAATCGGCTCCTCATCGCGCGCCTGCTGCAATCTTGGTTCCTCGTTAATTGCCTGCGGCAGCGTAACGGGCTTGGCCGGATTATTCGGCACCAGCTTGCATAATTTGTCAACCTGGCCATAAGGCATTTGCAGGACACGGCCGACATCGCGCAAAACCGCTCGTGCCTGCAATTTCCCGTGCGTTATAATTTGTGCAACACGATCATGGCCATACTTGCTCTGAACGTAATCAATGACCTCATCACGGCGATCCTGACAAAAGTCGATGTCGAAGTCCGGCATCGAAATACGCTCAGGATTAAGAAATCTCTCGAAGAGCAAGCCAAAGCGCAGTGGGTCTAGATCTGTAATTGTCAGCGACCAGGCGACCAGAGATCCAGCACCTGAGCCGCGGCCTGGCCCGACTGGAATGCCGTGTTCCTTCGACCATTTGATAAAATCCGAGACGATAAGAAAATAGCCCGGAAATTTCATGCTTGAAATAATGCCAAGCTCAAACTCCAGGCGCTTGTCATAATCCTCGCGGTTAAACCCTGGTGCTATCGGCAAACTTGCCAGACGGCTGTCAAGCCCAGCACGGGCCTGGCGAGCGAGTTCCTCGGCTTCTGCAGCAAGTTGCTGCTCGGGGCTGGCGTCGCAGCCAGCCGAGACAAACTGCGGTAGTATAGGCGGACGGCCAAGAGGGCGATAATAACAGCGCTGCGCAATCTCGATGGTATTTGCCAAAGCCTCAGGCAGATCAGCAAACAGCTCTATCATATCGGCTTCAGATTTAAAGCCGTGCTCCTTTGTCAGACTGCGGCGGTCATCCTCGACAACGTAACGGCCATCAGCGATACAAAGCAACGCATCGTGCGCCTCGTAATCTTCCGCAGTGGCGAAATAACATTGATTTGTCGCGACAACCGGCAATTCTTTGCCGTACGCAAGATCCAGCAATTGCGGCTCAACCGAGCGTTCGCTTTGCTGGCCATGACGCTGGATTTCGACATAAAGACGGCCGCTGAAAATATCTGCGAGAAGAGCAAGGCGGTTTGTTGCTGCTTGGCGATCCCCCTCACGCAACTTCGCGTCGATCGGCCCATCCGGCCCGCCGGTCAGCGCGATCAACCCGCTGCAGTGTTGGTGCAGGCGATTGACATGAACGTGCGCGAGTTGGTGGTCCTGCGGATCAAAGAAGGCCTGGCTCGAGAGCTTCATAAGATTGGCGTAACCAGCCTCATTCATGGCCAGCAGCGCTATCGAAGGGTAATTATTCGGTTGCCCGCCTTGAACTGCGACGGCCTGATCATCGCATTCGTAATCTGCAAAATCAACGGTCAGCGTCAGCCCGGCAATTGGCTGTACGCCCACGTCTGCGAGCTTGCTGGAGAATTCCAGGACGCCGAAAAGGTTGTTACGGTCAGTCAGCGCAAGCGCTGGAAAGTCGTTATCAGCTGCCAGCCTGGCGAGCTTGGCAATTGGCAGCGCGCCTTCCAATAGGGAATAAGATGAATGAACGCGCAGATGGATAAAGCGCGGCACTCTCTCGAGCGCGTCAGCCGGTGACGCAGATGGAGCTGGGGTGCGAATCATCGTGTTCATGCGATAATAATAATGCCAATGGCGCTACAGTACAGGTCTCAGACGCGCGCATATCAAAATGATGCACAGTTTGTGTGATCATGTTGTAATGATTGTCTGGGCAAATATCCGAAAATACCGCGTGCACCGCAACAGGGTGCAGAAGTGATGTAGGGCGTGTCATCTGCCTTGCAATGGCATTTCTTCAAGTGCGCTTAAGTGCGCAAGCAGATATCTGATCCTGAAAATCTAAAAAGAAACTGGCGGAAAAACGGTATTAATATACCGTAAAATATCTCCCGTTTCATTCATACGGGGTCGGGCGCAGGCCGGTGGAAAACTAAGCTGGACGCAGCAGAACATGGCGCTTCTTGCCCATCGACAACTTGATGACGCCGTCGTCCGTCAGATCGCCGAGTGTTAACAAGGCCTTTTCATCGCTGATGACCTGATCGTTGACACGCAGGCCACCGCCTTTCAACCGCCGCCGCGATTCGCCATTTGAACTGGTCAGCCCCGCAGTGACAAATGCAGCCAGAACGCCGATGCCGCTTTCAAGTTTGGCGTGGGCGATGCTGACTGATGGCAGGCCTGCGGCAAGGGTGCCCTGCTCAAACGTTTTTTGTGCCGTTTCCGCCGCTTGCTCTGCGGCAGGCCTGCCGTGCAGCAGCGCTGTTGCTTCCGTTGCAAGCTGCTTTTTTGCTTCGTTAATCTCTGCGCCCTGAAGCGCTTCCAGCCGGGCAATTTCATCGAGCGGCAGGATCGTAAACAGCCGCAGGAAGCGGCCGACATCTGCGTCTTCCGTATTGCGCCAGAATTGCCAATAATCGTAGACCGTCAGCATATCCGCGTTGAGCCACACGGCGCCGGCAGCGGTCTTGCCCATCTTGGCGCCAGAGGCCGTGGTCAGCAGCGGGCAGGTAAGGCCGTAAAGCTGACTGGTACCCATCCGGCGGCCGAGGTCAATACCGTTGACGATATTGCCCCATTGATCAGACCCGCCCATCTGAAGATTGCAGCCGTAACGCCGCGCCAGTTCCACAAAATCATAAGATTGCAGGATCATGTAGTTGAACTCGATAAATGACAACTCCTGCTCACGCTCCAGGCGCATACGCACAGAATCCATCGACATCATGCGGTTGACGGAAAAATGCCGGCCGATGTCGCGCAGCATTTCGATGTAGTTGAGCGCCGCCAGCCATTCGGCGTTGTCAGCCATAACTGCATCTGTCTTGCCATCGCCGAAATTCAAGAGCTTTGAAAAGACGCTCTTGATGCCTTCCTTGTTGCCTTCGATTGTCTCCAGGCTCAACATCTGGCGGGACTCATCCTTGCCCGAAGGATCGCCCACACGCGTTGTGCCACTCCCCATCAGCACAATTGGCTTATTGCCGGTGGCCTGCAGCCAATGCAGCATCATGATGGAAATCAGCGAGCCGACATGCAGGGATGGCGCCGTGCAGTCATATCCGACATAGCAGACGATCTCCTGGCGGGCTGCAAGATCGTCGAGACCTTCAAAATCAGAGCACTGATGCACATAACCACGCTCTGTCATGATTTTGAGAAAGTCAGATTTTGGGATAAGATCAATATTGTTCATAAAGGTAACGCCGGATATTCGAGATTTTCGATACGAGTTACACGCTGCATGGTGTGTTCAATACGTATTGGTAAGATAATGTTGCAGTCTCAGGCCGCGTCGTCAATTATCGGCTTCGCGCGGTAATTGACGACGCGGACTAAGGGAGACACGGTGAATTTTTCAAAAAAGACAGCCCTGATATGTTCGCAAAGCATAAAAAGCTCACCCGTAGTCTGATTGGCAGTATTGAAGGTTTGTTGCCACGGATCTCGGTCCCATGTGCTTTTAAATACTGGTATTGCTGACCTCAGGCACCAAACGCACGATGCTTTATGATATGGTGGGATATTCGGGGTCACGTCAACAGGGAATTCCAGTATGAGCTTGGTTCAGCGTGCACTAGGATTGATGAGCGGTACATCGATGGACGGCATCGATATAGCTGCCATAGAAACAGATGGAGAAAGCTTTGTCCGCCGGCTGGCACAAGCGCATGTGCCTTACGAGCCGGCATTCCGCGCTCTTTTACGCCAAGCCGTTGCCGAGGCCGGCCAGCTGGCGGACCGCGCAGGACGGCCGGGCTGCCTCGCCGATGCGGAAGCCCGATTAACCGAGCTACACGCGGCTGTCGCAAACAAATTTATTGCTTCGCATAACTGGAGCGCTGCAGATTTCACAATCGCTGGTTTTCATGGCCATACGCTGCTTCACCGTCCGGAACGCCAACTGACCGTGCAGATTGGTGACGGCCAGTATCTGGCAGATGCAACAGGCCTAACGGTCGTTTATGACATGCGTGCTGCAGACGTTGCAGCCGGCGGCCAGGGCGCACCGTTGGCACCGGCGTATCATGTCGCAATGGCCGGCAAAATTCCGGAGCGGCCTGTCGCGGTTGTGAATATTGGCGGCGTAGCCAACGTGACCTGGATCGGCCATGGAGGAGCCTTGATCGCCTTCGATACAGGCCCTGGCAACAGCGCAATTGACGATTGGATGCTGCGCCATACCAATGTTCCACAAGATGGCGATGGAGCCATGGCCGCGACCGGCGATGTGAATCAAATGATACTCGATGAACTGCTCACGCACCCTTATTTCGCACAGCTGCCGCCGAAATCGCTGGACCGCAATGCATTTGACTACAGTGCCATTAACGAACTCAGCCTTGCCGACGGCGCCGCCACTCTGACGGCTTTCTCCGCCAAATCAATTGGTAAAGCCGCTTTTCATTTTCCGCAGGAGCCTGAACTCTGGGTGATCTGCGGAGGCGGAAGACGCAACAAAACCCTCATGTCCATGCTTGCAGCAGCCGTTGAGAACGCCGCTGTCCCCGCAGAAGCAATTGGCTTTAATGGCGATATGGTCGAAGCTGAAGCCTGGGCATATCTGGCGGTACGTGCCGGCAAGCGGCTACCGCTTTCTTATCCTGGCACAACCGGCGTTGGCGAACCGATAACAGGTGGTCGCATTGCAACACCTAAGGCCCGTTGAAGGCCAGCTGAAGCAGAGACGTTTATTGAGCATGACAATTACTTTATTATACGTATGTTATTGCTACATCCGTGATATGGCTAAGACATTCAGTCTGATGCTCAGCATCAATCATGTGAAAGTCAAAAAAACGGCGTTGCATCCAGGTGTTGTATTGCGCAACATACCTGTCCAGTTTCATTCATACGGGAACGCTCGGCAGGCCGGAGGAGAACGTAGAAGAACTTGATTATAATGCCAATGGGACTGTATCGCTATATCGGGACAAAGCCTCATGAGCCGTGAACGCACACTTACAGAAGCAATCTACCGCCTCTACGAACACAGTCAGTTTTCAATGGCGAGTGCGGTTGCATTTTCTTTTCTGGTATCGCTTTTTCCATTTTGTATGCTTTTGGGTTCTTTGGCCGGTATTTTCGGCGGTTCAGATCTTGCCCAGCAGGCAATCACCCATCTCTTTCAAATTCTGCCGGAAGACGTTGCAAAGGAACTGGAACCACGGGTCCTGACAATCATGACAACGAGCCGTATTGATTTGCTGACATTTGGCGGCGCAGTTATGATGTTCTTTGCAACAACAGCAATTGAAACTTTAAGAACGGCGCTCAATCTGGCCTATCGCGAACGTGAAACGCGCAATTATTTTGTTTGTCTGGGCCTGAGTATGCTACACGTGCTAATCTCTGCCATCGTTATCTTGGCGTTAACCTGGATGCTTTTTGTTGCGCCGGGCCTCGCAAACCTCATAGATTCTGAATTTGTCCGCAGTTTCATGAATTCCTCCTGGATGCAGTCGGGCGCGCTTTATGCGATTGCTGCATTTATTGTCGGTGCACAGCTTTGTTCCGTACACCTCTACCTTGCAGCAGGCCGTCGCACACTCTCGGACATCTGGCCGGGAATCACCCTCACAATCGTGCTCTGGCTGGCTATCGGCTGGCTCTATTCGTACTATTTAAGCTATTCAAATTATGAATTATTTTACGCAAGTCTGTCACAGATAATGACATCTTTGATCTTCTTTCAGATTACCGCCATTGCGATCATTCTGGGGGCTGAGCTCAATCGAGGTATTATTTCCTTCAGGCAGATCCATTCTGACAATCATAAGACCGATAAAGGTTCAACGGCTTAAAAAAAACAACCTTAGAACGCTGTCTTTAAAAGCGGCCTATGCGTCAAAGTCATAACGTTCTTTGAGAATCTGGAGCACATCCTCGCTTGGCTCCTCGCCGTAGTTAGAAGCAATGACCTCGCCAAAGTCTTCAAGGTCGATCATGCCCTCACCAGCTATAGCTTTGAGAAATTGGCGCTCTTTTACAGGTTCAACAAGCACAAAGTAATAAGCCCAGCGCCCGGTTGAGTCTTTGGCTTTAAGCTTGTGAACCAGATGACCTTTACGTGCAATTTCGCGCTCTGCAAACGAACGCCTACGTGATGTTTTATCAATTTGCATTACGATCTCCAAAAGATCCTAATATTTTAAACTTCACTTGGCAGCACTATGGAGTTATAGCAGCAATAAAAAAATTACAAGTTTATCACAAGAGGAGTACGTTGCCTCTCAATTCCCCTACTGCGGACGTATTGCAGTCTCAATACTCTTTGAGATTATTATCTGAACAGTAACGACTTACCGCGGGGAGCTACATCACATGGTACAGCAAAAAAAACAACCTTTCAGCGGTATTGCATTTGGCTGGGAGCGCAGCGCGCAATCAAGTGCTATCGGCTTTACAACAGCCACTGCTAAGCCGGTAAAGAGCAGCCGGCGCAAAATGATTGTCGATGAAACTGAAGCGCACGTGCTCGTTGTGGCACCTACCGGGAGTGGTAAGGGGCGCAACCTGATGATCCCGACATTACTCACGTCACACGCGCCTGCAGTAATCATTGACGTCAAGGGTGAGGCTGCCGCTGTGACAGCTGCAGCGCGTCGTGCCATGGGGCATGATGTCCATATCCTTGACCCGTTCAAAATTGTCACTGAGAACGCCGATACCTTTAATCCGCTCGACGTCATCTCACCGGATGAAATGACTATTGGCGATGAAGCTCTTGAAATCGCGGAAGGCATCGTCGGTACAGAAGGTTCTCACCGCGACCGCTTCTGGGACAACTGGGCGAGGTCCGTGATCAGCGCAGTTATTGAGTTTGCCGTGACGGACGATGATGAACCTGCAAACGTGGGGCAGATATGGAGCCGCCTTAACGGTGAGGACGTACCATATAATCTTGCCGTCCTGCTTGACAGCGGTCGCATTAAAGGCCTTGCCTACAATAATATTGCTGGTTTTCTCGGCCTGCCGGAAAGGGAAACACGGCCGTCCGTTCTTGGCACTGTACAACAGCATATTCGCCTTTTCGGCAGCCCCGCTGTTAAAAATGCTATGGAAAAGACGTCTTTTGATTTAAGCGCCCTTAGGGAGGGTCGGCCCCAAACAATCTATCTTGTTATTCCGCCAAATAAACTGGCAAGCCACGCCCCTATGCTGCGGATGTGGCTGTGGGCTTTGATGTCTATTGTTGTGCAGCGGGAAAAGAACCCGCCAGTGCCAACGCTTTTCATCATCGATGAGATGGCCCATCTCGGAGCAATGCCGATCCTTGAGCAGTCGGTCACCTTGATGCGCGGTTACGGCGTGCGCCTTATGTTGTTATTACAAAACATCGGCCAGCTGCAGAAGCTTTATCCAAACGATAATGGTACAATTGCCAGCAACTGTCTTGTGGCTGCAACCTTTGGCACAACTAGCCCGATCATGGCCCGGCCAATGGCAGAACTCTTGGGTGACGTTACCGCTGAGCAGCTTCTGGCCATGCCTCATGACACACTGGCTTTGCGCCAGAGAAGCGGCCCAACCCGATTTCTGACTAAGCTGGACTACCTTAAGGACCGGAAATTTGCCGGACTTTACAAGGACAATCCGCGTTATTCCACTAATAGTGACCGTGCATACGATGAAGAAACCGCAACACACATGAATAATGCAGGCGATACAACAGCTGACGGTGGTGTTGTATCGGGCTTCAAGGCAGTCCGTGATGCAAATGCCGAGATCATGCGGCTGGAAAATTGTATCGCAAATATGCGTAAGAAAGGGCAAACGCCACAACTCAAGGTTCATCTTGAAAAACTTGCAAAAGCCAGAAAAGCGCTCGTGCAACTTGAGGCGGCAGTTCGCGATAGCATACCCGAAATCTTTACGCCATCGGAGTGCAATCTGCCAAAAGGTAAGACGGTAACGCGTACCCACCAGCCAACCAAAATACACATAACGTTGCACGGTAGCGGTAATAAGCGAATGTGCAAGATGACCTTTCAAAAGTTGGCAGTTGGCTCCAAAATGGATGTCCAGTGCCGTCCTGAGGACGTCAACCTCAGAGCGTATCTGATTGTCCAGGGCGAAGAAGCTTTAATGGTGAACCAGAGTACACCAAAGCCAGATGCAGCTTCTGCCTGGACACGTTAGGTTTGATGTCCAGGTGTTCGGTTCGTGAGATCATGAAAGGGAAGAAGCCGACGATGGCGCATGGAAAACGTTTACCGTAAGATTTAAAAGGCTCTGTCATACGTCGGCATATTTGAACGCGTTGTGCGCGTTCAAATCATTGTGCTTCACTTCGGTCCATTTTTTGGAGCCATGACTGTGCTGTGTGAAACTCAGGATCGGCCTTGAACGCGGCGCTGGGTTGAAAGCCGTCTGAATCCGCAATCGCACGAGATACAAGTTTTTGAAATTCCGGTACATCGAAGTAGGATGTGTGAATAAGCTCACGCCACGTTAAATAATTAAGGGCAGAACTGAGCTGGCCGCCTTTTTCCTGCAAGAGTGCAAATTCACTGATTGCTGATCTTATCCGGTTGATGGAAGCAGCCATTTCCTCATTGCTGCGCGTTGAAATGGACTTGCTGACAGGAGATGGCAGGAAATCTTTTCGCACACTTAACCAATTCGGCGATGGAACCGCGGTTACAGCCACTTCCGTCTCCGTATCGTTACCAAGTGCCGTACGCCGTATTTCATGCCAAGCCTGGCGATCCAGACTGCCACTTAACAGCTGGCTTAGTATACGGCCGACAAACTGGAATAATAGCACAATGGAAATTGCGACAGCTCCAAAGACGACAGGTACAAGAAGAATATAAATTAAGGCGCCTGCGTCGCGTAATCGCAACTCAGCATTCTCAAATGACAGGAAGACAACCAGGCCGAACATTTCATCGAAAACTGGGTAGAAAAGCAACTTGGCGTTTATCGCCCAGTCATTGCCGTTTCCGCATAGCCTGCCGTCATTACACTCTACAAACTGGTTGTTTTCAGTACGATTTTTTATGAAATTATTGTCAAAACGATGTACGCGAAGTATCTGCAATACATTATCGGAATCTTTCATCGTTGTATTATAGAATTTTTGATATTCGGCTTTGTAGTTATCAAATTCAGCCTGCAGTTCCTGTCCTTTGGGTGTGTCCTTTCCAGCTTTTTCAATCGCGTTCTGCCTCATTCCCAAGCCTATCCAGTAGGCGCGTAGTTGGTCTACGTTTTCGAATTCCTGCTGGGAGGCGTTTACGTAATAAACGTTGTTTTTAAGGTAGTTGAAGATAGAGTTTATCGTCTGTGGTGAATTAATAATCCAGATATAAACGAACGGCAGTACAAAAACTGACAGCAGGCTGACAGGCGATACCACAAAGTTTTTATGGAAGATATTTAGATTGATGGTGCTGAGGCTTGCAAGACCGCGTACCGCTTCATCATCTTCGTGTGTCAACGGTAGCCAGCGATTGCCAAATGTTTTCTCTGCCCACCGTTGGTTCCGCTTTCTGTAGAAAAACAATTTCCTGTCATCGATGTACAAGGCGATGGTATAGAATGCGATGAACGGCAAAGCCGTTAAAATCGCCGGTACCAGGAGGAGAAAAAATGTAAATCTGTTGGTTAGATTGCTTAAATCGATACGACCGGAAATCAATTCCCCGGCCATATAAAAAAAGAACATGATAAGCAGCATAAGTGATGCGACAAACATTGCCTTGAGCAAAAGCGGCAAGCGCAGGAAGAGATAGCTTTCCGGGCGAAGTTTAAGAAAAGGTGTGCCTATCGTAATCCAGCGCTTAAGGCCGTTAAGCTCCATGCCCATGGCTGCGGCTTCCTGCAAAGCCGACGATATAATCGAGCCGCCATGACTGTGGGCAAGAACGCAATATTTTTCGCCTTTTTCTTCAAGCGCCTTCAAATCTGATAATAATCTTGAGCCGGCTCTGCGCCGTGCTAATTCACTGTTTTCACCGTTCCAGACAAATTGCTGAAATTCAATGCCGCTGCCTGGTGCACCAGATGATCCGTCACTGTCAACGTGTCTCTTTAAGCTCTTTTCAAAATCGCTGTCAGGATTCCACCATTGTTTAAAACTGCCACCTTCAGCATCCCCGGTGGGCGTTTCAATATGTGCAAACGTACCATGAACAGTTACAATTTTAGCCATGCCTATGCCCTCCGCATACTTAACTTTAGGACAAGCTCAAGTGCGCAAAAAACCCTTCCAAGTGCTGAGCTTAAAAACTCTGGCCCGTGTTACCCGTTACTGTGGAGTTGAGGAAGGCTGATAGGTCAACAGTCCAGCGTGGGCCAGTCAACCAATTTCAATCTATCCCTCCAGGGCCCATTGAAATTCACCGCATGGAGCCAGCGGTTAATCTCAACAGGGCCTTGGGCCCGCGATCGCGATACCTTGTATCATGGCAATGCAGTTGCTGGCGTCAGCCGGCATTGCACATACGTCTCAGCCGTCCAAACAGAAAAATCTCCACGCCTTGCAGTCAACCTGACGTTTTAGCTGTTCGTCAGATACGTCCGATATAGTGCTATAGCAACTGCAGGTAACAGTATTGAGACGTAAATATATTTAATTCTGCGTGTCTCGTGGAATTTACAAAAGAGACAGTCCTGTGTGTGCCTACAACACATAAAATGCTGCGAGAAATCCGCAAAATCCAAGCGATACCAAGCTATATAGTGAAACTGAACGGGGGTTGGGAGCCGGTGGAAATGTCGATTGCGCGAGCGGCGGGTGGGGGTGAAGATTTAACCTTCTGCCTGTTTTACGGCAGGTATGATTTTGTCGCGTAGTGTTGCTTCGTCGATTGGACCGACGTGCTTGTAAATAATGCGTCCTTCTCCATTCACAATAAAAGTCTCCGGCATACCGTAGACTCCCCATTCAATTGCACCGCGTCCACTTGCGTCCACCCCGACGTGATCGAACGGATTGCCCAGACGATTTAGAAAGCGTAGCCCGCCAGGGGGACGATCTTTGTAGTTGATGCCGACCATGTGCACGTTTGTCTGCTGCTTAAGCTTTTTGAGCAGAGGATGTTCCTGAATGCAGGGGCCGCACCAGGAAGCAAAAAAGTTGACAACGGTCGCTTTACCATTCGCGAGATCGGTTTGGGCGAAGCCCGGAACGGGCACACCGTCTTTCATCAGCCCTTCGAGTGGTGGGAAATCGTACCGTGGTGCCTGTTTCCCCATCAATGCGGAAGGCAGCCTTGATGGATCGACGTTACCTAACAAGGCAAAGGCAAACATGATTGCCATGGCGGCAAAAATGGCCAGCGGAATAAAAAACCACACAAGCTGATGCCGTGTTTTCTTGTCTGAATTTCTGAAATAAGACTTTAAAATCATATCCTGCAAACCTAAGAGCCTATGTCGGAGCGGCGTTTGATGCCGCGTGCTTCAAAATCCGCCAGGCGCGCAGCAAGCCGCCGACCGTCAGAAACAAGCCAGACAATCAAACTCCCCAATACTATAGCCACGGCGCCATATGAAGCCCAGACGAAAACGGCATGCTTGCCCAAGTCCACCATTAAACCATTCCTCTACCCAGCGCCTGCACTTGCGGCAGCCTCGTGCACGCGCAGTTTTTTTACTTCCGCTAGTGTTAAAGCTTTCACGCGGCGGCGCATAATTTCATTGCGCATAGATTTCAGATGCATGGCAAAAAACATCAGGGTGAAACCCAGCGCATTCACAAGCAAGGGAACGAGGATGGATGCATGTATGGTTGGTCCATCCACCCGCATTACGCTGGAAGGTTGATGCAGCGTATTCCAGCTGGGTAGCTCAATACCGAGCCAGGGAATGCTCAGACCTTCAACGGAAATCTTAATGAACGGCAGGATAATGACGCCGACAATGCCAAGCACTGCCGCCTGCTTGCCCGCAAGTGCTTCATCGTCAATGGCATTTCTTAGTGCAATAAGACCAAGGTATAAGAAAAAAAGCACAAGAACTGAGGTGAGGCGCGCGTCCCAGACCCAGTATGTTCCCCACATCGGCTTGCCCCAAAGTGCCCCCGTTATTAACGCGAGCAACGTGAACGCGGCCCCGATCGGTGCTGCGGTTTTTGCGGAGACGTCAGCCAGCGGATGGCGGAAAACAAGATAACCGAAGCTGGAAAATGCAACCAGTGCGTATCCCATCATGCCGAGCCACGCACTTGGTACGTGTACGAACATGATTTTGACCGTGTGCCCCTGCTGATAATCCACCGGCGCGACAAAAAACGCCAGATACATGCCAACCGCCAGTGTGCCGGCCGCCAACAGCGCGATGGCTGGCAGCAGTGCCCCGGATAACGCCATAAAACGCGTCGGATTGGCCATTTTTTGTGTCAAGCTTTGTTTTTGCATCAAGGTTCCGCCTTTGACACTGTCACTCCAGAAAACCTGAGTTTACCTCAAAAATCTCACTAACGGATACAAGCGTCACTGCATCTGATGACGCAGTGCAGCAGCTGCTGCCCAAGGCCCCAGCACCATTGATGCCAGTGAAATGGCGCTTAGCAACAGGAACGAAGGCCAGGGGCTGCCCGGTGGCGTGAGTGCGGTCGATACGCACGTCACACCATATATAAGTGTTGGCAGATAAAGTGGCATCACCATGATTGCCACAAGCATGCCACTGCGCCGGGCCTGCAATGTCAGTGCCGCTGCTATGCTGCCGAGAAAACTAATTGCAATGGTACCAACCAGCATTGTGGCGAGAATGATGGGAAGAGCGGCAATGTCAAGGTTTAATAACAAGCCTAGCAGCGGCGTGATCAGAACCAAAGGCAGGCCGGACGTCAGCCAGTGAGCAAGACTTTTGCCGGCAACAGATAATTCAAGCGGCAGGCTTGCAGTGGCCAGCACCTCCAGGGTGCCGTCTTGGAAATCAGCCTCAAAAATTCTGCCAAGCGAAAGGAGGGCCGAAAGCAAGAGCGCAACCCAAAGCACGCCGGGAGCAATTTTGCCAAGCAGTTTAAGATCCGGCCCAATTGCAATCGGAAGCATTCCGACAACAATCAGGTAAAATCCGAGTGCGGTTCCGATGGCGCCGCCTTCGCGCAGTGCCAGGCGTATGTCGCGGCGTAAAAGATACCATAAAGATTTCATGGGGCCGCCTCGCCGGTTGCCATCTCGCCAGCTACTTCCCCTGGTGGATAAAGCCTTAACGCACTGCAATTTTCAAATTGCAACGGCAGATGCGTGGCTGCCAGAATAATGCCACCGGCCCGCAGGTGTGCGTTTGCGACATCTATGAGGGCTGCGCAACTTGCCGTATCGAGCGCCACCGTCGGCTCATCGAGCAGCCACAACGGGCGCGGTACGACGAGCAGGCGAGCCAGGGCTGCCCGCCGTTTCTGGCCGGCGGAAAGATAAGCTGCCGGGATATCGGCGAATTCTGACAACTGGAAAGATTCTAGCGCCGTCTCAAGGCGCGGTGCAATCTTCGCATGCGTATTTTCGCTGAGAAAGCCAGCCCAGAATGCGAGATTTTCGCGCACCGTCATGGAAAGCTTGATTGCGTCATGATGGCCGATGTAATGGAGTTGCTCGCCGATACCGGCAGTATCTGCGACACTGCTATTGAGCGTTATCGTGCCTGAAAGGTGCGGCACATATCCTGCCACTGTACGCAGTAATGTCGTTTTGCCGACGCCATTTGGCCCTAAGGCGACGACTGCATGGCCTGCGTCGATAAGGATATCGATCCCGTCAAGCACAATACGGCCGCCACGTTCAACCGACAATTGCCTGATTTCCAGTGACGTTTTCAATAATCTCTCCTCGGACCCATTATCGGTTAATGCCTGCCGTAAAATACCGCGCGAGACCAGCATGAATAATTGTTGCGCGCATTACGCTATGATGATTGTATACGTGAGATTGGCCAGCCTTGACCAGTAGCTGTTGGCTCCGTAAGCAGCAACCAGTTGTAGTACCATGTCGCTTTGCGATTATGCAATTTCAGCGCCCTCGTCTGGCCTACCGGAGCTGCGGTCAGACGTTCGGATGCAAATTTTCCGTCTGCATTCCGGCGGCGTGGGATTATAATTCCAACATGCTACGTTAATCGACATTAGACCAGTGAGAGAAGGGCTCCTCATGACCGCGCAAATCCAAACCTCGCTCGATAGTTTCAAGTGTAAGAAATCATTGACGGCCGACAAAAAGGTTTACACCTACTATTCCATGCCACAGGCCGCAGAAAACGGACTTGGGGACATTTCAAGACTACCTTACTCGCTGAAGGTCCTGCTCGAAAATCTTTTGCGCAATGAAGACGGCCGTTCGGTCACCAAAGACGATATCATCGCCGCAGCAAAGTGGGCCGAAACGAAGGGCAGGGTCAGCACTGAAATTGGTTTTCGTCCGGCACGCGTCCTGATGCAGGATTTCACAGGCGTCCCTGCGGTTGTTGATCTTGCTGCCATGCGCGACGGTATGCTGCGCCTTGGCGGGGAGCCGCGTAAGATCAATCCGCTTATTCCCGTCGATTTGGTTATTGACCACTCAGTCATTGTTGACGCGTTTGGCAGTCCCGACGCTTTCGCCAGAAACGTCGAGCTCGAATATGAGCGTAATGGCGAGCGCTATAAATTTCTGAAATGGGGGCAAAACGCGTTTGACAATTTCCGTGTGGTTCCGCCAGGCACTGGTATCTGCCACCAGGTAAACCTTGAATATCTCTCCCAGGTTGTCTGGACCTGCACGAACGGTGCTGAAACAATTGCCTATCCTGACACGTTGGTCGGCACTGACAGCCATACGACAATGGTCAACGGTCTTTCGGTGCTTGGCTGGGGCGTCGGCGGGATCGAAGCCGAAGCGGCCATGCTCGGGCAGGCACAGTCGATGCTGTTACCAGAAGTGATCGGCTTCCGGATGACCGGAAAACTTAAGGAAGGCGTCACCGCAACGGATCTGGTGCTCACAGTTACGCAAATGCTGCGCCAGAAGGGCGTGGTGTCCAAGTTTGTCGAGTTTTACGGCCCAGGCCTTGATGCGCTTTCGCTGGCAGACCGCGCAACCATCGCCAACATGGCGCCGGAATACGGTGCGACGTGCGGTTTCTTTCCCGTTGACGGTGAGACCATACGCTATCTGAAGATGTCCGGCCGCGATGCAGACCGTATCGCACTGGTTGAAGAATACGCCAAGGCACAGGGATTGTTCCGCTCTTCGGATACCCCTGAGCCAGTATTTACCGATACGCTGGAACTTGATCTGGCCGCTGTTGTGCCATCCATGGCGGGGCCAAAACGGCCGGAAGGTCGCATTTCGCTTGGTGAAGTTAAGACAGGCTATGCTGCAGCGCTTGAAAGCGGATATAAGCGCCCGGGCTCTGAACTTGGCATGCGTCATAAGGTTGCGAACCAGGATTTCGACCTTGGCCATGGAGATGTCGTTATCACAGCGATTTCCAGTTGCACCAATACCTCCAACCCGAGCGTGCTGATTGCCGCTGGTCTCCTGGCGCGCAACGCCATCGGTAAAGGGCTGACAACGAAACCATGGGTCAAGACGTCGCTTGCACCCGGTTCGCAGGTGGTTGCTGCATATCTGGAAAAATCTGGGCTGCAACCGTATCTCGACCAGATCGGCTTCAATATTGTCGGTTTTGGCTGCACAACCTGCATCGGCAATTCCGGTCCCTTAAACGAGGATATTTCACGCACCATTAATGAAAAGGGTATTGTGGCTGCTGCCGTGGTGTCTGGTAACCGCAACTTTGAAGGCCGTATCAACCCGGACGTTCAGGCCAACTATCTTGCCTCTCCGCCGTTGGTGGTTGCCTATGCCCTGGCCGGTACGGTCACTAAGGACCTCGCCAGCGAGCCGATCGGTGTGGGTGACGACGGCCAACCTGTCTACCTTAAGGACATCTGGCCGAGCGACGCCGAAATCCAGCAGTTCATCGCTGAGAACATAACGAACGAGATGTTCAAATCAAAGTATTCGAATGTGTTCGAAGGCGATGAGAACTGGAAGGATATTGAGACTTCAACCGGCCTGACCTATAATTGGAACGCGACTTCCACATACGTTCAAAATCCACCCTACTTTGAAGGTATGACCAAGGAATTGCCGCCGATGGAAGATATCGTGGGCGCACGTATTCTTGGCCTTTTCGGCGATAAGATCACAACCGACCATATCTCGCCTGCAGGCTCCATCAAGCAGGAAAGCCCGGCCGGCACTTACCTGCTTGAACGTCAAGTGCGCCCACAAGACTTTAACCAGTACGGCACACGACGGGGCAACCACGATGTCATGATGCGCGGCACTTTCGCCAACATCCGTATCAAGAACCATTCTACAAAAGAATCGGATGGCAGCGTGAAAGAAGGCGGTTATGCCGTGCACTATCCTTCAGGCGAAAAAATGTACATTTTCGACGCAGCGATGCGTTATCGCGACGAAGGTGTGCCGCTCGTTGTGATGGCCGGCGTTGAATACGGAAACGGCTCGTCGCGTGACTGGGCGGCCAAAGGAACCAGGCTTCTTGGTGTGCGTGCGGTTATTGCGCAGTCCTTCGAACGTATCCACCGCTCGAACCTGGTCGGCATGGGCGTTATTCCTTTCACGTTCGAGGACAGCCTCTCATGGGAAAGTCTTGGCATTAAGGGAGACGAGCAAGTGACCATTCGCGGTTTTAGCGAGCTTGAGCCGCGCAAGAAAATGACCGCTGAGGTTACTTTTTCTGACGGTTCCACAAAGAACGTTGCCATTGTCTGCCGGATCGATACGCTGGACGAACTTGATTACGTCAAGAACGGCGGCATCCTGCATTATGTTCTGCGTAATCTGGCAGCAGCGGCGTAGATTTACCGCCTGTCCTGCAGATGACGCAACTGAAACGGGCCGGCTCTCGTTGCCGGCCCTAGTGGTCTGCATTACTTAAAATGTCGGGTTAGGATCACGTATCCCGGTTTGTGAGGGCTCCGTTGGTCAGACGATATAGCTTATTGTCTGTGTCTGACCTTCTGGCCTCGGACAGGATCGAGATCCTTATCGATTTTTTTAAGTGGGACAGGATTTTCTCATTTTGGTGATCATCATAACCCATTCGTGACTGGCAATTGAAAGATAAAGTGCGGATACTAAAATCAAAGAACAGGTAAAACATTGTTAAATTGCCGCAGAATGCCTCTTCAGTTTCATTAGTACGGGATCGTGGGCAGACTGGTGGAAAACTAAAAAGCATCGATCAATAATATCGATTAATCATAAGGTTGAACGCAAATGCGGTGCATTGCTTTGATATTGATGATGTCATTGGCACTGGGTTCAATTGATTACACTTCAACGGCACAAGCACAGCTATCAGCGTCGACACCCGCCGTGATTGAACTCTATACCAGCCAGGGCTGCTCGTCCTGTCCGCCGGCCGATGCACTGCTTGAAGCCTATAGCAAGCGGGAAGATATTGTTGCACTCTCATTTAATGTCGATTACTGGGATTATCTTGGCTGGAAGGACACGCTGGCCAAACGCGCCTACAGCGAGCGGCAGCGCGATTACGCCCGCGCACGCGGCGACGGTGAAGTTTATACTCCCCAGGTTGTCATTAACGGCAGAGCCCACGCAGTAGGCAGCGTTGCGCAGCAAATTGAGCTTGAAATACTAAAAGCAGTAAAAAATAACCAGTACGCCATCATTCCGTTGAAGGTTGTGTTACAAAACGGCAGGCTACACATCGAAGTTGGCGCCGATACATCTGCCAAGTTCAGTAAACCGGCAACGATTTGGCTCGCAGCAGTTCGCAATAAGGTTACCGTACCTATAAGGAATGGTGAAAATCGCGGGCGTACAATCAGTTACTATAACGTCGTTAACCGTATTACGCCGGTCGGAATGTGGTCGGGAGAAAAAACAGTTATTGAGTTGATGGACGAGGACGTTCTGCAAGGCAATGCCGATACCTGCGCAATCCTCGTGCAATACGGCAAGGGCGGGCCTATTATCGCCGCTCAGTGGATGTCAGTGAATGATTGATGATGGTCATGCTCAAAACTTCTGCTGTGTGTAGCAGTGTTGTTCTGAGCAGCCGGCGAATTTAAGATTGCAGACCACTAGTCATTTTGACATCCTATTTTCCTACCGTCAGGTAATTTTTCTATTACTTAAGTGGCGTGTAGCGGTTTGGTATGATCTCACAAGCGGACAAGTAAGGAGTGACCGGCGATGTCCAACGTACCGGTGATCTTCATTGATGGCGAGGCTGGGACCACAGGGCTTCAAATTCGTGAACGTTTGAGCGCCCTGTCAGGTGTGCGGCTGCGCTCCATCGCCGATGGGGACCGCAAGAACCCGGCGGCAAAACAGGCCTTGATGGCAGAGGTTGACATGATTGTGCTGTGTCTGCCGGACGATGCAGCGCGTGAGAGCGTAGCGCTTGCCGATGCACTGTCTGAAGGCGGGCCGAAAATTGTCGATGCCTCAACCGCGCACCGGGGAGCCGAAGGCTGGGTTTACGGCTTTCCTGAATTGAATGCCGCACAGGCAGAAGCAATCAGGCAGGCGAAACGCGTGGCCAATCCAGGTTGCTATCCAACAGGCGCTATCGCGCTCATCCGGCCGCTGATCGACGCAGCGCTGATACCGCAGGATTATCCGTTCACCATTAATGCTGTTTCCGGCTATTCCGGTGGTGGCAAGGCGATGATCCAGGCCTACGAAGCGGGCATGGCACCGCCATTCGAGCTGTATGGCCTTGCGCTGGAGCACAAGCATTTGCAGGAACTACAAATGTATGCCGGGCTGACGCGGCGGCCGATTTTTGTGCCTTCAGTTGGTAATTTCCGCCAGGGTATGCTGGTATCCGTACCGCTGCATCTCACGGCGTTGCCGGGCCATCTATCACTTGCGATGCTTGAAGACACCCTGGCCAGCCATTACGCAGGGGCTGACGATGTGTCCGTTGTGACACGCGAGAATGATACGGAAGCCGCCAGGGGGCGGATTGCGCCGGAATCGGTGAATGACACGAATAAGCTTGAATTGCGGGTGTTTGGCAGTGATCGTCATGCCCAGGCGGTGTTGGTTGCGCGCCTGGATAACCTCGGCAAAGGTGCATCCGGTGCTGCAGTGCAGAACATCAAGTTAATGCTTGGTCTTGCTTAAGAGAAGTAATGCGCTTGCACAGTTTTGTTTATTGATATGCTTTGCGTATCGCATGCAGGTGCAGAACGCTGACGGCCAGGACGATTGCTGCCATTGTCTGATGAATAATGCCAAGTCCAATCGGAATGGCTCCTTCCGCTGCAATTAACGTCCAGATGCCGAGGGCGGCCTGGGCAATCATGAGAATTGCAAGCAGATGGGCGGTGTGCTTCACACGATCGTTATCAATCCAGATAAGCCGCGCGCCATGCATGATCGCAAGTATGACGAGGATGTAGGCCATAATCCGGTGGTTGAACTGAATTGTCAGATGATCCTCGAAAATGGATTCGAACCAGGTTCCGGAAGCGTAGAGACCTGCGGGGAGCAATTGACCGTCCATCAATGGCCATGTGTTGTAGACAAGGCCGGCTTTGGTGCCGGCAACGAATGCACCAAGCGCCACTTGCAGAAAGAGCAGACCGGTCAATGTCAGAGCGATCGTACCTGCTGCGGCAGGCAGGTTTTTTAAATAAATGACTTTATCCTTGCTAAGATCCGCCCATGTCCAAACCACAAGCCCGAGGATCAAAAATGCCATACAAAGGTGCAGCGCCAGCCGGTACTGGCTGACGTCAACACTTTCGCTGAGCCCTGACTGGACCATGTACCAGCCGATAAATCCCTGCAGGCCGCCCAATGCCAAAAGGGCTAGCAGACGCATGCGATAGCCGCGCGGAATCATATCGTTAAGCCAAAAAAATAGCAGTGGTCCGGCGAAGGCAAGACCAATCAGACGGCCGAGAAAGCGGTGCGCCCATTCCCACCAGAAAATGAATTTGAATTCGGCAAGCGACATGCCAAGGTTAACCTGGCTGTATTCTGGAATTTGCTTGTATTTATCGAAAGCTAATTGCCAGTCAGCTGCATTGAGCGGCGGGATTACGCCAAGGATCGGCTGCCATTCGGTAATCGAAAGTCCCGAATCAGTCAGGCGTGTCGCACCGCCGACGGCAATCATGGCGATGATCAGAGCCGCAATGATAAGCAGCCAGGCGCGCAGCGCACCATGCTCCGATTGATCAAGCGTTTGAGGCGGTTCCGCGACACCCAGTGACATGGCAAAATTCTCCAATCATTGCCATCTCTGCAATAAGCAATATCAAGCTCAGACTCACGTAACAATATGAGCCGCTCAATAAACAGCAATGTGCCATGACAGCACGCAGTGTGCGATGAGCAGTTGGAGGAATGATTGAATATTCGTACTCGGAAATTTATCGGCGCTATAGCGCTACTCGTCTTTTTAACCGTTTATACATTGCTCGCTATGATGGTTGCTATTGCCCTGCAGGTAAATGCGAGCAAAATTGTAGAGGTGCTTTATTATATCGTTGCCGGCCTCGCCTGGACTATTCCGGCAGGTGCAATAATCTGGTGGATGCAACGGGCGGACTGAAAAAACAAGATTAGGATAATTTTTTGGACAAAACAGGTTTTGATTACCCGCATGTGTCCGCGGGTGATGGCATGAGATGGGCCGGAAACATTTTACTGAGCACGATTACCCGCCCGTTCGACCAAAGATTATCGGTATCCCGGCTGGGGGGTGAGCTGCCTGGTTTCAACGGGTGCTGGTGGCCCCCCGCTCAGTGCGCTTGGTCCAGCCATTATTCGCCGGGTACGGTCTGACAGGCGGCGAAGGGGGCGCTGGCGCCGAGTTCCTTGAGGCCCGGATCGCTCAGTTCAAGATTGAGCGTCGGTGCCACCAGGCTGACAAGGCTATTGAAGATGCTATGTCGATGGCGGATGTAAAGGTAGCAGCGGTGCAGTTCGCATCCCAGGCGGGACTTGATCAGATATGTTGTCACGCCGGACTGCATCTCAGGAATACCGTGTTCCAGGCACAGGCGCACCTGCGTCATCCAGTCGAGGTAGAACAGGCCATGGTCCGGCCCTTCCGGATAGCACATGCCATTATAATTCTGGACCAGCTTGTCGGGCCCCAAGATTACCATGGTGAAGCCGATCAGCGTGTCGCCAAGCCAGTAGGTCAAGATGCGGGCGTTGTCCGGCATTTCGTTCATAATGATGTCGTAGAAATCTGTTGAGGTCTCGGCGAACTGAGCGTAGTCGACCGCTGCGCGGGCCATGGTGGTGGCGCGCAGGTTATGAAGCTGACCAGCCAGCCCCTTGGCGCTTGTCCTGATTTCAACACGGATATCTTTTGCGCGTTTTAACCGGCGTCGCAGATTGCTGCGCATGTTGCCCGACAGCCCCTTGATGTAGGCGTCCTCGCTTTCGGGAATCTTGAGAATCGCGACCGGCAACCCCGTGGCCCGAGCATAGCCCATGTGCTTGATGGTGTCATCTCCCCAGCAAGTAAAATCCTCGCCGACGTCCTTGAACAGAATGATCCGCGCATCTGTTTCGATGGCTGCGTGTTCGATGCCCTTGACCATAGTTGCAAGCACTGCTGTGCGCTCTGGCGCGGTCAGGGTTGCGTCAAACGCCAGCGCCGTCTCCTGGGAATGCGGGGTGCCTAAGCCGACGATCGGCAGCTTGGCAAGCGAGGGCAGGGCGCGGGCCGCCAGAGTAAACGCGGAATGCGCAACGCCCTCAAGAACCAAGGCTGGATCGAATGAGGTATAGAACACCGGCGAACCTGCAACCAGCCGATCACCGTCAAAAACCGCCAGAGCGGAATAACTGAAGCCAGGCGTTGGCGCCTTTTCGCAGGCCGCAAAATAATCGAAGCCTTCCGTTTCGCGGCCATACAGCCGCAGCCAGGCGGCGCGTTCAATCTCGCCCATGCTGCGGAGAAGTTTAAACTTAAATTCAGCCAATTGCCTCACCTATCACAATCGGAAATCAATATTTGCAGCTCACAGCCTTTAGGGCCCATAGCCTTTAGGGAACGGCCAAGAGCTATTGCAATCTTCAGCATATATATTTATAGAAATTCTACAGGTTTTTGTTTTCTAATGAATAATATAGTTATCAATAGAGCCAATTGCAAAACTCTGAAGCTTTTCCTGGCCTGGATTTCGGGCAAGCGCAAGCT
>CAWUIN010000016.1:0-36897 GCA_963922535.1 uncultured Hyphomicrobiaceae bacterium | reverse complement strand
GGGCGGAATCATACCCGAGAATCACGCCGATGTGGGGATTTCTTTCACAGCCTCTCAGCCCGTGAACTTTTCAGTGCATTGGAAAGATCTGCAAGAACATTTTCCCGGCGTATATTAACACCCTGGAAATCCTTCCATTGGCCACTGTAAACAAACAGCAACTTGATGTCGGCTGCGGCTGCAACCTGGGGTGCCAATTGTCTTAGCCGATGGATAACTTGCCAGTGTCCAAGGAGTTGTGAGCTGGGTTTAAGCCTGAGCAGATCGTCCTGATTGAGCGTTAGAAAGGTTCGCACCGCATTGCCAAATAAAACGATATCATTTTGCTTGATTTTATCCGGCCGTTTGGACTGTACAAACAAAATGTCAAGTCCGGCATCGTCCCCTGGCAGAAAATCAGGAATATCATCCACATCCGCCAGTGGCATGCCGTCGAGCGCAATAGCGATGCCATCAATGCCAAGGTCACCAAAACCATCGACATAAGCGCTTGCTTCAAGCTCGCCTGGAAGACCAAAGCGACGAATTGCAAGCGTTACAGCCGCCCGTGCAAACTCCTCTGGAGAGCCATCCAATCGACTGCCTTCTGACATTCTCCTCGCGCCTCCTGCCAATATCTGTTGCCTGCCGATGTACAAAGCAGACCTCAATTCAGACATAAACGCATTCAGCTAACAGTCTAAAGTCAGAATTAGCAACCGACATCCCGGTTTATTTTCAATGTATCCAGTAGCTTGTGAATAGCCTGTGAAAATAAACCAATAGCGGGGCGGCCTCATCTATGGCGACACGCCCTAAGGCCCGCAGACGTTACGTGTAAGGTCGTCAGAGCTGCTTACTCCGTTGTGTCCGCCTTGGTATCCGGAGTTTCAGTTTCGTCAGCTTTTTTCTCTTCTTCACTGGCATCAAAAATTTCTGCAGCCGTTTTAAAAATCTGCCCGGAACGCCAGCTTGTAATTCTAAACTCCCAGCCTTCAACATCGGCCTTTATTTTCCTGGCAGCTTCTGCATCCTTGCCCTCGGCACTAACATTGATGCTCAGCCAGCGTTCATCCTCGCCAATTTTGAGGACCGTGATGTCAAGCTTTATTCCGTCTTTTGTCTCGACACGCGCTTTCATGCTTGTCGCATCCCGCGGCGCCTCAACGCTGCCAGCTTTGCGGACGTCGGTCAGTTCCAGAGTTTCCAGCGCCTTGACCATCTCCGTCGGGTCAACGTCGTCCTTGAGTTTTTTGCCTTCCGGAATAGCAGCAAACTCAAATTTGGCAGGTTGCTGCTTTAAAATTTGCGTTTCGGCTTCATCATCCTTACTTGTGTCATCTCCACCTGGAGCCTCGGTTTTGCCCGTGACTGGTTCAGCTGGCTCTGCTTGTTCTTGTGGTATAAGTTTTATTTTTTGGCCATCTGCATCGGTTAATTCAATAAGTTTCACCTTATCGGACGGCAGTTTGAGGAACACCGGTTCAACCCAGTTACGCACATCCAAAGGCACATCAAGTATGATATTGGCAAGCCATGTTTGTGGTCTGTCAGGATGGCGCACGTAGGACCCAGATCTGCCATTGCCAAATGCGCTTAAGCTTTGTTTGCCAATCACAATTTCACCCAAAAGGTTGCCCTTTGCATCGCTTAACTTGACCAGCGTTGCGTTTGCATCCTGCCTGGCAGGGTCGCCTAAATCTAACAGATCGTATCGTTCCGGATCGCGCGTTTTAGCTTCAACAAGTTGCGCTGTTGCAAGCCGACCGAGCGTTTCGCGCACTTTCTGAGATATGACCGGATATGCGCCACGATCTGCTAAGGTCCACGTGCCATCATGCTGCTTTATGAAGGCGATCTTTGTCTCACCCTTTTGCACCATTACCCTGGCAATGCCATCCGCATAACCGTCGAAATCAGGGAAAAGCTTTTCGCCATCAACTTTTTCCAGTGTCCACGTGTCATAGGCACTGTGAACCATCCCCGCCATCACAAACAGTGCAAGGGCAATAACCGCGAGAATTTTGAATTTCTTGGAGTCCATGTGTTTTGTCCTCCCAAGGATCAATGGCGTTGAGCTTTACGTCGGCGCATGGCTGAAAATGCCATTCCGCCTAGTCCGAAAAGAATTGGGACACCCGCGATATTGATGAATTTGAGCCACCCCTCGAGGTTGTCAATATCCGCCTGCATCTGGTGTTTCACGTTGCGTAACTGTTGACGTGTTGCCACCATCTCACCGCGAAATTCATCAATCGCATTTTTGTCTTCATCGCTGAGCGTGAGGCCGCCATCTCTATTGCGCTGTTCGACCTTGGCCAGATTTTCGCGTACTTCCTCAAGTTTCTGGGTGAGCCGGTTTTCTTCCTGGCGGAAGCGGCGTTCTGCCTCACGACGAATATTATCTACGGTCTCGAATGGCCTGACGTCAACGCCGCGGCCGCGCAAACCGGCAAGCGCCGCACCGCCGGAGAGGTTCTCCAGCGCGTTGACGACAAATACCGCATTGTGCGCGATTGGCAATTGCAGCCGCTGGCCGAGCATTTCGCGCACTTGAACCCAGAATTGATCATAAAGAAGGTCAGTATCGCCAACAATAATGGCATTAAGTTTGCCGGATTTCAGATGGCTGGTGACAGTCGTGCTCTCTGCCACGTCCTCACCCTTATCATCCTGATTTGCCTTTTCGTCGTCACCATCGGTTGCAGGCTTCGGGCCGCCATCCGGAAATGCCGTTTGAATGTCTCCGGTGAGCCGGGCAGCCAATATCAGAGGTTTGGATCCTTCGCGGTAATCGCGCAATAATGCAATAGGATCAAGCTGACGGCCAAGCATCTTCTCGGCAGGAATTTCCATTGCCGCAGGCGTTGTTTGCAGAAGCGGTTCAAGTTTTGTCTCAGCCTTGTCGGCCTTCTCCAGGAAACCAGCCGATGAAAAATTGATCAGCTTCACGCCGTCCGAAATGACGTCTGCATCTGCGATCAGCGGTTCATTGACCGATATCCAGGTGACATAATCGGTTACATTGGTGCCGAATTGCACACGCCGCGCGATACTTCTGTCGCCAGCCACCTTGGTCGGATCAAACTTTACACCCCACGCGGTGAGTAATTTAGCCATCTCCGGGTCCAGCGTCCCGCCACCTGCTCTGGGGTTCAGCGCTCGGCCCACGTCTGGAACAGGATCGAGGAAGGCAAATATGGATTTGCCGCTCAACGCAAACTGATCTACTGCATAGGCAGCCTCAGCAGACATTCCGGCCGGCTGTACGATCAATAACACATCAACATCGTCTGGAATTTTGGCGGTTGTCATGTCCACGGTTTTCAGGTCGAAGAATTCTTCGATCTGCTCCACGATGAGCCATTTTGGTAGCTGCTGTGGCGGCTGGCCAGGAAAAAGCGGCTGCGACATCCCACCATCAATCGGTATGCCGCTCATCAAGCCTACGACAAGCTTCTTAGGCGTCGCCAGCTTATGTATAAGTTTTGTCATGTCGTATTCGAGATAGGGTTCACGCTCTGGCGCAAAAAACTGTACTATCTCCTGTTGATCGGTGCTGTTCGTTGCCACAAGCCCGAAAAATCCCTGGTCCCCGGACGCGTTGAGCCGCACCCCAGTCAGCCCTGCGGCAACAGCGCGATCCTCGGCATCTGAAAATGGTTCAGGCTCAATGAAAGATACCCGCAGCTTGCCGGAGGATATATTCTCATACTGTTCAAGTAGGGCCCGCACGCGGTCGAAATAACTCTTATAAAGCGGTGCCGCCTCACCAAGTTCATCGGAAAAATAAATCCGTACATCAATTGGTTCACGAATGTTGGCGAGCACTTGTCTGGTGCTTCTGGAAATTGAATAAAGACCGCCATCCGTCAGATCGGCAGTGGCCGAACGGAAAATGTTGCTGACAATGATATTGGTCGACAGCAAAATGATGGCAGCCAGCCCAATCGCAAACCACGATAGTGTTGCTTTGTTTGTGCTCGCAATGCTGCGATTTACCTTCGCTGACGCAATCGCGGCACAACCGGCAATCTTGCTAGCCCATGGCTTGGCACGCTTAAGTGTTTTATTAAGCGCGTCTTTCATTTGGTTTGATGTCCGGCCCGTATCAGCGGGCTTATTGGTTTCATCTGTCACCTTATGCCCTCCTATTCAGCCTTTTTTTGTTCAACAGCAAGCATGTTTGCAAACAGAAAAAAAGCAATCACCGACAGATAGAAAATCAGCGTTGCCAGCGTGATTAAGCCCTGTGTAATTTGTTGGAAATGTTCGAGAAAACTCATCGATTCGATGCCTGCCACAACGAAACCCGGGGCCCATGTGCGAAAGAAGCCGAGAACCAATGGATAGGAACTCATGACAAACAGGAAACATATGACGGCCGAGACTATGAACGCGATGACCTGATTCTTCGTCAGTGCAGAAATGAAGGAGCCAATCGATAAGAATGCTCCTGCCATGAGCAGGCTGCCGATGTAGCTTGCGAAAATAACACCGTTGTCAGGATTTCCAAGATAATTGACCGTAATCCACATCGGGAATGTGAGGATCAGTGCAACACCAAGAAAGGCCCAGGCCGCAAGGAACTTACCGACAATGGCCTGAATTGGCGTGATCGGTAGCGTCATAAGGAGTTCTATTGTGCCTGATTTGCGCTCCTCCGCCCACAAGCGCATAGCAACGGCCGGCACCAGGATCAAATAAATCCAGGGATGATACTGGAAAAAAACTTGCAGATCGGCTTGGCCACGGGAAAAGAAATTACCTAAATAAAAGGCGAATGCACTCGTCAGGGCGACAAAGATGGCAACGAACACGTAAGCCAGCGTCGTATTAAAATAAGCGGTAAATTCACGCCAGAAAATAATGCTGACTTTCGAAGCCGCTAATTTCTGCAAAACAGCGGAGGCAGTTTGCCACAATACATTTCGCATCGCGATATCCTTAATTGCCAGAGGAACCGGCAGTGCCAGGTGATGTTTCTGAAGCTGTGACGGTATCGGACGTTGTAATTTCGCGGAATACTTCATCAAGCTTGCCGCGTTCGACAAGAAGCTCATCGACGGCAATCGACCGGTCGCGCACCAGAGCGGCAATATCGCCGGCAATCGTGCTCTGTCCGTTGGGCACTGCACGCAGGCGCACGTGCCCATTGATACGGCTGATTTCTTCAACGCGGGCAACGCTTCCAAGATCCTGCAGAGCTGTTTTCAAAGCATCCGCTGCGTCGTCGTTTACGCGCAGTGCTACAGCATTATGATAAGGCATGCGGCGCATTAAATCCTCTGCCGTGCCATCGGCAACGATGCGCCCCTTGTCTATGACAACCGCACGTGTACAGACGGCTTCGACTTCTTCCAAAATATGGGTTGACACGATAATCGCTTTTGCCGCCGCCATTTCCTCGATCAGCGTCCTGACCTGGTGCTTCTGGTTCGGATCGAGGCCGTCGGTTGGCTCATCCAGGATCAGAATATCCGGATCGTGCAAAATCGCCTGTGCCAGGCCGACACGGCGTTTATATCCCTTCGACAGCGTCTCAATGCTTTGCTGCAAAACAGAATTAAGACCGGTTTTATCTGCTGCCTGGTGAACTTGGTAATCCTGCTCACGGCCTGCGAACCCTCGAATTTGTGCGATAAAACGCAGGAAAGCTTCGGCGGTCATGTCACCGTAGGCCGGTGCGCCTTCCGGCAAATAGCCGATCTGCTGCTTTGCTTTAATCGGCTGCTGCGCCATCGGCGTCCCGTTGATCACAACAGAACCGCTATCAGGCTCCAGGAAGCCCGTAATAATTTTCATTGTCGTTGACTTGCCAGCGCCGTTGGGGCCAAGAAAGCCAAGCACCTCGCCTTTTTTTACAGATAGTGAGATCCCGTTCACAGCGGCGATATTGCCAAAACGTTTGGTGAGCTGATCTGTCTTTATAAGTTCGGCCATAAACATGCCTTCACATTTCTCTGCTCGTTGCGCGATGTTTCATACCGGCGTTAGAAATCAGTGTCCAACCTTTCCTGTCGCGCCAAGGACTTAACCCAAGTGATCGCACTGTCAAGAGGCAGAGCAACGAATTTCGGGCAACTCGCGATGCAAAAGCAAAGTATAAGGCGCGCCCACCTGACTTCAGGACGGCATGTTGAGACTTACAGATTGGAATTAACCACGTCGTGAAAAAAGACGCGCATCTTTTGGTGTCGGGTCGAGCGATAGTTTGCTGCGTGTTGCCTCGTCGATCGCCTCCTTGATCAGTCCATCGAGCAGGTCTGGAAAAAGCAGTGGCTTTACGCCAAGCGCCTGCCAAAGAAAATAGCCGAAGGAACCGGGACATGGATTGACCTCGTTAAGCCAAATCTCGCCGGTCGCCTCGTTAGCGATGAAGTCGATACGCGGTGCACCAGTGCCAGCAACAGTCTCAAAGGCGATTTCGGCCCATGTCCGAATTTTATCTTCGAGCGTCGGCCTGATTTTCGGATTAAGCTCACGTGTGAGCGACAGCATGCCCTGGCTTGCAGACTGTCCGGGTACTTTGCCGCCGCCTGATTTCTTGGTGCCGCCCGAAAGATATTTCTGCTTGAAATCAAGAAGCTCGCTGGATCTTTTTGGACATTCGATAGCCGATGTGCGCAAGCCGCCGAACGCCTTTGCGACGGCGATATTATATTCCACCATGTTGTCGACAAATGGCTCAAGGATAGCTGCCGTATCGTATTTGAAAATTTCCGGCAGAACGTCTGAAATTTCCTGAACTGTTTCTGCGCGGGCAACGCCGATGCTGCTGCCAAGATGGCTTGGCTTTACACACCAGGGCCCTTTGAAATTATCGACGATGTCGGCCAGTTCAGTATCGCTTATGAGTAAGCCCTCTTGCGGACGGCGAATTTCCCGATGAGGAAGTATTGGAATGTCTGTGGCAGCCAGGATGCGCTTTGTGGCGACTTTATCCATCAAAATGGCCGAGGCCAGAGTGCGCATGCCGGTGTAAGGGATACCGGCCGTTTCGAACGTGCCCTGAATGTTGCCGTCTTCGCCAATCAGGCCGTGAAACGAAGGAACTGCCACATCGAATTCGAACTCGGCTGCGCGGCGCAATATTTGCGACTTACGTCCAACCAACGCGGGCCTGCCCTTGGCCGTCATATCCAGCGTGACCTGCATCAGGTGCGCAAACTGCTCCGGCCCCGGCAGATATGCTGCACGATCACGCAGAAGATCGCCTGTCCACCACGTCCCGTCCGCAGCAAGATAAACCGGCAGGACGTCATAGGTGTCCGGATCGAGCGCAGACATTACCTGCAGTGCCGTCACCACACTCACATCGTGCTCCGGCGAGCGCCCGCCGAAGAACACCGCGATCATTTTTTTGCCTGCCATCTCTGTTTCCACCTATCTCTGACTTCTGCAACGGCCTGCTGAGGGCGTGTCCACACTTGTGCAATCCGTGCCGCAAAATCGATCCGACGACAACCGCAGACTTATGGCAATGAACAGGCAAGCATTTCTATTTGACTTAACAAATCAAGATAAATCAATCAAATCACAGCTGATGATAAACTATCATTACAATGAGGTGCGATATGACAATGGAGATCTCATGCAATGGCCAGCCACAACGCCAAGCGAACATCAGCTTGTAAAAGTTGGACTTGCATCAAATCGTCGTAAGCTGGATAAGTTCGCACATGCAAACCAATGATTACGATATCGCGCAGTTCGCGCATGATGAACTGCCTGCGCTTAACGACAGCGGCTGCTGGCGTTTTGTCTGGGGCCATGGCTGGGGACAAAACCGCCACGCCATGGCAGATCTCGCTCAGTCGCTGACCTCGCTGGGCTCGCATGTTTTGCTTGACTTTCCAGGGTTTGGCCAATCGCCCAAGCCTGAGGATGCCTGGACAACGGCCGAGTATGCAGATCTTGTCGCACGCTATCTCAAGGCAAACCCGCATGACGGTCGGACGGTCTGGCTCGGCCACTCCTTTGGCGGGCGCGTTGGTATTCAGCTGGCTTCCCGCCATCCTGAACTGATCGATCGGCTGGTTCTGATTGCAGCAGCTGGCCTGCAGCGCAAACGCTCCTTCGCCGCCCAGGCGCACATCACATCCAGGATTTACACATTCAAGGCGCTTAAACGTCTGGCACCGATTATCGGCATGGACGTTGAGAAATTACGCAGCCGATTCGGCAGTGCAGATTATAAAAATGCCGGCACAATGCGCGAAATCCTCTCCAACGTCGTGCGGGAGGACCTGAGCGACGTCGCCAGGCATATCGCCTGCCCGACGCGCCTGATCTATGGTGAAAAGGACACTGAGACGCCGCCGGAAATCGGCGAGCGGCTGGCAAAATTGATTGCAAATGCGCAACTGAGCGTTCTTGCCGGCCAGGACCACTATTCCCTCCTCGCAGAAGGCCGCCATCAGGTTGCAAAGCGCATTCGTGATTTCATGAACTGCAATAACGCGCCAAAGGTATAGACCGGAGTTCATTCATGGCCGCAGCCATTTCTTTTGTAACTTTTATGGCATTTGCCTTTTTCTGCTGGCGCAGGATGCTGCGCTATCTGCATATCTTTCAGCAGGACGAATACGACGAGTCACGCTTTCTGCCCTGGCTGGCGGGCAAAATAGCTTTTGATAAAAAAGTCTCTTTCGCGCTTATCCTGCTGGCGATCTTCGCTGTCTTAATACAAAATGCGATCTTTATGACATGGCCAGTGGATGCGCCAGAATCAGGGACAACGATAACTGGTTTGATTGGGCTGCTGTTTGCGATCGCTGGGTTTATGGAGCCCAACCCGCTGAAAGCAGCAAAAAAGAAACTGATTTTGACCAACCGGGCAAAGCGTATTCTGGCTGCTGGCCTTGTGCTTGCGCTTTCTGCAGGTGCCATTGCCGCTGTAATCGGCGGCAGCCTCATCTGGCTGGCCGCGGTGCACGCCATTCCGCTGGCGATGGTGCTTGGCAACTGGCTGCTCAAGCCGGTTGAGGCAAGCATACAAAAGGGTTTTCAGGTTGCGGCGGAAAAGCGTCTGCGTGAGGTTGGCCCGAAAATCATTGGCATTACTGGATCGTTCGGCAAAACGTCAGTCAAGCACATTCTCGGTCATGTGCTGGAGATGAATACTACGGCGCTGTTTACACCCGGTAGCGTCAATACCGTGATGGGCATTTCACGCATCATCAACGAACGTCTGGCTGATAATTGCCGTTATTTCATTGTTGAAATGGGTGCTTATGGCATAGGTTCCATCGCGCGCCTGTGCAAATTTACACCACCGGATCATGGCATTCTGACATCCATCGGCGAAGCCCATTATGAGCGCTTCAAGGATCTTGAGACCGTCGCCAGGGCCAAATTCGAGTTGGCCGAAGCCGTCAGTGCTCGCGGCGGCGTCATGGTGATCGATGAAAGCGTTCTTGAGCGTCGGTATGCCCGCCAGTTTTTCGAACAGAACCGGGCCATGTTCATGACCGTCGGCGACAGCGAAAGCGCCGATATCCAGATTCTGTCGATTGTGCAGACGGCTGCTGGGCTCAGTGTGGAAATCCGCGATAGGAAAAGCACACACTGCTTGTTTGCGCCGCTCTACGGCATACATCACGGCCGCAATATGGCGCTGGCCTATGCGCTGGCCGCAAGCCTCGGCTTGACAGCAGAGCGCATTATTCAGGCGCTGCGCACAACGCCGCAGATCACACACCGCCTTGAAGTCAAAAGGCACCCCACCGGTGCAACATACATCGATGATGCCTACAATGCCAATCCTGCCGGGATTTCAGGCGGCCTGGATCTCATGCAATCCCTCAACAAGAATGGTGGCCGCCGCATTTTCGTGACACCGGGTGTCGTTGAACTGGGGACCCGGCACGATGCGGTCCACCGCGAACTTGGCGACAAGGCGGCTCGCACCACCGACATCACGATCGCAGTGCGACCGGATCGTATCGCAACCTTCATCGAAGGTTTTAAGGCCGCCGGGACGGATTCCAGGCTTCTCACTTTCACTCAGTTCTCAGAAGCGCTGATCTGGATCGACCAGAACCTTGAACCCTCAGATGTGATCCTCATTGCCAACGACCTGCCGGATCTTCTGGAGCGCAGGTTCGTAAGTTAGCGACGCACAACGCGGGGTATCGGCATAAATCCAACCAGCGCCTGTAACCGCAAAGTTATCGGCGCAACTCACGGCGAGCGCCGAGTTGACAAATACGCAGCCGATACCCATCGCGCTACAATTTCGCCGGGCATGTCTTCATCGATGCCGTCGTAAGGGTGGCTTATCCGTGCCCAGCCGTTCTTCATCTCGAAGACCTCGACCTTATTACCGCGGTAGATACTGGTCGTTGCAGGACAGGTAACCGCTGGGCAGAGACGCACATTCAACTTGTCAGCGGTGACATATCGAATGTCAGCGGCGTAGGATGCCGCTGGGAAGGTGAGAAATAATAAAGTGGTGAAGATCGAGGCACGCATGGGATTAAGCTCCGTCTGAATATCTCAATCATACACATCGATAAATGATTGACAAGGACACCCAAACACGTGCCTTTTTGCGTTCCGCCCCAAGCCCTGCCTTAAAGCTCGGGAAGCATCGGTTCAATCTTGATTTCTTTAATCGATCATCCCATGCTTGACATGAATTAGATATACTGCGCCAGATTGAGTTTTTCGTTCAGCCTGCCATCGAAAATCTGCAGAAGTTAAGCGCGAATACCGACGCACATCGAGATCTGGAAAAACTGCGATATCTGCCTGATCCACAAGCAATATTAATATGGCTGAATATGCCGAGATTGGTGCGGCTGTCATGCGTCAGGCAAGCAAAGAGATGCAGTCCGCCCGCACACGGCGGCTTTTTACAGGCGCAATACGCCGCCTGGCTGCAGCCTGAAGTTTTGTTGACAAACTGGACGCGCGCGGCGAAAGCCAGCCTGTAATGTAATTAGAACGAAGATGATTGAATTTTAATTTAATATTGTTGTATTTTTTTATTTTAAGTATAATTTTATTTATCTAAAATTCAGTTTAAACAATATTATTCCCATTTTCAAAAAGCTCTTTTATGTATGTAGGAAGCATAAATGCGCCAAAGTGTATCTCAGCATTGTAATATTTTGTATTTATTTTCCTGTTTTCGAGGCGTTTGTTTATTTCCATACTGTTAATATGGCGAATGCTCTCGCAATTTGCCGCCCAAATCAAGGCGAATGGCCCTCCGAAATATGTGGGTTGGCTGCAAAGATAGCATGCTGTATCGGTGAATACTTTTTGTGTGATTTTGCTCGTATCTGCTAAATGGCTTGGATGCATAAAAGGAAGACCATTTTGAGTAACGAAAACACCTTTATCAGACAGCAATCTTTTGCAATTTTTTATAAACTCTTCTCCAAACAGTATTTTGGCAGGACCGACCGGTTCCGTCGTATCGCATATGATTGCATCGTATATGTTTTCACATTCCGCTACGTATTCGATAGCATCTTGTATAATAATATTCACACGATCATCTTCCAACGAGCCGCTGGAAATTTCTGGGAGATGTAGCTTGCAAAGTTTGATGATATCGCTGTCGATCTCACAAAGATCGACATGTTCTATCGTTGGGTGTTTTAAAATTTCCCGGACAATCCCGCCATCTCCTCCCCCGATCACAAGAATGCGGCGAGGATGATCAATTGCAATCAATGGGACATGTGCGAGCATTTCATGATAAACAAACTCATCGCGCGTCGATAATTGAACTACTCCATCTATCAGGAGCATCCGGCCAAAATTAACGTTGTCAAATATCACAACACTCTGCAAGTTAGTTCTGCCCTCGAATACAAGGTGCTCCACTTCCATTCGAGCGCGCCAATGACTATGCAAAGTTTCCTCGACCCATCCTGTCATAAACTCACATCTCCTTGGCCGATTTATTTTATTGTGCTGAATGTAATAAATATGCACTTAATCATGCGCTTAATCAAAAAAATGCATGCTGGCTTAGGCCATGTCGTTAATTACCTCCGGCTTCACGCGGTAATTAGCGACACGGCTTAAGATCAACACAATCTTTCTAAGCTGCCTGGTAAGCGCGAACGGGAGCATCTTTTGCAGATGCCTGCTGCCATTCCATCAAGTCAAGGTTTTCGCCGCGTTGGTGTGTTTTAACGACAACCTCACGGGCTTCAAACGCTTCCCTTAAAATATCGACGCACAGTTCCGGTTTTGCATCGCCGCACATAAATACGTCGAATGCAGCATAGTCAGCCTCTGGCCAGCTATGAACCGAGATATGGCTCTCTGAGAGCACTGCAACGCCTGACACGCCGCCGTTCGGTGTAAAGTGATGCAGATGAAAGTGCAGGGATGTTGCGCCTGCAGCTTTAATGCAGCGTCTCATGGTCTGTTCCATATACTTGATGTCATCAAGATGACGGGCTCCGAACAGATCAATGATCAAATGGTTGCCAGCATAACGAACGCCATTACGCTCTATAAAGAAATCCAGTCTTTGAGTGGATGTATCAGTATGAGCATCATGTGTTGACGCCGTCTGATCGTTTTGCGCAACCTGCGCAGTATCACCAAGATCTTCCTTTTGGGCGGTGCTTGAACGAGTCAAGTCCATCCCCAATTGGAAGAGGGTGTCATCGTAGGCCATGTGACCCTCCCCAACCAGTAGATAGATGTGACCCGTCCGCTCTTACCTTTGGGGTCTAGGGCATCTACCTTACCTTTAGGGCAGGGGGTCGAACGGAAAACAGATATATGGCGTCAATTGCTTTTGATTGCAAGTAAAAAGCTGGGTAAATCAAAAGAAACCTTAGCCATTACTCGATAAAGCCTTAACATTATTCAGCTTTTAAATACTCCCACATGAACATTTATGACACTTTAAATTCATATGTGGACTGAACTTTGTTCATTACACGCCGCAGATGAAGCTGCAGACTGTGTGATATATTAACCCCATTGACGCATCTTCCGGTCATGGTGCGATTATGTACGCTTGCTCCATCCTGAATAGCTGGGGTGCGCGACCGGATTCTACGGGTATCCATCAAAATAAACGCTTCAATTTTAGTGATAAGTAGACCGCGATATGCGGCTTTGGCTCGGAGAATTGAAGCTGTTATTTTGATGGGAACTTAACACTCGACAACGACTGATCTGGATGGCAATGCCGATATCGATACGCCCTAACTCCAGCGCCGGTTGGACCACATCCACTGTTCAGGATATTCCTTGATCCATATTTCAAACTGATGTTGCATCTCAGCCATGGCTTCGCGAACGTCCTGCGCCTGGTTGTCAGAGCGAGGTATACGCAGTTCCCTCAATTCGATTTGGAAGCGGCTTTCAGAGCCCAGTCGGATACAGCGCGCGAGCCAGATACGCGCGCCGACACGCCGTGCAATCATGACCCCGATCGCCTGTGTGCGTGCATCCTTGCCAAAAAAAGGTACCGGTATGCCTGAACGATCGTAAAGATCGCACACCATGCCGAGCTGCCCGCCGCGCCGCACAAAATCAATAATCAACCGGGCCGTGCGTTTATCATCGCCATGATCGCCTTCAACCTTGCCACGGCCGAACAGGCCGCCCGGATAGATATCCGCGCGCTGTGCACGAAGATACTGGTCGACGTAAGGGTTATTGACAGATCGATAGACTGCTGCAGGTTTTTTGCCGCCACGGGTCATTGGCCAAATCGCCAGTTCCCAATTGCCCATATGCAGTGAGATCCCAATCAACGGCCCCATTTTATTGATATAGCGATCATAAATATGGGCATTCTTAATTGCGATGCGCTCTGGTTCAGCCATGATGCGATCGAGCTGCATCGTCTCAGCCATAACGCGGCCGAGATTTTCCCAATGCGCAAGCGCGATGCGCCGGCGTTCATCTTCCCGCATAGCTGGGAATGCGACGGCGAGGTTGGCAAGAGCACGCTTATGGCGTTTGCGTGAAATCCTAGGGGCAAGAATACGCCAGGCCTTTGCCGACCATCGCACGCCAACATCTAGCGGCAAGGCCCGAACAGCGCCAACAACGAGGCGCAGGAACATGTATTCCAGGCGAAACTGTAAATCCCGCAGCCACGAGATCTGAAGATTGGAATCGGACGCTGAAGAGTGTTGCATTTATCATTGCCGGTTGAGGTCTGCCGCTAGAAAGGCAGATATTCAATTGCCTGCGTACAGCCAATTCGTCAAGTTTACGTCTTGCTTCTCATTTGCGATTAGTAATTATGTCGATCACGGTGGCCTGTCCGCCGATCTATGTCTCACGATCGCGCATCTGTGCTGCAACCAGATCCTGGACGTATGCGCGCAATTGCTGCCCGGTCATTGCAAAATCGCTCGCAAGCCATTCCGCCTCTGCCTGTTTCAGGATTTGGCCAACCTTGGGGCCTGGCTCGACACCAAGTGCCAGTATATCCTTTCCTGCAAGCGGAAACGGCGGTGCGCTCCACGTCCTGGCAAGCGCAGCGGCCGCCGACCATGCCGGCTCGGCCAGGGCACGAAAACTTGAGCAACGCAGGTAGCAGACCCGTTCTTTAAAATTTTCTCGCCCGTGCCTATAGATCAACTGGCGGGCAACGGCGGGGGTGGGCGGCTGCCCCGATGCATGAACGACCGCGGCGATATTTTGCAGGGCCGCTTGTTCCCGATTGGAAAGTTTTAAAGCCTTGGAGATACGTTCGGCGTCTTCACAGGTTGCAAGCGACAGCGCTGCAAGGCGTAGAAGCTGAGAAGCCTCAGGGCTTGCACCGATAAGTCTTGCGAAATACTGAACCCGTGGAGCAACCGGGAGAAACGCGCCAAGCAAGCCATAGCCGTGCATTACGTCGATCGCTGCTGCGGCGCGCGGTGCGGCAAGCAGTTTCAAAAACTCCTGGCGCACCCGCTCACGCGAAAGCTGCCGCAATCCGTGCCGTCCACGCACACATGCTGCAAGAGCGTCTGGGTTCGGATCGCCCTTGCCATATTCCGCGAAAAAACGGAAAAATCGCAGGACGCGGAGATAATCTTCCACAATCCTTTGGTTCGGATTACCAATAAACCTTATTTCAGGCCCGGCGAGGTCCTTCAGGCCGCCGAGCGGATCCAGGATGGTGCCGCGGGCATCGCAGTAAAGCGCATTGATTGTGAAATCGCGCCGGCTCGCGTCGGCTTCCCACGCCGTTGTAAAGCGCACGTCTGCATGCCGGCCATCGGTCGCTACATCTTCACGCAGAGTTGTGACTTCAAATGCCTCACCTTCAATCACGACTATGACCGTGCCGTGTTGAAGGCCGGTGGGAATGACCGAAAGACCGGCGGCTTCGGCCACAGCCATAACATCGTCTGGCAAAGCCGTTGTTGCAATATCGAGATCGCTGACAGGCCGGCACAATAAAGCATTACGCACAGCACCGCCAACGATTCGTGCTTCAAATCCGGCAGTCTCCAGGATGCCAAGGAGCTGTTGTGTGGCATTTGCAGTCAACCAATCCGCACCGGCCAGAGACGGAATAGCCCCCGATTGCTGGCGCGGAGTGGAGGATGTCATTGTCGATGCCCTGGAATAACCTTGCCGTCCCTGTAGACGGGCGGTTGATAAGTTTCACCGGGACGCCCGGTTGTATGGCTTGTTTGGCTGTTAAAATACAAAAGTCCGCCGATCATAAATACACAGCCTGCACCCAGCAGCCAGGCAAGGGGGGCACGTTCCAGTATCTGACCAGCATCCTGAAAAGACCTGACGCGCTGTCTGATCATCGTGATCGCGAAATAAATGAGTGTCGGCAGAATAAACAACAGAATATTTTGCAGAATTACTCGTATCATTTCTGTGTGAACCTTTCGTGCATATTGCGGATCATGCCTGCGGTTGCACCCCAAATAAAGTGTTCACCATAAGCTATTGTATAATAAGATACGCGGCGTCCCTGCCACTCACGCATTTGGATTTTATGATGAGCGGCATCCATCAAAAAGCTTAACGGCACTTCGAATGCATCATCAACCTCCGAGGGATCGAGCGTTAGGGAAAAAGCCGGTTCGATGATCGCCACGAGCGGGACGACGTGAAATCCCGTTCCGGTCAAATAGCCGTCCAGATAACCCACCGGCTCAACAAAGCTTCCGTGCAAGCCGATCTCTTCTTCAGCTTCACGTAAGGCAGCCATCATCGGGTCGGCATCAGATTTTTCGATTTTACCGCCTGGAAATGCAATCTCAGCTGCATGATACTTTAAATGTGCCGCGCGCCGGGTCAGCAAAACAGTGAGTTTTTCCCGTCTCACAACCGGGATCAGAACGGCCGCAGGGCGCAGCGATCCTAAAATCTCATTTCTCAGATTACTGGTTTTTCTTTTGGCAAAACGGCTTTGCAGGATTTCCATCCCTGCGCTGCCATGGCTGGGCGATGATGGAGGAATACGATGCAGGTTACGGCAGGCTAACGTGCGGAATTGTAGCTCTGTCCATAAATCTTGGTTTTCCTCAGCCGCTGCGATCATCGTTAACAGACCTTGAGGCATATTAGCGTTTGAGCCATAAGGCAACCAGTTTGGCGACATTGGCCCGGCTTTCTCGCGCTCATCCTCGAATATGCTCGTGCCATGTTCTTGCGTCTGGCTCCTGGAACAGGACTTAATCTCGCTAAAGCAGCTTTGGTGTGGCTCAACTGATAAGTAAGCCCTGATCTTACGATTTGCATATTATGTAAATAACTCTGTCTGACAAGATCTAATCATTAAGCTGCTCAATCCTTGTTAAATCAGGTTTTTTTATCAGGCATGGCAGACTTGCTCATTGTTTCGTTACGGCAACTGACGACACATCATAGTATAATTCTTAATGGAGCGATCAGGAATTCGCCATTATTCATATGTTTTAGCATGCCAGTATATAACTATACTATCAGTTTTCTCAAATGAACTTCTTAGACGAATAACGTTAGCAGCTCTTTAAGAAAGATAACAGTCATGCAAAACGTCTGGGGTGGTATATCGGTGCGTGCAGCAGGTGTTGGGCTGGTGATGCTGCTTTTAACGGCATCGGTATCAGCGAATTCGAAAGTTGCAGAATTCTCCAGTCAGTTGCGCAAGGCCGAGCGAAAGCAATTTGAAGCCTGGTACATTGCGCAAATCGCCCATGAGGAGGCGATGACGACATACTGGGATAAAGTTGAACTGTTGCGCAAACGCAGGCGGCAGAAAAGAAGAGATAAAATTGCGTTTAAGGATCGAGACTACGTCACAACATTGCCACCGGCATATCAAGGTCCCAAACTAAAGACCAGGCTGCTGCAACGCTGGAACGCATTCCAGAACAAAGACAAGCCGGTTGCCGCTAAGCCGGATGAACTGCCGAGCGTTGCCGATTATCTCAGAAGTGCCAAACGACATTATAACTTTGTCCCGGAACGCATCCCCGAGCGTGAATATAAGCGGCGTTACGCGATGGAGGCGCTCTCGCATGGCCTGACAAAGGATCAGGTTGTGCGCATTTTTGCACTTGAGACGGGAGGCAATGGTACCGCAGACATGCAGGCCGGAATTCATCCGACCAAAAAAACCGGGCGGCCGATTTCCAGTGCGCTCGGCTATGCACAGCTTCTGGCTGCCAACTCGATTAATGTCATTGCCAAGCACGGCCCGAAATTTGTCACACGTCTGCAACGAATTATCAAGCGCGAGCGCGTCCCTCAACGCCGCAAAGAACTGCAGGCCAAGTTAGCCTCGCTGCAGGCCATGGTCCGTACAGCAAAATCCATTCCTTATAAATGGTCTAGGCAGCGCGCACTGGCTCGAACGTCGCTGGGCATGGGGCTGCATCCGCTTAATATTGACGGCCTCATCGGCCCTTGGATGCAGGTGGTTAAGCTGGCCGACATTAAAGAACTTGCAGAACGCAATGGTTTAACCAATCTGCCAGGCGCGGAGCTTGAGCTGATGAACCTCGCCGGTCCCGGAACCGGACTTGAAATGATGAAGCCAGTCGGACGCGATAAACCAACGACGAATTTCTTTTCACGGCGTGGGTATTATCGTAACGCAATCGTGCGTGGTCGCACGTCGCAAGAGCTTATCGTAGCCCTCGATGAGCGCATGGATGCCAACCTTAAAAAGAAAGGGTCGCAGGAGTTTCTTGCTGTTTTCGACGAGATCATTGCGCGCCGCAATGGTCCAGTCCGTCCTGCAGCGCTGAACGCAAAACCTGCCGGGAATTAACGTGAATTAATATGTCAGTTCCTGACTGCTCCGAATATATGCGCCGCCGGAGATATAACTGTTTGGTATTGAAATAAAAATTTCATCCTGGCGCCTTAACAAGCTTTGCTGTAAAAGCCACTGAGATTGTGGGGGAATTTAGATTATAGCCGATACCTTTACCGCCTTGATCCAACATTTTAAGTGATACAGGCCATTTGCCATGCTAGCATAATATTATCGTATCTTTGAACGATAACGCAGCCAGAACTCTGCCCAATCCATGTCTGAGGGCGCCCACCCCAATCACACAAATGGAAGTATTGCGAGGTTTTCAGATGCAGCTTTTGCTCCTTATCTCCGGCGGTGTTCTGTTACTTGGTGGCATTGTTCTGATGCTTGCCGTGGGGGCGGCATTTCTTGCCAGCGCATTCAGCACAAGCGCGCCGGCTCCCTCGTATTGGCTGGTCCCGCTTGCAATCGCGCCAACATTAATTGGTCTCGGTCTGATCATTCTGGGCACTGGCCCTAAAACGCGTGAGTAGGCCTAATGTCTCTTATGCGTATTTTAATCCTGGACGATGGCCGCCCTGGACATGTTAACCTTTCAAAAGGTATCGCGGCAGCCATAGACCGGCGCCGGAAGAGCCAGATAAGCAGCCTGAAAGTCGACCGTGGAAAATGGCCGGGGCTTGTTACAGCCTTGATGACCCGCAGTGGCCTTTCTGCGGAACATATTCTCCAAACCGTCTATGATTTAAAATCAGAGAGCCTGCCCGCGACTGATCTGATCATCTCGGCAGGCGGTGAAACGCTGGCTGCCAATATCAGCGCGGCCAGGCTGCTTGGCGTGCCAAATATTTTTTACGGCTCGCTTCGCCAGTATCGTACCAGCGATTTCACGCTTGTGCTGACCTCTTACCCGCGTCAGGCGGAACGCGCAGCCAATATCGTGCAAACCCTAAAACCATCAGCGTTTGACCCCGATACCTTATCAGAGACGACCGGCAGCGGTTTGCTGGGGCTTTTGGTGGGCGGCCCATCCGGTGGCGTCGATTTTTCACACGGTGACTGGGCGGCACTGCAAAATATCATCGAAGAAAGCTACAGATCCTATGGTATCCGCTGGATCGCCAGTAACTCGCGCCGCACACCTGGCGAAGCAAGCGATATGCTGCGATCTCTTGCCACGCGTAAAGACGGGCCGCTTGTCACGTTTATCGATGTTGATCAACCAGCAGCAGGTTCATTGCTGAAAATTTTTGCTAAAGTCAGCGGTATTGTCTGTACTGCCGATTCGAGCAGTATGATTTCTGAGGCGATCTGGGCACGCAAGCCCATTCTTGCAGCCGAGCCGGCCAACTTCGCGCTGACCACGAACGAACAGGACTACCGCAACTGGCTGTCGCAGAACGGCTGGATGGCATCACACAAAATTGTAGAACTTGCAGCGGAACATTTGACGGTGCTGCTGGGTAACTTAAAGCCTAACACAGGAAATCCGCTGGATGATCTGGCAGATCTGCTTAATGAAAAATTGCCGTTTCCCCAGGCTTAGGCCGTGTCGTCAATTAGCACGCGAGAGCCGGTTTGGCGAAATCTAGCTCGTTTCAAAGAGCGAGGACGAAGGACATGCTGGGCATATTCGAGGACGAGCTCCGCCGGCTTCGCGCGGTAATTGACGACACGGCCTAACAGGCCCTGATTTCTGAACATCCTTATTTGGGAAAGCTCCAGCTGGCGGGCAGACCACAAGAGCATCGAAAGAACCGCTTGCACTATCGTAACCAGACTTCCACCCGACGATTGCGTGCACGACCGATCTCGGTTGTATTACAGAAAGTCGGCAACAGCTCCCCAAGGCCAATCGTGGTAATATTTTCGGCTGGAATGCCATTTTCGCGCATGAGTATTTCTGCTTGCTCGGCCCGTTGTTGCGATAAAATCATATTTGAAGAAAAGCTTCCCACGCCATCAGCAAAACCAACCAGCAGAAGTTTGCTTTGAGGAGCGCTCGTTTGAATATAGCGGGCTAGCCTTGTAACATCCTCCAGAGATTTATTATCAAGTGTTTTCGCGCGCGTATTGAAGCGGAATGTGATGGAAAGGCGTTTTGCATCGAGCAGAAAACCGTTCACTTTCTCCGCGATCTGTGCAATTTCCGGCGTTTCGGCACGAGCCTGAATATCACGTAAGCGCTGGATATGAGTATTGTTGTCCAGCACCTTGACAGACTGACTGATAAATCCCGCATCGACAATGTACCTCTGCGCTTCATCCAACAATGCAAAATCTATAAACTGGCGTGTGAGGCCGATACGATTGGACGTTGTTGAGTAAAGTAAAAGCCGTCTGCTGAGGACATAGTCTTCTGTTTTTATAGTGAAAATATCGGGCTTTTGAACAATGCCGCACGCGCCTTTGAGTTTTAGTGCGCGAATATCCGATTGTACCTTGGATAATGCGCCAACGGCAACAAAACCTATGGCATTCGGATCCTGTGAAACAGCCTTGGCTAATTCACTATCCGATGCATAGCGTTTGGCACTTTTGACTAAATCCAGACCGTGCGTCTCTAAAACCAGCGTTTTGAATGTATCGAAAGTGCCGGATACTGCATTTCGCGCATGAACTGAGATTAAACCTTCATCCAAACCAAGCTCGCTCCAATTGACGATGGAGCCGGAGAATATTTGTTTTAATTCAAGGAGAGAAATAGTCTTTAGTTTGTTGTTTTTGGCGACAATCGGGACAACGCCATCCAATGCAAGAACAACTTCCCGCCCCGGGTTGCGCATGCCAGACACCCCGGCCTTTTCCAAAGCTGCTATTTCCTCAGCCTTAATCGGGCGGGATGACATCGCCAGTTCAGCCGTATCTTCCTGCAGGGCCTGAAAGCCTGTTGACGATCCTTTAGCTTCTATATGGACTATATATTCATCGCCCTCAATAACTCTGGTGTCTTGGTTTTCACTGTCCACTTTTGGAGTTTTGCCGTCTTTTTCCTTTAAGAGTTGTTCGATTAAATTTGGCACAATCTCTGCGCCCATGGTGTTGGAACCAGCAATCCGCAGCTCTTTTTTGGGAGATTGTCTGAGGCGCAGCTGTTTTTTTATTTCTACGATTTTATCCGGGATCGGTCCGCTTGCCTTGCAATCCCCGCAAACACAGAACCTATCGATATTAAGCTGCATACGTCCATATTTTGTATCTAAGTTCCATTGCGTTCCCGTGAACGATAATAAATCGCCATGAAATTCTTCACCATCAATTCTATTTTTCAGACAAATTTCCTTTGCTGCGGCTGACTGCATCAGACCAAGCACGGTGCATACCACAAGCAGGCATCTGATAAGCGATACTTTATTGTTGCGATCAATATAGAGTGAAAGTTCCATAAAATACTGCGCAGGATTTTGGGCGGGCCAGAACAACATAAATTTACCTTGTTAGCAGGGGCTGTACTCTATGATGGATAAGTAGCATTGATATAGAAAGTGAAATAAATTTTTTGATATCGTTATATGCGATATTTCCTCATTATTTCATATTTCAACCGGTTGGGCGAAACCGGCCAGGTAAATATCGGGCAATTTCGCTGTTGCTAGTTCAACTCAGCCAACAAACAAAGCAGAATGCCGTAGTCGTAACGTCCGTTGAGAGCGGCGTGGGCTGGTCCAAGACGTCCGGTCTCTAAAGTGTCTGCAGTTTCGAAAGCCGCGAGGATATCCTCGATTTCGGCCTCGTCAATACTGAGGACATCGCGCGCTTCAATGAGGCCTGCTTCGATTGCAGCGGCCAGATGGCCGTATACCGTGTTTGGCTCAATTCCGCGCTGGGCTGCGATAGCTTCGACATCGTAGCCTTCGAGATGCAGGGCAAATGAACGGTTTACGGTGGGAGATAGCCGATTGTTGAGCGCCGGCGTTGTCGTGAACTGGGCAATAACAGAGAGCAGGGCGGCGCCGTAGCTCGCCACCTTTCTGGCGCCCAGGCCATTAATGCGTGTGAGTGCCTCGGGCGTATCGGGCCGCGTTGCTGCGAGTTCGGCCAGTGTGCGGTCATGACAGATGACATAGGGAGGGACCTTGGCCTTGGCCGCTAATTCCTTGCGTAATGCCTTGAGCGCTTCGAAAAGCTGCTGATCCTGGCCAGAGAGATTATGAACGGGCGCCCGGTTCTGGTCCGATTGTGAGCTTTTCGAGCGGCCAGAACTCTTGTTATGGCGGATCTGCACCTTAACTTCACCGCGTAAGACGGGCCGGGCGGCAGCGGTCAACTGTAGCGTGCCATAGCCATCCGTATCAGGTATGAGATAGCCTGTCGCAACGAGTTGCCGAAACAGGCGCCGCCAGGCTTGTTGGTCAATGTCGTGGCCGATGCCAAAAACCGACAGCCGATCATGGCCGTTATCCTTGATGCGCTTGTCGGCTTTCCCGCGCAGAACATCAATGACATAGGTTACGCCAAAGCGTTGGTCAGTGCGATATACCGCTGATAGTGCCTTTTGCGCCAATACTGTGCCGTCGCTTGTCTCCGGTGGCGCGATACAGTTATCGCAGTTGCCACAATCCTCCTTGCGGTCTTCGCCGAAATAAGCAAGCAGGATACGGCGGCGGCAGCTGGCGCTTTCACAAAGGGCAATGAGGGAATCGAGGCGGCGGCGCTGAAACTGTTTGAATTCCTCGCTGCCGTCAGACTGCGCAATCCACTGGCTTTGCTGAACAAGATCCTGCAGGCCATAGGCCATCCAGGCATTGGCTGCCTCGCCATCGCGGCCTGCACGGCCTGTTTCCTGATAATAGGCCTCTATCGATTTGGGCAGATTAAGGTGGGCGACAAACCGCACATCAGGTTTGTCGATCCCCATGCCGAATGCGATCGTGGCGACAATAATTAAATCGTCTTCGTGGAGGAACCTGTTCTGCACGCTGCGGCGGGTCTCAGGCGGCAGACCGGCATGATAAGCAAGGGCGCGGCGCCCACGACCGGTGAGCCAGGCCGCTGTTTCTTCAGTGGCTTTACGCGACAGGCAGTAGACGATACCCGAATCGGCCTTATGCTCTGTGTCGATGAACTGCCATAGCCGCTCACGGGCGCCGACATTACCAGTTTCTGCAATCGTGTAGCGGACATTGGGGCGGTCAAAACTGGACACGAAACGCGGCGCATTCTGAAGTCGCAGTTCCGTGGCAATCTCTTCCCGGGATCTTGGATCTGCAGTTGCTGTCAGTGCAATGCGTGGCACGGTAGGAAAACGGTCCGCCAAAATTCTTAACTGGCGGTACTCCGGTCTGAAGTCATGCCCCCATTGCGAGACGCAATGTGCCTCGTCGATGGCAAACAATGAAATTTTGCAGCGCGATAGCAGGTTGAGTGTGCGCTCCTGGACCAGACGTTCCGGGGCGATATAGACGATATCCAAACCGCCGGCACATAACTCAGCCTCAATCGCAGATTGCTCATCGCGGCCAAGACTGGAATTCAGATACGCTGCGCGCACTCCTGCCTGCTCAAGAGCATCGACCTGGTCATGCATCAGCGCAATGAGTGGAGAAACAACGATACCCGTACCGCTGCGGACAAGAGCCGGAATTTGATAGCACAGCGATTTACCGCCTCCGGTCGGCATCAGGACCAGCGCGTCCTCGCCGCCTATAACGGTTTCTATAATGGTTTGTTGCTGGCCCCTGAAGGTTTTATAACCGAACGTCTCTTCGAGAATGCGTCTCGCATCTGCAATGCAAGCCTCAGAAGGTCGATGATTTTGGTGCACCTCGCCTGTCATCCTATTCTAGCCCGCGTATCTCATCGCGTCACGCAGCGTCATTTCCTTTCGCCGTTCTTTGCGGCGGAGCGCATTGTGAAAAGCGTATATGATCCAATGGTACAACATACCCATGCAGATGGAGTTCAGGGTACTCCTGTAGCCGAAAGAAGTTTTTGATACAACGTATCGTTGATTTTGCTTTGCTTTTACTCGCCATCGGGCCAGGCCGCGACATGCTGTGATATACAGATTATGCCAGGCTGCAAAATATCCCGCCTTTCCAGCCACAAGGGCTGTTCACGGCGCTGCCACGTCATGAATTGCAACAAGACATCTGTGTTAAGCCTCGATAACAGGTACTGAATTCAAGGGACAGAGATTAGTCGATTCGATGGCATGTTTGTGTGCCATTTCTGCTGTATCATGCCTGACCTCTAAGTATTGCATAAATATCGCGATAAAATTTCTCTTTCATAAGATCAGGCAGAAATTCGCAAAGCCGTGTCATAAAGATTATGCCAATACACAATATACAGCAGGGTGACACAGCCAGCGCCTGTTAAATAAGTGCTGGCTACCATCTTATAACCGGGATGAGGGAACGAATATAATATGAGCCAAATGATCTGTTCAGCAGCTGTTTTACTCGGTATCAGCCTCGCGACCGCGACCGCGACCGCGAAACCGGCCTATTCGGCCTCACGGTTAAGTTGCGAGCAATACGGATATCAAGCCGTAATACTGGCCCGGGACGCAGAAATAGCCAAGTGTGGCTTAACAGGACCGCGCTGGAGTAAAAATCTCGCAGATCATATTGAATGGTGCCAGAATGTTAGTCCCGTTGCGTGGCTGGCAGACTTGAAAGAGCGTAAAATTGAATTGAAAAAATGCATTGCCAAATATTAGTCCATATAGCAATGGCATGTATTTCAAAAACTGCAAAGTAAATTTGACAAAGGATACTTTGAAATGAAACGCTTGTTACTTGTTGTAATTATTGGATTAATCGCTTTCTACGTTGCGTGGCCAGCTGCTTCTTTATGGCAGGTTTATAGTGCCATTAAACAAGAGGACCCCGAAACTCTCGAGCAGAAGATCGATTTTGTAAGTGTGCGGGAATCGATGCGGCCTGCAGTACGGATGAAAATTTCAGAAAAAATTGACGAAGTAAAAACGCGTAAAGGTACGGCCGGTGCTATTGCTCAATTGCTCAGCGGTAACGTCGTCGATCGTCTTACCTCTGTCGTGCTGGAGCGTATTGTAACGCCGGTTAATATGATCCGCCTTGCTAACGAACCTGGGACACTGCCTGAAAAAATCAATCGGATTGTGAGCGATGAAATCGGCAGGGTTGCTGGCGGCTTGCGTTTAAACAACCCGCAAAGCGGTAATAATGGTAACGGCATAGCCGGTGCCGGAGATGCTTTTCGAAAAAATCTGGAAAAACAATTCGGCGGTCTGGGCAATGTCCTGAGAGATGTTAACCGTGGCGCAGGACAAAATGCAGCACAGGACAATCGCGCGATATCGGCTGAGGCAGTCGCAGCGCAGGATGGCAAGCGCGATGCAAAGAACTTTGGATTGTCTAATATAAAAGCCTTTGGATTTGCCGGGTTGTTGGCATTCGACATCGGACTGGCGCGCAATCCACAGGCGGATGCTCCTGATTTGACGGCTCGCATGGCCTTTACCGGCATGGATTGGAAATTGACCCAGATTGTGCCAAACCCCGATCAAATTTAGCGCCCACAGGTCCCAAGATTACCGGTCTCAAGATTAAGAGAACTATTGGCTGGGCAGCGCTTGAGGCGCCATATCATGGTGCCTTTATCATTGAGGCCAGTTCCTGGGGCACTGAAGGTCCAGGGTATATGCAGTGGTTGTGCTGTAGCGATTAGGGCACCCAGCAAAATAAACGCTTCAATTTTCCGAGCCAAAGCCTCATGTCGCAGGCTATTTCTAACTAAAATTAAAGCGTTTATTTTGCTGGGAACCCTTATTGGTTGGTGAATGCTTCTTCGGCCTCGTATTACGCAAAGCAGCTGCTGGAGCCTTCGGTCAGGCTGCGCCTCCCTCTGCGCCTTTTGCGCACCAAAGCTATGTAAATGCAATTTACACAGCTTTCAGAGATTTATTGTTTTTCTGCCGCCATGGCTGCGATTTGAAATACGCGGCGCACTGGGCGGAGGCAATAAGCAGAGCGAAACCAGCCAAGTTCGCGATGGTCACAGTCAGGAAGCCGCGGCCGGTAAGACCCAACCCTACACTTAAGGCTTGCGCAATAACAAGGCTTGCCAGAAAGACTGTGAAAGCCTGGCGGCCAATGAGGCAGACGATTGCAACAACTTTAGTCCACCATCTGGCCATGTTAAGCCTCTTCAGGTGCGCACCGTGCGGCCCGGCCGCAGCGTAGGCGAGATAAGCCAGCGCCAGGAAATGGATATAGCGCAGAATGCCGAAGTTGGTTGGATCCACAAGAGAGCCAAGCGCCTGATTGGTCTGTCGCAAACCTGCAAAGCTGTTGAGCAAGGCGGGAGATGCAAATGGGATTGAAATCACAACTGCAGCTGCAGCAATGGCGATCAGATGGCGGTTGACGGGCGGCGATATGAGCCAGCCGCGCATAAAAGCAAAACCTGTAAAAAATACCAGTTGCCAGCCGAATGGATTGAATAACCAACTTGCCTCTGAGCCAGGCTCAGCCGATAGCCTGGGCAAATCGTAAGCTGCAATGCACCACAGGACCAGAACGAACAGCCCCAATGCCAACCGTGAATATTCCGACAGGGCTGCTGCGACCGGCAGCATTGCGAGAATGCCGATATACATCGGAAGGATTGCGACGTAGTCCGGCACGTAGGTGAGGGTCAACAGGCCGAGCAAATTGCGGCTTGGATCGGCAAAAAGCAGAGAGATGTTCATTGTGTTTGCCGCTGGCAGCCCCAGTTCAAGGCGATCGCTGGCCGCAGCAAGTATAACGGCGGTGACAAGGAATACTGCAATGTAGGCCCAGTAAACCTGCCAGATGCGATGCACAACGCGGGCTGTTGCTCTCAGCCATCCCTCGCTTGCATACACATTGCTAAAGGTTAATGCCGCCACCATTCCGGAACAGAAGATAAATATTTCTATGGCGCCCGAAAAGCCAAAATTTAAAGGGCTCCATAAAGCCCAGAAGTTTTGCGGCAGATAGTCAATGAAGAGTGCCAAAACGGCCAGACCATAAAAAAAATCCAACCTTGGATCTCTTTGCTCAATGGGATGTGACATATACCTTGTGCAACCACATGCTCTATATAATTACGGGCCATAAAATTCAGGAGACGGTTTGATCGCTTCTTGCATGAGATCTGCGTTTATGTTTCATCAGGCGGTTAAGTTGACCGTCTGTCTCGTAATCTTCCGGCACGCTGAAAATCTTATGGCGGATACTCCAATTGCTGAGTTCTTGCGATGAAGTCCAAACCGCAAATGGTATGCTGAGAACCAATGCGCCAACCATTGGAACCGCCCAGACGAGAGCGCCTGCCGCATAAAGGCTAAGTATCAGGAATATACCAAGCCCGAGCAGCGTCTGCGGCCAGAAAGTTCGCGCAGCTTCGCCCCACGATACGTATCTGGCTGCACGGCGCTGGACGCGCCAGCTTATTTTTTTGCCAAATATCAGCCCGATCATGAAAATCGTCACAGCACAGCTCACAATAGGTGCGAGCAGCAGCGCGAATGGTAATTCACAAAGACCGCTGACAACAACGCTAAGGCGTCCCCCATTGCGTTGGCTTTCCTTTCGCGACACAAGTACGCTGAGCAAGCCAAAGAGTTTTGGCGCCAGGTGCATGGTTATAGTGATGCCAAACAGCCAGAGCCCTAACTGTATTGGGGTGTCGGTAATATAATCTGCCGTCATAAGCCAAACGAGGCCTAGGAGGACGAAGCTTATCCAACCAGCAGATGCGATAAACATCAAAATTGACAGAAGCAGCTGCATTCGGCTGAGGCCAACAAGGCCAGGCATACCGAGGATGTGCATATATTGCATGTTGCCCTGACACCAGCGCAGATCCCGCTGGATGAAATCTGGTAATGCCGGCGGGTTTTCCTCCCAGCTGCCAAACTCATCCGTGAGAACACGCACATGGTAGCCAGCTTTGCGCATGAGTGCAGCTTCAACCTGATCGTGGCTCATGATAGAGCCGCCCAAAGGACCAGTGCCAGGCAGCTTTGGCAGCGTGCAATGATCGTGGAATGGCCGCATGCGCACAATGGCATTATGGCCCCAGTATGGACCGCAGTCGCATTGCCACCATGCCGAGCCTTTCGTGTAAGCGCGCATACCGTGACGCATGCCGAACTGAAACGCGCGGGTAAAAAATGTTGATGCAGGAATGCCAACGACCAGAGTTTGCAGGATACCAACTTCAGGATTGGCTTCCATCATGCGCACCGCCCTGACGATCGCAGCGCCCGACATCAGGCTGTCGGCGTCAAGGGTGATGAAAAAATCATAATCATCGACGGTACGCCGGCAGAATTCTTCAATGTTGCCAGCCTTATAGCCGGTGTTGATATGGCGGCGGCGATAATGGATCTGTTGTGGTGTCTGCGCATTTTGGCGCCATTCTTCCACCATCTGCTGTTCTTTAGCAGCAATGTGCGGGTCGCTCGTGTCACTGAGCACATGAACGTCAAATTCAGCGGCAAATCCCTGGCGGCGAAGGTCTTCATGAATGGCACGCAGACGGCTGAACGTACTTTCCGGTTCTTCGTTGCGCACGGCTATGGCAAGTGCTGTGCGCGACTTTATAGGCGCTGCCGGATCGTGAGACAGTGCCCATGGATCTTCAGCATTGTATGAGCGCGACGAAAGTTGCTCGCGAGAGATTAAAATGTAACCAATGATAGAATTCCAGAAACCAATCGACAGCCATGGCAAGGTCGTCATATAGGCCAGCATCATGATCGATTTTATAAAACTCCATCCGCCGCTGGACAGAAAAAGTCCCATCCACACCGTTAGAATAGAGATCGTAACAAGGTTCAAACTGAGGAAGATAAGACGCCTCCGGCTTGCAAGCGTATCCTTGTTGTGACGCATTACAGGAGTGTGCGTGACAATTGCGTTCTGATTGGAAGTAACGGCAGGTATTGGTAAAGGTTTTCTGTGCATATCCATAAACATCTATATTATCAGGTCTCTGCAGCCTGAATTAGCAAATGTAACTTCGAAGGAGGAGAGAGCCGCCGAAATAGTAATATTCCGATAATATACTCTCTCTGAACAAGAGTTGAACATCGGTCAACCAACAAGTGTCTCAAGGGTTTACAGACCACTAGGCCCGATGTGTAAGTAAATTTGAATGACGATTTATCTTTGCTATGTGTGAATTGCAATCGGAGAAACAGTCTGGCCCGGACCTCTTTTCGACCAGCGAATATGTCGAGCGGCAATTAAGGCAATAAGGCTGCAATCAATACATGCGCATAATCTTAAGCATTTTGAGGTGCGTGTCGCCTCGCACCGAAGATCACTGTGCGCGCGGATCGTCGGGAGTGGCGAAGGCTTTTATCTGTCACAATAAAGCGACAGCCAAAGTCACGCTGCCGCTACCATAATTTGCGATGTGCCGTTGAAAATTACGCTGTGCGCGCGGCTTTCTCCAGAGGTTTCATCGTAACGCACATCACTGTGCGATATAATTGCGATGTATCCAATTGCCATCTTTTAACTTCGTTGCAAAGAGATAACTCATCTCAGACGTGTTAATCTGCAATACGGCGCCATTATTAATCGGTCGCGTTGACGGCTTGCCCGTTTCAGCCTCCTTCAGGAACTCCAGAATGTCGTCTGGCTTTGGCGAGTGCGCGATTTTATCTTCTGTCTTTTCGCTGATGGCCTCCGTCACGCTGGCGCGCAGCAGCTTCGGCCACATTTTTTTGAATAAGCCGTGTGAAGGGTAAATATCCGCGCTGTTGATCCTGCCATTAATCGCAAAGGCGTAGCCCAGAATATCATCGTGTGCGTCTGCTGCAGGTTCCAGTTTTTGTACATAGGCGGCGATCGCTTGCTTGAGATGGGGATTTTCCAACGATAAGGCCAGGCTGGAGCGGGAGCCGGTTGCCTCAACGCGTGTGCGCAGGTTTTCAGATAGTTGCTGCTGGGTTGCGGCAACGCTTTCCCATACGACGGATTGCGTATTGCGGGAAAGCGGAGGTGGCTGAGAGGCCGCCGCGACTGGATGGCTGGTGTCATTTTGGCGCGTATCGACGGTGGCAATGCGATTGCTGGTGAGCGCCTGCAGCTGCGCCTGTGGCATACCGCCTGATGCTAAACGGCCGGTTTCCTGGGGCGGTACGAGTTTCATGGCAAGCTTGGCGCGTTTGGATGGCATAGCATTCGTCGAACTGGTAAAATAATGGACGCTTTCTTTGCCGCGTTTTGTCCATCGTCCTTGCTCGACGCAATACGATGCAATCGGTACCCGTCCTGAGTTTGCCGGCAAAAGAAGACTGACCGTCAAGACGCGATCCTGTTTGCCGCCGCGCACGACATCGCCGGACTGGACGAAAACCGGCTCGGCACCCTTGTTTTCGATGGCCAGTTCTGTCACGTTGCCGGTCTCGTGAATTTTGACCGTCCCGTCTGCGAGAGCCTCCGATAATGTTAATGGCGCGAGGCTGTTATGATTATTGCCGTGTATAAAATAGATGGCGAGATTGTGGTGACCGACTGGGCCAGATACCCGGTAAATAGGTTCTGCAACCGTGGCCGTAGAAGCCATAATCGCAATTGAAAAAATCGCACTCCATAATCCAGCCCGTGCCTTCCTGATCATAGCAAGCTCCTTTATAGCAGGATTAACATCAGCAGACTGATTATCGATTGCATTAGTGGCTGCGTGCGGGAGAGTGGGTGGCCATATCTGGGTTATTTGTTGCGGTGATTATGGCTTCGTGCCTTGTATTTCGCCCAATCCTTGTTGGTTGACGGTTACGGCCACAAACGCTTGGTTGCGATCCCGGCACCCTGCACCAAACTTTGCAGTTTGTAAAAAGCCACTTTCGGGTCGACCATCCTGTCGCCTGCAAAAGCGGCAAAACCAGAATCTGTTGAAGCAATAACACGTTCGCGGCCAACAACACGCGCAAACCGCTCAATGCGATCGGCGACAACTTCGGGATGCTCAACGTAATTGTTTGTTGTATCAATCACGCCGGGCAACAGGATTTTATCATCTGGCAGCTTGATTTTTTCGAACACACGCCACTCATGCTGATGGCCGGGTGTTGCTGCCTCGATCGCAATTTGCGCCGGCTTGGCACGCAGAATGATCGGCAGTATTTTTTCCAGCGCGATATCGTGGACGTGTGGGCCTTCATAGTTGCCCCATGAGATATAAATGCGCATGCGCTCCGGCGGCAGGCCGGCCAGGGCGGCGTTAAGAATGGAAACATGGCTTTCGATCTGGCGCAGGAAAGCAGCCTCGCTTGTTTGCTTAAAGATCGTGTGCCGTCCCATCGCGAGATCTGGACAATCGATTTGCAGATCAAAACCGCCTGCGATGATCGCCTGATATTCCTGCTTCATTGCCTCGGCCAGCGCAACCAGATACGCTTCGTACTTAGGATAGTGCTTGTTGGGATGAAAGATTGCGATCAGGCCCGGCGAGGCGGAGGTCATAAAGGCGCCTTTAGGGGCATGTTTCTCGACCGCCTGCTGCATACGCCGGATATCGCCATCTAAAAGAGCGCTGGCGCTGGTTTTAATGGCGACCGGGCCAGTGCAATTCGACCGCAGAAAAGGAGCCTGCCGGCGCCGTGCCAAACTCATTTCTGCACTGACCGGAAATTCATCGAGATCGGCTGGTACAACTAATGGACTGTTGCCGGAAAATCCCGTCAGACGGTGCTGAACATAGCTTGCATACGTGACTTTGGAAAATTCACCGTCTGAGACAATATCAATACCAAGCTTTTTCTGCCGCTCAACCTCGGTGTCGACGGCCTCGCTCAGGACGGCATCGTAAAGCTCATTGTTAACGGGCGTCCCACGTTCGGCCGCGCTGACGACATCGCTGACCATTTCACTGCGTGGGAGACTACCGATATGGGTTGTCAGGATGCGATCGACTTGGCGCATTGTAATTGGCTCGCGTTCTCTTTAATTTTCCAGCATTTCTCAGGGCCTGTCGTCAGTTGCTGTGCAAGGCCTGGGGAGGTGAATTTTTATCCCGGCAATGCGCGTTGCGCCGGTGGGCGGGAGCCCATCAAGCAAACGCACTGGCGCGGCAGGAAAAATTCGACCGCCGTCCGATAAGGTTTGGCGAAATAGGCCCGGTTCTCGCTTGGCTCAACTTATGACAGATCTCAATGATTACATGGGGACTATGGCGGTTTTTTTATGTGCTGAACTCCATCGCAGTCCGCAATGATCTCTTTATCCAAGCTATGGGTTTCCACCCAAATAAACGCTTCAATTTTAGTGATAAATAACCCGCGATATGGGGCTTTGGCTTGGAAAATGGAAGCGTTTATTTCGGTGGGCCTGTCAGGCGCATTATCTGGCAGCCTATGAATGGCGCTTAGCCAGTTCTTCAAGAGTCAAAGGTTTGTCGTAGCGCTTTGTCATATCATTTTCGCTCGCTCCTTGTGGCCTGGCGGGCGGATATAATGCGGCAAACGTCATCTCTGTCTCTGCGCACGACAACCAGAACCGCGATATTGCCAGCCATGCCGATACTGAGTGTTCGTTCTTCGCCGCAGTCGAAACGATCATCGTGAGCATCGAAGGTAAAACCCTCAAATGTTCTAATCGCGTCTTCGAATCTCACCCGATGTTTGGCAATATTTTGCAAGTTCTTGTCTTCCGTCCCATTCAAATTCCATTGGGACCTATGCCTACAAACGGCCAGCAAAACTTGTTTCCTCTGGAGGCGACCGTCAAAATACGGCCCTGGACAGCAGTTCCGTCGCGATGAGAGCCATACCTATAACACTGACAAGCCAGACGATTGAACGGACCCACGGAATACCGAGCCAGTAGACGATCGCGTAGACGAGGCGGGCGAAGAAAAAGATTTGCACGCCAAGTACCGTCATCGCCGTGGAGATCCCAGCGGCATTGGCGCTCAATACGATGATGGCAAACAAAATCAGATTTTCCAGCATATTGCTGTGGGCCCTGTAGGCACGGCCGCAGAACCCCTCGAACCTGGGAATGTTGTCCCGATTCCCTGCATTTGCGCGCACGCCGATCTGCGATGTGGCCGCAGTTGCCGCAACCATGACCTGAACGAATGCCAAAATGGCGGATAACACAAGATACGTTAATTCTGGTGTCATAGCGGTCCCCTGATCCATCGTTATTAATGGATCATGATGTTGCATAGTTTTAAGACAATTGCATTACCTTAAGGTCGGACTTTCAAAAACAAGGCAGGTCGTGGAGCCATGAGCGAAAAGCCTGCCATCCTTGTCAACCAGCCGGCCATCTGCAGTGGCCGTGCGTCTGCCACGATGCAAAACCCGCCCCTCTGCCCGCAACGGTCCCGTATCGTCGAGAATTTCCCTGGTGTAGTTGATTTTGAGTTCGATTGTCCTGCAGTCACTCATGGCATCCAGCGTCGTGTAAACCGCACATCCCATGCACGAATCCCATGCACGAATCAAGCAAAGTTGCAGCCCAACCGCCATGTACACAGCCAACCTGATTATAATATTCAAGCGCCGGCCATCCCTCAAATACTACGGTACTCTCATCGACCTCCACCATCTCAAAGCCCAGCGTTTGGCAGATCGGTGGGGCCGGCAAAAGCCCGCTGCAGGTTGCCTGCATTATTTCGAGGCCGGTCATGGCAGCGATATCCGCACTAACTGAAATTCCGTAAGAGCGTTCGTTTTTTTTACCAGGATACCCCATGGTAAAACTCCTCCTGTTTAACTAAATGCCCTTAAGGCGTGTGATGACTGACGACGTGCCCTAACGGGATATAACAATATGCCGCATCACGGATCTACTGAACATTACAGAGTATGATTGTTATTGATGTCCCGTTGGCGCAGTATTTCATCGACGCGCCTTTGCAGATAAGGCAGAACTTCCTGCGCAAACCACGGATTACGCTTTAACCAGGCATTGTTGCGCCAGGACGGGTGAGGCATCGGTATGTATTGCGTTGTGCCGTCAAGATAAGCCCGCCAATTTGCCACTGTCTCGGTCAGGCGGGCCTTGCATCGCGTGCCGAGATGCCACTTCTGGGCATAAAATCCAACCAGAAGAATCAATTGTGCAGGCGGGAGCGCATCGAATAAACTCTGCCGCCATGCACGCGCGCATTCCCGCCGCGGCGGCAGATCGCCACCTTTTGCGTCGAGGCCTGGAAAGCAGAACCCCATCGGTACGATTGCAACCCGTGAGGTATTGTAGAATTCATCCTCATTGACCCCCATCCATTGGCGCAGACGATCACCGGAGGGATCGGTAAAAGGCTTACCGGAGGCATGTACCCGCACGCCTGGTGCCTGCCCGCAAATGATGATCCTGGCCGTTGCCGATACCCGCAAAACAGGGCGTGGCTCATGCGGCAGTGCCGCCCCATCCGGCATAGCAATGCAAATCCTGCAGCCATGTATGTCACGCACGAGCGCATCAATCCGATGGCTTCTATCGTTGGCAAGCGCAGACATTTTCCATACTTTCGCTGAACCGGGATGCTTTCCCGCCGTTACTCCATACGATTTTTGCCATTTGCTTTGCAACAGTTGATCGCGCTGCGATGGCTATACCGCTGCCTGATCTGCGTAGCACAGGCGTGCAGGAAGCAAAGCGCGGTGCCGTGATCTTCACGTATCGCGGAACAGAACGCAAGCTCACATGCACGATCACTTTATCTGCTTCTCGCAAAACCGCCCCCTATGAAGCACAAATATGACAGCCTGGATACACCTCCAAGGCCGCGATGCCGCCGATAAAATATTTTGCCTTAAATTCCAATATGCTAAGCGCCAAAGCGCGCCGTTGTCAAATTCGAAAATTTTATATTTTTGATATTCAACTCCGCCGGGTTAAGTTGCTTGCAGCACAAACATTGAGGTAATCAGACCACGGGTTGGCCATCAGCGCCGCCATGAGCGGGGGCAGCGGTCAAGACCGTAACCTACAGGCAAAGCATTCAGCCGTTGCGCGCCAATAAAGCTGTTCCGGCTGCCAGACATTGTTTGATTTAGCTGGCGCGTAAGACACTGAAGAAGCCAAACCTATGTAAGAATAAAAAATTCCACCTAATCCGAAACGCGAGGATAAAATTATGAGCTGGAACCCTGCGATTGATCCGAACTGCCCTGACTGTGGCAGCCTGAAGAGCATCGAAACAATTATTATTCCTCGTGCCCGAGACCTTGGCGGCTTTGAAGTGCGCCGCGCCTTGCCATCGCCCAGGCGCCAGATGGTAGGCCCATTCATCTTCTTCGACCAGGCAGGGCCGGCAGACTTCTTGACCGGGCAAGGGATCGATGTGCGCCCGCATCCGCATATCGGCCTTGCCACGGTCACCTATCTCTATAACGGGGAATTCCAGCATCGCGACTCGCTTGGCACCAACCAGATGATCTATCCGGGCGAGGTCAACTGGATGATCGCCGGCAACGGTGTTACGCATTCGGAACGCACCAGCGCGGCAACCCGCCAGGGTGCGCACCAGCTGTTCGGCATCCAGACCTGGGTCGCGCTGCCGGATAGCCACGAAGAAATCGATGCGGGTTTCGAGCACCACGACAAGGAGGCCTTGCCGTTTCTGGAACATGAAGGCAAGCAGGTGCGGCTGATCATTGGCAATGCCTACGGCAAACGGGCGCCAACCAAAACATTTTCCGAAATGTTTTACGCCGACGCAGCCTTAGAACCGTACGCGCTTTTGCCGTTGCCGGAAGAGCACGAAGACCGCGGGATCTATGTTGTTAGCGGCGCTATCGAAATCAGCGGCGACACTTTTGAAAGCGGCCGGATGATGGTCTTCCGCCCGGGTGACGCAATCACCGTCAAAGCCGGTGCACAGGGCGCACGTTTAATCCTGTTGGGCGGTGAAACAATGCCAGGCCCGCGCTACATCTGGTGGAATTTCGTTGCCTCCTCGCATGAGAAGATCGAGCGCGCCAAACAGGCCTGGGCCGAGGGCGACTGGGAAGCCGGCCGCTTCCAACTCCCGCCCGGCGACACCGATGAGTTCATCCCGCTGCCGCATAACAAATAAATTACGCTCCCTGCTGTGTCCGGATGATTGGCAGTACGCGCTAGACAAAACGTCTGCTCATCAGGCGGCTGTTAAAAAAGCTGAAATGACATTCGAAATCTGTACGGCCTAAATAGTGGCAACATTCATCATAATGTGTACACCCGGGCCAGGCAGAAATTTTGTCGTTGAACAACGAATCATATGACCAGCTTTATGCAATCATCCTATATATCGGAAAACAGGATATCGGGAATCTGGTCAACGAGTTCGTTAGTCAAGCGGGTAAGGCATGCTTGGAACTCCAGGACCAGAATACAGGTGATGACAGTAAATAAGAATACCGGCAGCACGGACATTGAGCGTGCGGTTGTCACCATACGCAACCGCAAGGGATTGCATGCCCGTGCGTCCGCTAAGTTTGTCAAATGTGCCGAGCAGTTCAACGCGGAAATCAGCGTCACCCGCGACGATCAAACGGTTGGCGGCACATCGATCATGGGGCTTTTGATGCTGGCCGCTGGCTCCGGCATCACCCTTATCATTGAGGCACGCGGCCCGGATGCACATCAGGCCCTTACCGCGCTGAGCGAGCTGGTTGAAAACGGCTTCGGAGAGAGTTGTGTTGACGATTGTTAACGGATAATTTGCCTTTACATGAGGAGAGAGTGCAAAGATGTTGTTGCGGATTTCATTTTTGGCAGGTGCTGTTGTGGTGGGCTTGGCCGGTAAAG
>CAWUIN010000015.1:0-37777 GCA_963922535.1 uncultured Hyphomicrobiaceae bacterium | reverse complement strand
CCGGATATCCCTGGATTATGGAGTGTGTCAGTTAATATATGGATTGGTATAATCCTGCAAACGCACGGACAAACGTCTGGTCGGATGGAGGTTTTCAATGGAACTGTACAGCTCCAAAGCCTCCATTCCAGACGGCACCTGACAGCAGCATCTGACAGGCAGCAGACCACGTCTTACAGAGATTAGTTTTTAAAGGCTCGGACCTGGTCATTCACGCGCGCAATCAGGCATTTTCTGGCGTGCACGCATGCGTGGGCGTCACTGAGCCGATAAACTGAGATAAAAACCCTTTTCTTACTCTTGACCGTCGACAGATCCAGCCTTCACGACGTTAACAGTCCGCCGTTCAAATTGCCCGTCATGTTCACCGGAAGGGATAACCGTTACGACAAGCTTTCCGGCAGCCTCAACATCACTCTTTTCAAGTTTGCATCTAATACTGTTGGAACCTTCGGCTTTGGTTATTCGAACCTGATCATTAATAAGAACGATCACGCCCTGATCAAAATTTTCCCCCGTTATAGTCAACGGTTTCGGTTGGCCGACAGTAATTTCGCCAGGCTCTACTGCCTTTATCGCGATTGACGCGCAATAGAATTTATTGCGGCGTTTTGCATTTTCCTGCGTTTGGAGAAGCGCATCAAACAGCTCCTTCAATTTATCTGTAGCTTGCCTGGAAAACATACCCGTCAGCCCCGCGAGAGCTGCAAAGCTTGACAAATTGATACGACCTTGTGCTCCTCCGCCAGAACTAGGAGGGAACAGTTCACCACCACCACGTATCGTAAAATATACGATGATCGCCAGGCTCATTCCAATTGGCACTCTGAGCACATACCACCAGGTCCAGCTGTCGACGAAAGTTTTATTGCCAACAAACGTTGCAAATGAGGTGGCAACATGGATTATGCTGCCCAATGCTCCGGACAGGGCAACAATTAAAAGAACTCGCTGCTCATAGGATAAGACTATGATTGCTCCTGATAAAACATAATTCTCCGTCGAGGTTGCATCGTCTGGCCACAGCAGAATGATTGCGATCACGATCGCTAATGGCGAAAGCATTCCGGATAAGCCTAACAGATACTGTTGCACGGAAAAATCGGTTTGATTTCGATTCGAGGATGACATTCTGATTACCTTGGCTGCGGCCTGGGAATGAGGCTTGACAAAAGGGCAGGTCGTTTAAAAAACTGATGTTTCAGCATGATTGACCCACTATTCATGCCTCTGCCCATAATGATCTCTCATCTTCGTTAACAACTCTTCTTCTATGCTCTCACAATCGTCAATTTATCTTGTCCTTGAGTTTTATAATTGCAAATTTCAAGGTTCTGACCAACAACAGGGGATTTCGACGTCCAACCACTTGCCGTTGTATGCAAGCTTGGTTAACTGATGATTATGAGCGATACATCGATTACCACGGGCAGAAGCCCGATTGAGCCTGTCAACCTTCGTGATGCGTTGGAAGAGCGTTATCTTGCCTATGCTCTCTCGACCATCATGCACAGGGCTTTGCCGGATGTGCGCGACGGCCTCAAACCCGTCCACCGGCGCATCTTGTTTGCCATGCGCGAACTCAGGCTTAATCCTGATCAGGCCTATAAGAAGTGTGCCAAGATTGTCGGCGAGGTGATGGGTAATTTTCACCCGCACGGCGACCAGGCCATTTATGACGCCCTTGTCCGTTTGGCGCAGGATTTCGCAGTTCGTTATCCGCTTGTCGATGGCCAGGGAAATTTCGGCAACATCGACGGCGATAACGCAGCTGCCATGCGTTATACCGAGAGCCGTATGACTGAGACGGCGTTGGCGCTGCTTCAAGGCATTGATCAGGAGACGGTCGATTTCCGCCCAACGTACGATGCGGCAAACGAAGAGCCGGTTGTTTTGCCGGCAGCTTTCCCGAATTTGCTGGCCAATGGATCGTCCGGCATCGCAGTTGGTATGGCGACCAACGTTCCGCCGCATAATGCAGAAGAATTGTGTACGGCGTTGCTGCATCTGATCGAACAGCCGGAGGCCAGCATTGAAAAGCTTGTGGAATTCATTCCAGGGCCTGATTTCCCAACCGGCGGCGTGCTGGTTGAAACCCGTGAAAACATCCTGGAAGCCTACAAAACCGGCCGTGGCGGTTTTCGCCTGCGTGCACAATGGACACGGGAAGATACCGCCCGCGGCGGCTACCAGATTGTTGTCACAGAAATCCCCTACCAGGTGCAAAAATCGAAGCTGGTTGAGAAATTGGCGGATCTGCTCACCGAGCGGAAACTGCCGCTGATTGGCGATGTCCGCGATGAAAGCGCGGAGGAGATCAGGCTGATCATAGAGCCGAAGTCGCGTACGGTCGATCCGGTTGTCATGATGGAAAGCTTGTTTAAACTGTCAGAGCTGGAAATTCGCTTCCCTTTGAATATGAATGTGCTGTCGGCCGGGCAGGTGCCGAATGTGCTCTCGCTCAGGGATGTTCTCAAGGAGTGGCTTGATCACCGCCTGATTGTCTTAACACGGCGCTCGGAATATCGTCTCAGAAAAATCGAGCATCGCCTGGAGGTGCTTAACGGTTATCTGATTGCCTTCCTGAATATTGACGAGGTAATTCGGATCATTCGTTTCGAAGATGGGCCGAAGGAAAAACTCATAACAACGTTTGCCCTCACTGATGTTCAGGCCGAAGCTATTCTCAACTTACGCTTACGTGCCCTGTCTAAGCTAGAAGAAATGGAAATCCGTGCCGAACACGACCGGCTCAGCGATGAAAAACGCGCACTTCTGGAGCTTCTTGCGTCCGACGACCTTAAATGGAGCAAAATATCCGATGAAATTTCAGAGGTTCGGGAAAAGTACTCGAAGAAGACTGAATTAGGCGCGCGCCGCACCCAGTTTTCGCATGCGCCGGAGATCGAAATCGATCTCGAACAGGCGATGATCGAGAAAGAAGCAATTACAATCGTTCTATCGGATAAAGGCTGGCTGCGGGCATTGAAAGGCCATAACGGCGATCTTGCACGCCTCGAATTCAAACAGGGCGACAAACTGCGCATCGCCGTCAAGGCGTTCACGACCGATCGTCTCCTGGTTTTTGCGACCAACGGCCGGTTCTTTACGCTGTCGTGCGATCAACTTCCCGGCGGCCGCGGCCATGGTGAACCCATACGGCTGATGCTCGATCTCGAAGAAAGCCATGACATTGCCAGCGTCTTTGTACACAAGCCTGGGCGCAAACTGCTTGTTAGTGCGACGTCGGGCTGTGGCTTCGTCGTGGCGGAGGATGAAATCGTAGCGTCAACCCGTAAGGGTAAACAGGTGCTCAACGTCACAGCACCTGACGAAGCAAAGGTTTGTGTGCCAGCCGAGGGAGATATGGTGGCAACGGTCGGCGAAAACCGTAAGATGCTTGTCTTTAAACTTGATGAGATCAATGAAATGAGCCGCGGCAAAGGCGTAATACTGCAACGGCTGAAAGGTTCGGCACTGTCTGATATTCGCGTCTTTGACGGCAAAACCGGCCTGACATGGCTCGATACGGCAGGCCGACAGTTTGTATTGTCTCTCAAGGAACTGGAAACTTGGCACGGTTTGCGTGCCCAGGCCGGCAAGCCTGTTCCGAAAGGTTTTCCGCGCTCAAATAAGTTTGGCCCTGCTTTCGAACAGGTTTGATATCCATCTCCTGCGTGCTCACATCCGCTTCGCTGCTTTAGGGCATCCACTGGCAACCATGACAGATGAGCGCGTCGACAGCTTTTGCGATCTGAAGCCGGACTATCCCGTGCCATCTTCAAGAAGATGCGCAACAAACTGCATAATATCCGGTGGATGTGCGTTATTGGCACAAAACATCAAGAGCGCCGACTCGTTTTGCATGAGCCACTGCAGGGCCGCCGCCAAGACATCGCGTTGGCCGGCCCGGGCATGCAGGTCTTCAATGGATACACCAGTCGTGGACGTAAATTTTTCCAGCAAAGATGCGTCGGAAGCAATAAATGCTAAAGCTTGCAGCGCTATAGTCTCAGCATCGGACTGAGAAACAAGATTGACCATAACCTTACCTTTCGTTTTACTTCGGACGTCTCGGCTTATCGATGCTTTAAGCTGTTAGTTATTATATGCGATGCAACTGAACGGCAGAAACGAAACACGAATCAGGGCAGTTGTATGCTGTTAAAAGAGGTGAGTATCAGATGACCTATCAGCAGCCAGCTGCAACCATCGATCGGATGCCAGTAATGGCGAAAGCGGCGCAGAAATCTATCCTAATTGTAGAGGATAATGAGCTTAACATGAAGCTCTTCCAGGATCTTCTCGAAGCCCATGGCTATGACACGATCCAGACCCGCAGTGGTTTCGAGGCAATCGAACTGGCGCGCCAACACAAGCCCGCATTGATCTTGATGGATATCCAGCTGCCCGAAGTTTCCGGCCTTGAGGTAACCAAATGGCTAAAGGACGATGCTGAGCTGTGTTGCATTCCGGTTATTGCCGTAACGGCTTTTGCCATGAAAGGCGATGAAGAGCGCATTCGCGAAGGCGGCTGTGAAGCCTATCTGTCAAAGCCGATTTCAGTTGTTGGCCTCATCGATACCATTCGCCAGTTCATAGGCCACACTTGAATGCAGGGCGGGGAAGAGTTCGCGACCAAACGGCCTAGCCAACTCAAAGCTCTGGAGTAAAATCGTATTATGACCATAAAGGTCCTTGTTGTCGATGACATCCAGGCAAATGTGAAATTGCTGGAGGCGCGTCTGCAGGCTGAGAGCTTCGAAGTTCTTACAGCCAGCAACGGTCTCGAGGCTCTTAGGATCTGTGCAGACGGTACCCCCGATGTCGTCCTCATGGATATCAGGATGCCGTACATGGACGGGCTTTCAGCCTGCTGCCATTTAAAAGCAGATCCCGCTACGCTGCACATCCCGGTCGTTATTGTTACAGCACTCGACCAGATATCTGACAAGTTCGCAGGTATGGAGGCTGGAGCCGACGATTTTCTGGTCAAGCCGGTCGACGACATTGCTCTCATAACACGCGTACGCAATCTCGGGCGCCTTAAAGCTCTGAGCGAAGAAATGAGCGAGTACGCGAAGACGAACCGGAACCGGTTCGGCGTTTTGCAAGACACCGATCTTGCAGCTGCTATGCAGTGCGAACGGGGCCATATTCTCATCATCGAACGCCATCCCAGAGGCGCACAACGCCTTGCGCATGTGCTGGCGCAAAGCCATGTCTGTGAAATTGAAGCCGATCCACGGCAAGTCTTGCTTCGTCTGGCGAATGAAAAGTTTGACCTAGCGATCGTCAACCTGGACCTTGCCGGGGCAGATAGCCTTGAACTTTGCAGTCAGATGCATACCAGCCAGGAATATGGTCGGCTGCCGGTCATCATTCTGGTTGAGCCTGGCAATGAGACGCGGCTGTTGCGCGGCCTTAAAATCGGGGCCGGTGACTATCTCATGCACCCGATAGATCGGACTGATTTGCTCGTCCGCGTGCGCACGCAAATCAAAAGCAAACGATATGAAGATTTTTTGCGCCGTCGAAGCGCGCAAGGCAGTGTATCTCAAACTTGTGCGATACAATCGTAACTGCTGCGGCACTGGGGAATTGCCGCTCCTTCTGCGAGATCTGTTACAGGTGCAGCCAGCTTTTATATGTCGAGTATATGTCGGGCTAATCGCAAGATTTTTGAGGCTTTCGGCAGAGCTGTCAGCGTCCCGCTTCAACGCCGCGCAGCGTAAAACGCAACAACCGCGTGTGATGATAACTCGTCTGCTCCGCCATCATGTTGTCGGCAGCGGGCATATCACATTGTTATATCTGACTTGCGACGAAACACGGGGTTTTATGTAAATCGTCTCCTTGAACGTGATCGCATCCTCGATAAACAGGGAAAACAGGGTTGGCGTATAAAGATATTCAGCTTCAACGACGATAACGCTTTCCCCGCTGACAACAAGCCCCGTCGGAAGCTGGAATTGCTGGCCTTCCGTGTAAGTATTCACGCCACCATTATAATTCAGCGACCAGCACACAGGTGTGTTGTCGGGATCGTTTATACCGACAATAACACTGCTGGCGGTTAATTGCAGAGGTGTCGCCGCGTAGGGGATCATTATTTCCTCAATGATTTCCATGATGCCGTCAAACTGTGCATCATCGATATCATTCAGGCGGGTAATCAGATCTGCCGTCGAATTGGCAGCGTTATCGAAACGGCGATCCACGGTTATGGCCCTGCTCAACTCAAAGGTGCCGATAAACATGACAACCATGACCGGGAGGATGATGGCGAATTCTATGGCAGCCACACCTCTGCAGTTGCCGATAAAGCCGATAAAATGGCGCCACAGACGCCCGATCGGCGCTGAAATTCTTTTCATTTTATATTTACAGAATGTGCCTGACATGGGACCAGCTTATCCTCGTTGCGATTTGCATGGCGATTTAGGCGATTTATCTGCGCCGCGTTGCCGATGCCTTGGCTGATATATTTATCGTTCACTGATATGGTTCGGCCTCGAAAACCGTTACGGCGCGAATAAGAAGCGATCCATTTGACATGTTGCCAAGCCTGTCGTTGATGAAAGGAAGATTTCTCACAAGCGTCCACTCATAGCACGCAATGACAAGCACGGTGCCCAGGGCTTCACCGGGCACACTGTCGTCTTCCGGCGGATCGGGCACAAGCGCGCCAGCATCGTCCAGGCATTGCGGCAGGCTGACAGATGCGAAATCCGTAAATTCAACAACGTTGACACGCAGATTATTGTCACAATCCATGAAACCTGGTGCAAGGCCGCAAATGGTGGATTTGAAATCGCCCTGGGTGACGCCTGCCTGCTGCGCCTCGCCGGTGCGTATAGCTCTCGCGGCCTGTTCGATGGAATATTCCAGGGAGAAAGTCGTGAAATAATAAAGGGAAACGGCAATCTGCATGAACAGCAGCATCAGGAAAGGGATGATGACAAAAGCAAACTCAATGGCCACCGTGCCGCGTCTATCGCGGAGATACCAGCTCTTAAAGTCGCAAAGTATTCGACGCATACCAAGGAACATATCCGTTTCCCTATGAATGAGGCCTGCATTTAAGCCAGGTAAGCCAGGCCAGATAAAGTAAGATAAGTAAAGCTAGGCTGGCACAATCCATCATTAACGCTTACGGCTATTAATGCACACGATACATTAATATTTCGTTTTCAGCCTCGCCACGGCACAGCTGCAGGAGCACAGGCGCGGGAGCAAAGGCACAGGCTTGCGATGGTACGGGCTTGCGATGACGCCGGCTTGCGATGCACAGCCTGCATCCATCGTCTCCATAACGTCGTGAAATAATATGGTTGCCTCACGCGCAGGTTTGGTTAAAACAACGCCATACCGATCTACTGGATGACTGAGCAGGAAGCAGGCAAAGAGACGGGGCGGACGGGGCGATGGGTGCAAAAAACACGGGAACGCAAGCGCATACAACAGGCCGCCTGGCATGGCCATTCACGCCGCAGGATGGTTTAGCCGAAGCGCGGCGGCGCATCGAAGTGGAAGAAGGCGCCAAAAGCGGCACGCTCGACATCGGCGGCCTGCAGCTTGATGAGTCAATCTGAACTTCGAGTCTGAGCCTCGAAGCCTCATATGCAGCATTTTAAGCTCGCGACGCTTGCACGAACGAACAGGCTTGCGTGGTGTGTATTATCTTCAGTTCTGCAATCGATCCTGGCTACGCCAAACGGGTGCTTATATCTTTAACGTCAAGATGTCCTGGTCTGTGACCATTATTATGACATTTTTTTCTCGATTTGAGACAGATTGACGTATGTAAATCTAAATTGTTGTACGATTATAAATTAAAAAATAAGATCAGAGTCAGACGAGCATACCGGGCACATTGTGTCGTAGTATTTAGCTCGTCTGACACACTCAGCACGCGGGGAAATGCTAAGCGCATTCATATGATATTCTTTGATTGCGGCAATAAAAAGGCGTAATGCGCAGTGTCGCTATCAAAACATGCCTGATATAATTATACTAACTACTTGTGTTTTAATGTGCAGTGGTGTGTAAGGTATTGTAAAGAATAATATACTTAAAAAATTGTAGCGCACAGCCTCTCAATTCTTCGATTGGTTGCCTTCCTCATCTTGCCTTCTTGAGGCGTGTCGTCAGTTCGTATATGAGAGCCTGAACAAGCGAAACTCTGATGAAAAGCACTATTATCTGCTTCGCCGGTGCGCCTCAGGCATGCGAGGCAGCCCTTACGAGTATACTTAATGATTAATAAAATGCACGCTGGTGAAATATATAAAGATCTGGCATCTGATTATAAAATGCTTTAATAGCAAGTTAGTTTAACGCCGGGTTGTAGCCGACCGTAAGATGCAGCCGGGTATCTTTACCAGCTGTCTGTGAATGTCCATCGGTGTCGACCTGACGTTTGCAACTGTCTGCACGCAGGCCCCTCCAAGATACTTCTGCCGGAGAGACTGAATGACAGGGTACCATGAGGTTTATGCCGGATGGAAAGCCGATCCGGAGATGTTCTGGGCAAAAGCGGCGCTGGACATCGACTGGTACCGATCCTGGTATAAGATGTTTGATCCCTATATGGGCGAATACGGATGCTGGTTTGCCGGCGCCGAGTGCAACACCGCCTATAATTGTCTTGATCGCCACGTCGCGGCGGGCCGTGGCAACCAGCTGGCGCTCATCTATGACAGCCCCCTTACAGGGATGAAAACCACGCTTACGTTCGCGGAGCTGACCGATAAGGTTGCTGTGTTGGCCGGGGTTCTGAAGGACCTCGGTGTCGCCAGGGGTGACCGTGTGCTGATCTCCATGCCGATGGTGCCTGAGGCCGCCATATCAATGCTGGCGGCGGCGCGGATTGGCGCCGTCCATACTGTTGTCCACGGCGATCTCATGGCAGGCGCCCTTGCAGCGTATATTGATGATGCCCAGCCAAGGGTCATCCTCGCCGCCTCCTGCGTGCACGCACCGGATCGGGTCATCCGGTATAAACCGTTGATCGACGAAGCTATCGCATTGGCGCATCACAAACCCGCTGCGGCGATGATCCTGCAACGGCCAGAAGCCGAAGCAACAGAGATGGTTGAGGGGCGTGATTATGATTGGGCGGCGCTCACGGCGCGAGGCGAGGCAGAAGCCCGCAAAGCCGATTGCGTTGCCGTGAAATCCAACGATCCGCTGTATATTCTTTACGCTGCGCACAGCACCGGCCAGCCCAGTGGGATTGTCCGCGACAACGGCGGACATATGGTGGCCATGCATTGGGCGATGCGCAACATTTATAATACCCGGCCCGGCGAAGTGTACTGGGCCGCCGCAGACATTGGTTCCGCCATCAGCCATTCCTATCTCGTTTACGCGCCATTGCTGGCTGGCTGCACAACGCTGATGTATGAAGGTGAGCCGGTTGGAACGCCGGATGCAGGCGCGTTCTGGCGCGTTATTGGCGAACATAAGGTCGCGACACTTTTCACCACCCACGCAGCGATGAGGGCCATCATGCGGGAAGATCCGGATGGCGCTCTGATCGCAGGCTACGATTTCAGCGATTTCAACGCCATGCATCTGGCCGGCGAAACAGGTGAGCCTGGTGGCGATATCATCAAATGGGCGGAAGATAAGCTCGGCGTTCCAGTCATCGATCAATGGTGGCAGGCGGAAACAGGCTGGCCGATTTGCGCTAATCCCTTCGGGGCCGATGCCATTGCAGCATCCGACAACGCACCGAACATCCCAATGCCGGGGTATGACCTGCAGGTTCTCAATGAAAATGCCACGCCGTCACTGCTTGGTGAGGCAGGCATGTTAGCCGTTAAATTGCCACTGCCGCCAGGCAGCCTGTCGGCAATCTGGAATTCTGCCACACGCCTTCGCGCCGTCTATCTGGCTGGCATCCCAGGCTATTATTCAACATTTAAAATCGGTTATGAGGACGCAGACGGTTATATTTATATGACGGCATACTCGGAAGATGCTGCGTAAATCAATCAATGACCATTGGTTAAATGGCCATCGGTTGATTGCAGATCAAATGGAGAAATTTACAGCCCATTATCAAAGATGTCGCCGCGCGATCTTCGTTGTGGCGGCGTGTAAGCAGTGTTGCTGACTTTCGCAGATGGCTTCCAAACCTTAGCCTGCGTCGCTTCATCCAGGCTTGTCAAACAAAATACACTGGAAGTTCGTATCCAGCTGAGCCATAAATATCACAAGAGCCTGTTTATTTGATCTGACTTTAAAGGCTGGCCGGGTATTTCCTGTGGTCAGCATTACGGAGAATGCAGTGGTTCGTCCTAATCCCATGCCGGATTTGTCCGCTTACCGCCATTTACTTGTAGAGCTTGTCGAAAGCCCTCGCTTTACGACATTTATCACGGTGCTGATTATTATCAATGCCATCACGCTGGGCTTTGAGACGGATAAGACGATCGTCGAAAACTATGGCAGTATTTTAATACTGATTGATAACATCATTCTTCTTGTCTTTACGGTCGAAGTGCTGGTCAAGTTTTATTGCTACCGGTTTCATTTCTTCAAATCCGGCTGGAATGTGTTCGATCTTCTTATTGTTGCGATTTCCTGGGCCCCTGCAGCAGGCCCGCTGGCCATCCTGCGTGCGCTGCGTATCCTGCGGGTTTTACGCCTCCTCTCGGTGGTGCCCTCACTGCGCCGTGTTATCGCTGCAATCGGCCATTCAATCCCCGGCATGATATCGGTTATTGGCGTGCTGGTTCTCGTCTTCTATATCTCCGCTGTGCTGACCACAAAGCTGTTTGGCCAGCATCCGGACCCGAACATGCAGGAATGGTTCGGCACAGTTGGCGCGTCAGCTTATACGCTGTTCCAGATCATGACTTTGGAAAGCTGGTCGATGGGCATTGTCCGCCCGACGATGGAGATTTTCCCACTTGCCTGGATCTTTTTCGTACCTTTCATCATTATCACCAGCTTTGCCGTACTCAACCTGTTCATCGGCATTATTGTCGACTCGATGCAGAGTGTAAATGATACAGCCAGAGCAGATGCCGATGTGGTTGAGCAGGCAGATAAAGAGCGCCTGCTGCATGAGCGTTTCGATGCCCTGCAAGCGGAATTGATAGAACTCAAGGCGCTGATTGCCGCTAATCAACGCCCGCCTCAAAGCAGCGGCTGAGCAGCCAGAACCGTTACGCTCTAAGCTATCGGTAGCCACCAGGTGGCAGCTTTCTTTATGGTCGAAGCAAATCTGTTTTAATATGTTCGCGAAAGCTCCATGGCAAAGCCTTAACGAACGAACAAGACAATTATAATTATCATATTTGACATGGGGTTAGGCCAGACTTTCAACACACGTCGCAGGCAAGTCTGAACCGTTCGACAGGCGGTGGTTTGAAACGTTTATTGATTATACTTGCACTTGCGCGCACATCAATACTTCAGAAACTTCTGTATTATCATTTCGAGAGTATATACATGAGTGACGTGTCTGCTGCTGCTGATCAGGTTGAAAATTCATCGCTAAAGAGTAATTGGCCCTGAGATCCGGGGGGGGGCGGCGGCTCATAACCCACTGGCGCGCGCGTATTCTCCGCAAGGCTGGTCAAGCCACTGCCGGTTTTACCTCGATCGCGATCTTTTGCTCAATCTCGCAAAGTACATCGAAAGTAGCCATTCTTCCGGCGTTGGTACGGCGAAGGCCAGTATTCTGATTGTCACGGCGGAAGCGGGTTAGTTTGCCTAACGCAATCCCCGGTTCCCCACCGCAGTAAGGCTGCCCAGCAAAATAAACGCTTCAATTTTCGTAAGCTAAAGCCTTATATTGGGGGCTATTTTCACTGAAATTGAAGCGTTTATTTTGCTGGGCGGCCTTACTCCTGTTCAGGCAAAGATCGGTTCGCGACCGTTGCCTGCCAGGGCTCACCCTTATTCTGCGGCCTCGCGGGCGGCCTGGGTGGCGGCGATGCGCTCTTCAATAACCGGGCGGAAATGGCGGATAAGGCCCTGGATCGGCCAGGCTGCGGCATCGCCAAGGGCGCAGATGGTGTGGCCTTCCACCTGCTTGGTCACGTCGTGCAGCATGTCAATCTCGCTCACATCTGCTGTACCGGTCTCAAGGCGCTGCATGACCCGCCACATCCATCCGGTGCCCTCGCGGCAGGGTGTGCACTGTCCGCAGCTTTCGTGTTTATAGAAATACGAGATGCGGCGGATGGCAGCGATAATATCCGTCGACTGGTCCATAACGATCAAGGCGGCGGTGCCAAGGCCTGATTTGACTTTTTGCAACGCGTCGAAATCCATGGTCAGGTCATGGCACAGCGCAGCCGGCACGCATGGTACCGAGGAGCCGCCTGGGATTACGGCAAGCAGATTATCCCAGCCGCCGCGCACTCCTCCGGCATGGCGCTCAATCAGCTCGCGCATCGGAATGCCCATTTCCTCTTCGACAACACAGGGCTGTTCCACATGGCCGGAAATCTGGAACAGTTTGGTGCCGGTATTATTCGTCTTGCCGAGAGCGGCGAACCATTCTGCACCGCGGCGCAGGATTGTCGGCACCACGGCGATGGATTCGACGTTGTTAACCGTTGTCGGCGCGCCGTAAAGGCCGGCGCCTGCCGGAAACGGCGGCTTGAGGCGCGGTTGGCCCTTCTTGCCTTCCATGCTTTCCAACAGCGCGGTTTCCTCGCCGCAGATGTAGGCACCGGCACCGTGGTGGACGTAAAGATCGAAGTCCCAGCCATGTTTGTTGTCTTTGCCGATCAGGCCGGCTTCGTAAGCCTCGTTGACGGCGCGCTGAAACGCCTCGCGTTCGCGGATGTATTCGCCACGGAAATAGACATAACAGGTGTGAGCACGCATGGCGAAGGAGGCGATCAGGCAGCCTTCCACCAGATGATGCGGATCGTGCCGGGCAATCTCCCGGTCCTTGCAGGAGCCTGGCTCCGATTCATCGGCGTTGACAACAAGGTACGATGGCCGTGGATCGTTCTTTGGCATGAATGACCACTTGAGGCCGGTCGGAAAGCCAGCGCCGCCCCGCCCGCGCAGGCCGGAGGCCTTGACACGCTCGATGATTTCATCGTGGCCGAGTTCAAGAATTGCTTTGGTGCCGTCCCAGGAGCCGCGGGCCATGGCGCCCTTGAGGCTGACATCGTGCATACCGTAGATGTTGGTGAAGATCCGGTCCTTGTCTGCAAGCATGATCAGCCCTCCTTGCCGGCGCCGCCGGTGTAAAGCGTTTCATCGGTAAGCGACGTCAGGCCACCTGCCGGGCATGAAGCGGTGCGGCCGGTTTGCGAGCCCGGCTTGGGCGGTGTGCCGGCTGCAAAGCCATCCAAAACGTCCTCCAGAAGCTCTGGCGTAAGGTCCTCGTAGGTGTCCTTCCAGATCTGCACCATCGGCGCGTTGGCGCATACGCCAAGGCATTCGACCTCCTCCCAGGAGAAATTCCCATCCTCTGACAGCCGGTGCGGAGCTGGCGCAATCCGACGCTTGCACAAGGCGACCAGATCCTCCGCGCCGCGCAGCATACATGGTGTCGTGCCGCAGACTTGCACGTGCGCAAGTTTGCCAACCGGCTGCAGCTGGAACATCGTGTAAAAGGTGGCGATCTCATAGACCCGGATGTAGGCCATATCGAGCATTTCCGCGACAGCACGGATTGCCGGTTCCGGCAGCCAGCCATCATGTTGCTCCTGTGCGCGCCATAAAATTGGTATGACGGCAGACGCCTGTTTACCCTCAGGATATTTGGCAATAACGTCCTTCGCCCAGGCTTCGTTCTGCGGCGTGAAGGAAAATGTCGACGGCTGGTCTGGATGCAAGCGGCGCACGGCCATGGCGCAAATGCCCTCCACAGGTCTAAGGTTTATGGGCTCCACGCAAGGTGCGGTAGGAGGGAGCCCCACGGCGCATAATGTTGTCTAGCATAAAGGATTAAGACGGATCTTCGTTGAAGGCAAGCCGGTATGACAGTTGGACGCCCGCAAAACCAGCATTACTGCGTGTCGTCATATTGGAAAAAGATGAGCCGGTTGCCGAAAGGGTCTACAAGCGCGACTTCCTGGCAGCCCCAGGGTTGCGCCTCAAGGCCTGGCTTGGCGAAACGGTAGTCCCTGGCGGCGAGTTCATGGTGCAGGCTTTTGATATCCGAGACCTCGATGCGTACGGCCGAGCCAGGCGTCGCATCGCCATGGTGCTCGCTTAAATGAAGCTGCAGTCCACCGTGCTGCAATCCGATGTATAAAGGAAAACTATCGCCGAAACGATGTTCGAAAAGAACATCGAAGCCAAGATATTCGATATAAAACTCGCGCGCTTTATCAACATCGAAGATCCGGAAAACCGGCGTAGCGGATTTCATTTCCATAAGAGACATGCCTTGATTTTCGTAACACACAAAAAGCTAAACCGTCGTGCTCTCACGATGCGCTGTAGTGATGGCAAGAAAAACGGTTCCCGCCCGTCCGGAGTGCGACACATGCAACAGAATAAATGGCTTGCTGACACGCATTTGACAAGGCTGGCAGATACAACACATGTCTGTCGCAGTCGATCGTCGGCGCCTGTGCGCATGGGCCTGCATGCCAGCCTTGCATGTCACAAAGGCATGTCGCCGGTTGAGCCAGGCAAGATCCAATTGGCTAAATCGATGTGTGACGAGGCAGGTTCTCCCTGCCAGAGATGCTTGTATTTGCTTTCTGAAAGCGCTGGCGCGATCTTGCGCGACCGTACGGTAGGCATATCAAAAGATCGAAACCGCCGCATCAGGCTGCGTTTACAATTTCTTCTTCTTCTTCGATAGCATCTTGCCCGACATGCGGATTTGGTTGGAGAGCATTGAGATCACTCTTTAATATGGTGCGATCCGGGGGGGCAAATTGAGGCATTACGACGCTTAATTCGCCAAACATACAATGCATCGCATAGTCTGTAGCATCAAGCTTTTCATGTGCCGCTTTGTGGTAGTATGCGGATTGTAAAGTGCGAGTACATGCCGTATCAACAATCTTGATTGCGCGCTCAAACTGCATTTCGCGCGACAGCTTAAGATCACCAGGGCTGGGTTGAAAAGGCCTGACATTGGAAGGTTTGCTGTGTACCACTGGTGTTTGTGGCAATACACGCTTTTTTAAGTTCGCAAAGTTCGCACGCACGTTGAATGCTATTTGAAAGCCAATGATTGCAAAAGCAAGCGGCATCCAGAGGTTGGCTCCGGAAAGATATCCCGGACGATCAATAACAGGAATAAAGATTTCAGCCACTGGCACCAGGCTATGCTCCAAATCGCGCAATTGAGTGCCATGAACGAATTGTTAGGGAAAAATACAAGCACGGAATATCTTCATGCTTAACGATGGTATGGAGATGATCGGCTGATAATACGCAGTATTATTTGATGCAATATCCTGCAGTTCTGCTTCTGCGGCGCTTTATATGGTGAAATAAATATGAAACGTAATGTGATTTGCCATCATAAGGCTTCTGCCTGCTATAAGATTTCAATCGAAGCGTATGATTTGGGGAAGCTTCGCGGGGGAGGGGGACGACGGCACAACTGCATGGGCGGTGCGGGGATATGTGCCGTCGTCCTGAACTTGCAGACCGAGCGGGGTGCCGGCTGCAAGTGTTCTTTATATGGCTAAGCGCTTTAGGCCGTGTCGTCAATTGCCGGCTCTCGCATGCTAATTTATGACACGCCCTAGCATTCCACGATGTCGCGACACCTTGTAATCTGCTGGCTTATACAAACGTAGATTTTCTCCAAACCACATCTCTGGACAGGCCTGGGAAAGACAGACCTGGCAACTTCATCTTGTCGTCTATAGAATTTCTAAAACTAGAGAGTATCTTCAGCTGCAGCCACTTTGTGTATGCTAAATCCGCATATTCTTTCTTTGTTCTATCTGATCATCTGCAAGGCGTCAAGAACAAAAAGAGAATATCGCAGGATGGGCCGATGCGGCTGTATCAAGTGTGGTTCAGCGTCAATCCCTGTCCCCAACACGTAAGACCGCCAGCGCTTCCGGTGTATCAATATCAACGAAAATGGCATCGTTTTCGACATTGACTTCGGCAAGCGCATCAGGATTTGCAGCAACGATGTGACGGGCGCCGGTATCTCCGCTAAGTGCTTTGAGTTCCGGAAAAAATGCAGCCGCCCACAACACGGGGTTACCGCGGCGGCCATTGCGGTAAGGCACGCAGATGCTGCGGCCATCAGCCGGGGAAAACGCGGCGATAAGCTGATCAATCAGGTCCGCCGTGATGAACGGCATATCGCCAAGCAGCACAATCGCGCCGTCGAAATCCTCGCCAAGTGCTGCAATCCCGGTAGCCAGAGACGTGGCCAGTCCATCTGTGAATGCGGGATTTATAACAAAGCGTAGCGGTAGGTCTGCCAGGGCGGCGCGCACACGATCTTCCTCATGCCCTGTCACAACCACAACGTCTTTTGCGGAACTCTGCAATGCAGCTTCCGCAACATGACGGACCAGCGCCTTGCCATGCAGGCTTTCCAACAGTTTGTTGGCTGCTCCCATCCGCGTCGAGCGTCCTGCTGCCAGCACGACGGCGCTGATTTTTGGAGCGCGACAGCTGTCCCCACTTTCAACAGATGCATGCCCTGCTGTGGCGCGCGGTTGCGGCCGGGTGGCGATCTCCATCAACAGTCCTCCAGGCGCCATTGCCGTGATGTCATCTGCCGTGACGTCAAGCCCGCTGAGCGTGCGCTCCAGCACCCAGTCGAACCCATTGGTCTTTGGCGAACTAGCGCAGCTGGGCACGCCGATGACCGGCGTGTTGCCGTGACGGCCAAGCATTATGAGATTGCCCGGATCAACCGGCATACCGAGGTGGACAACCGCGCCGCCGGCATCGCTAAGCCCACCAGGGATCACATCCTCCCGATCAACGATGGCTGAGGCGCCAAAGATCAGGAGTAGATCGGCACCCGCCGCCAGCACCTTGTTAAGCGCCAGTTCGACCGCCTCGCGGCGATGCGGAATGATCTTCGGGCTGAGAACGCAGCTGCCCATGCCTTCGACGCGACTGCGGATTGCGGTTATGCGCTTTTCCAAGACGGATGGCTTGGTGTCCGGCAACGCAGTGATGATAAGACCGACACGATGCGACTGGAATTTTGCAACTGAAATCAAAGGCCCACTGGCATGTGCGCCGGCATCTACCATGTCCCGGGCCGCAGCCAGCACGGCATGGTCAAGGGTAAACGTGATGATCTTGACGGTGGCAATCATCTGGCCGGCGGCAACCCGGCTGAACGGGGCCAGTGTTGCAACCGTCAGGCTTTCGTCGATCCGGTTAAGCGCGATGAGGCGATCGCGGTCGACGCTTAGAACACCATCCGCCGCTGCATAGATATTAGCACGTCCCGTGAAGGCTTTCGCGACCCGCACATTGGCCCCGGCGGCCAATGCAGCCACCAGAGCCGCCGCCTCGTCCTCGATGACATCGCTCTCATCCAGGACGGCTACAATGAGGCTCGTAAGGTCTGCCTTCCCGAGGCTTGTAATATCAGATGCCGTGAGCCGCCGCCCCTTCTTGATGCGGCCATCGGGCGTCAATGCCGAATGCGCCAGGATCGCACCTTCAGCATCATTAATATCAACAGGACCGAATTTCATGGGCATGCTTTATCCGTTAACTGCGCCGGTTTTTAGTTTTCCGCGCAGCGCCGCCGTGACTTCCGCCATAATCGAGATAGCAATCTCCACTTGTCCGATAGCGCCAATATCGAGGCCGACAGGCGCACTGATGCGGGCGATTTGCTCTTCGCCCAGCCCCGCCGCGCCGAGGCGCTCAACACGCTTGGCGTGGGTGCGCCGGCTGCCGAGGGCACCAATGTAAAAGACATCTGAGTTTAACGCGATATGCAGGGCCGGATCGTCGATTTTTGGATCATGCGTTAAAGCCACAAAAGCGGTACGTGCGTCGAGCTTGAGATCCGCCAGAGCTTCATCCGGCCAGCGCGTATCGCGCTTGATGCCGGCAAAGCGTTCCGCGCTGGCAAATGCTGTGCGCGGATCCACCACGATGACGTCATAGCCCGCCTGGCGGGCCATAGGAATGAGTGCCTGGGCGATATGAACGGCACCGATGATCACCATGCGCAAAGGCGGGTTATGGATATTGACGAAAACGTCTTCTCCGTCAATTTCAACGGCTTTACTGCGGTCTGTCCGGAAACCTTCATCGAGCGCTAACGCCAATGCGTCATTGTCCACCGTATCACCAGGGTAGAACAGCCGCTGGCGCCCCGAAGCAAGCCAGGTGACAAGCGCCGCCGGCGTCCGGCGCGAGATATTCTGCATCAACCGATCAAGAAGCGCGCGCTGCATTACCCTTTAACCCCACCCGTTACTTGACCACGGGTTCAACATACACGCGAATACGGCCGCCACAGGCAAGACCGACATGCCAGGCGGTTTCGTCTTCGACGCCAAATTCCATTATTGCCGGCTTGCCGCTGGCGATAACGCCAGCCGCCTCGATGATCACCGCCCCTTCAATGCAACCGCCGGAAACGGAGCCTTCAAAGTTTCCATCGGCATCAATGAGCAGCTGGCTGCCCACGGGCTGCGGCGCCGAGCCCCAGGTTTCAATAACCGTCGCCAGCGCAATTCGGCGTCCGTTGTCGAGCCAGTCTGCCGCGGTTTCAAGGATCGGTTGATGTGTTGCTGCCATCGGTTGACCTTTCAAGTACAACCTGCACGCATAAAATATGCTCAGGAGAAAGATATAAGTATGCCCAGTACGGCAACGCCGAAAATCACCCACCACAGGTAGGTCGAACGCCCGTCGTTTGAAGATGCCACGGCCGATGTCGGGGCCGACATGGCTGCTGCCTTACTGTCGACATCGGCTGATTCTGCCTCTGGCGTTGTAAACTCAGCCGCAAAATTATCGAAAAACTTTCCCGCCAGACTGGCCGCCGTTGCATCAATAAGGCGGGCGCCCAACTGTGCGATTTTGCCGACAACCCTGGCATCAACGTCGTAGGCAAGCTCCGTTCCGCCGTCCTTTTCAGTAAGCGTCACGTTGGCACTGCCCGTCGCCGATCCTGCAGGGCCACCTTTTCCCGAGCCGCTAATCCGGTAGGAGTTCGGCGGATCCATATCACTGAGCTGCACTTCGCCGTTGAACGTGGCATCGATCGGGCCAATCTTGAGACCAACCTTAGCAGTCAGCTGATCGTCGCCAGCCTGTTCGAGCGACTGGCAGCCCGGGATGCAGCGCCTGAGCACATCGATATCGTTAAGTTTTTCCCAAACCTGCTCTCTTGGCGCCGGCAGTTGACGGGTTCCCGACATTTTCATCGCTTATTCCTCTCAAGATCAGGTGCTAAAGTTGTGCCATGGGCGGCGATGGCCATGTGCCGCGATCCTGCTCAAAAGCTGCTGCCACGCGAAGGGCCATTGCTTCATCGTTGCCGCGTGCAATAACCTGTAACCCTGTGGGGCCTTCACCTTCAACAAGTCCCATGGGCACACTTATTGCGCAAAACGCCAGATAATTTGCGATCCGCGTAAAACGCGCCGGCGTCCTGCTCTGGTCGACTTCGTTCAGCGGAACCGGTGGAGAGGCGAGCGTTGGCGTCAGGTAGGCAGCAATGCCACGCAGATCTTCGAGCACGCGCGCCTGGTTTTTTTTGCGCTGTTCCAAGCTGGCAATAAACGTCGCAGCGCTTATGTCCCGCCCTGCCAGGATGCGCGGCTTTACATCTGGATCCACCCGGTCCGACGACTGCTCATAGATCGCACCGTGATGATAATAACATTCGCACGACATAATGACGCCGGTGCCATCGCGCATGTCTTGCGACGTGACGGCAAGCTCTATTGGAATAGTCTGGGCGCCAAGTTTACGCAATCTTTCCAGTGCCGCATCGTAGTGTTCAAGCACGATTGCATCGATCTCCCGGCGTTCGCTTTCACTGAGAACAGCGAATATCAGACCGGCGACGCCGCGCTCCATTTCTCCGTAAAGGCCTGTGCATTTCTCAATATCCTCGGCGATTGCCGTTGGATGCCGCCCGTCCATGGTTTCAAACATGATTGCGGCATCGCGGACAGACCGTGTCATCGGCCCCGGCGTGTCAAGCGTGTGCGACAGGGGCTGAATGCCCTCCAGCGGCAGTCTCCCTGCTGTCACTTTAAGGCCTGTGAGGCCGCACCAGGCCGCAGGAATACGCACTGAACCGCCGGTATCGGTGCCAACTGCGCAGCCAGCCATGCCGGCGGCAACTGCAACCCCTGAACCACTGGAGGAGCCGCCCGGTGTCCGATGTGTTTGACCATCCCATGGGTTCCAGGGCGTGCCGCGCACGTTGTTGGTGCCCCATGCGCCGTAGGCAACTTCGACCGTCTTGGTCTTGCCGATAAGCACGCCGCCTCCTGCCAGCAACCGCTTGGCAAGCAATGCCGTCTTGTTTGCAACCCGTTCTGAGTAGACAAGCGTGCCGCCTGCGGTGATGCAGCCTTCAACATCGATCAGGTCTTTCAGGGCAAACGGAATGCCATGGAACGGCCCGATTGCGTAGCCGTTTTTGATCATTTTGCTGGCCGCATCGGCCGCTTCGCGGGCCTTATCCGCAAACACGAGGTCGAACGCAGCAAGCTTGGTCTCCAGCTGCTCAATGCGTTTTAGCATCGCTTCGGTCACATCGCGTGGCATGAAACTGCCGTTGCGATAGCCCGCAGCCATTTCTGATATCGAAAGAAGTGCATTGTCAGTCATGGGAGTGTCCTGGGGAGTATCCTTGGGAGCGTCCTGAGGCGTGTCTTTACGCTGGTATCGCGAGCCCTTATGATCTAACTCACTTGAAGAGTTTATTGCTGCTTTGATGGGTTGCGTGTTTTCTCATCAATGCATTCAAATTCGCCATCGATAACCGGACCTCTGCCATCTTGTCTTGGTGGTTGCGGGCTCTGATGCTGCCTATCTGAAGTCTCCCGGTTTTCTTTGGGTGTCCGCACATGTACGGTAGCCTTGATAAGAAATCTTTCAAGACCCCATATCGCAACCCTCTGGCGCAGCTGAGGCACCAGCAGCGAAAAACCGATCACATCTGTTATTATGCCAGGTGTCAGTAGCAAAGCGCCGGCAATTACAATAAGAAAACCTTCAACGAGTGGTTCGACAGGGGGAACACCTCGTGCCATAGATTTGTTAATATGGGCAAGAGTTCTGAGCCCTTGCTGCCGCAAGACCATGGTCCCGATAAATGCTGTGCCGGCAACGATCAGAATTGTCCACCAAATCCCGATGTAGCGGCCCATTGTTATAAGTATGGTCAACTCTGTTAGGGAAGAAATGATGAATATGGGGAGCAGAGCAAAACGCATTGTAAATTCCAGACCTGTTACGTGAGGCAAGAATGATGTATCTTGGTGGTATTGAGCAGGATAATGTCAATGCAAAGATGAGAGATTGCGATTGATCGTGACTTACTGTCCTTTCATATTTTAGTCGCACTTCGGTATCGAAATTGAGGCCTTGGAATATGTTTGCAGGCTAGATTATAATCACGCTCGCTCCTAAATATGAAACGTCACGAAATTCTTTTGGCAAAGAAAGCCGATTAGCATGCAAGAAAATTTTCACATTTTAACGATTTTAGCAATTGTGGTCGCAGTTTTTGTAATCCTACGGTTACGAAGCGTGCTTGGCCGCCGCACGGATGAAGACGAAGCACGCATCAGCCGTCAAATCCGCGCGCGTGAACAGCACGCCGCCGCCGCAGCGGAAAAGGTTGTTACATTACCGCAGCGCAACACGCATAACAATGCGCAATCCAAGCATAAGCCTCAGCCTGAAGAAGATCTTCTTGAAAAATGGAAATCTCTTAATATCACAGATAAAACAATCCGTGACGGCTTGCTCGCCATTGCCAAGCGCGATTCTGCTTTCGATATCGAGCATTTTGTAGTGGGAGCAAAACAAGCCTATGAGATGATTGTAACGGCGTTTGCCGAAGGTAACCGTAATTTACTGCGGGATCTTCTAAGCGAACCTGTGTTTGAAGGATTTGATGCAGCGATATCCGAAAGGGAACAGCGCAAAGAGCAGGTTGATCAGAGTTTTGTAGGTATCAACAAAGCCGAAGTCGTTGATGCTGAATTGCATAATAACGAAGCGAGCATAACTGTTAAATTCATCAGCCAGTTGATATCGGCAACACGTGATGAAAGCGGAGAAGTAATAAGCGGCGATCCCCTGCGCGTTATGGAGGTTACAGACATTTGGACGTTTTCGCGTGATGTAACGTCACAAAACCCGAATTGGCGTTTGATTGCGACAAAATCATCCAGTTGATTGATGGCATCGACGGCATCCTGGCCATGAAAGCTGCCACTACCCGGCATACGGAAACCGATCTGGCGAAATTGATTTATATTGGTTAGAAGGTTCAAAATATGCCTTAGTAATATTCATTCGCAGTCATGTTTCAAGTATGCGCATCGATTGCCACGGGCGCGAAAATCTGCCGCAACCGACCATATGCACTCAATTGTAACGCGATGCCTTAGGCCGTGTCGTCAATCAGCACGCGAGAGCAGGTTTGGCGAAATCGAGTTCGTTTCAAGGAGCGAGGACGAAGGAAATGCTGGGCATATTCGAGGACGAGCGACGCCGAAACGGGCCGATTTCGCCAACTCCCTTCGCCCCCCGGATTTGTGCGGTAATTGACGATGTGCCCTCGTAATGGAGCGGACTGAATGGTTGAAATCCGTTATCGTCCGCTGGGCTTTCATGAAGTTCCGGGATGGGCTACAGATGATGTTGGCGCAGCGCTCAAACCCTTTGCAGACTGCGCAGCTGCTCTTAACGCTTTGACAAGTCAAATTTCATCGCCTGGCAGCAGCTACGGTGCCCATCTGGCGGCTCTCAGCCGTGAGGCTCTCAAACTGGCAAGGCCTGATTGCAATGCTGATAATGGCCGATCGTTTTTCGAAGCAAACTTTCAGCCCTGTGCAGTTGAGCACGATGGCGAGTATGGCCTGCTCACCGGCTACTATGAACCCATGTTGCAGGCTTCGCGCGTTGCAACGCAGCGTTTCAAAGTTCCGATATACAAACGGCCAGATGAACTTATAAATGCGGTTAATGATGCGTTGCGAGGTGCTGCCGGTATCGCCTTCACGCATTTGCGGCAAACCAAACATGGGCTGGAGCCTTTTGCCGAACGCGCGGCCATTGAACAGGGCGCACTCGATGGCAGAGGTCTTGAATTGCTTTATTTTGAAGATGCCATAGAGGTCTTTTTCCTGCACGTGCAGGGATCTGGCATTGCAGTTTTACCTGACGGCCAGCGCATCCGCGTTGGTTATGACGGCAAGAATGGTTATCCCTACACCTCCATTGGACGCTATGTAGCGGATCAGGGATGGCTGCCTCACGCATCCATAACTCTGGATACGTTAAAGGACTGGCTCAAGAGCGATCCTCAACGTGCCCGGCAGACCATGTGGCAAAACAAATCATTTATTTTCTTCAGGGAATTGGGAGATGCGGATGCTGTCAGCGCACACGGAGTGCATAATATCCCTTTAACGGCGGGCCGCAGCCTGGCTGTGGACGCCGGTTTTCATCATATCGGATTGCCTGTGTTTGTCTCGTCCTCCGGGCTCGATGATTTGGTGCCTTTCTCTCAAAGCGTCTCTCAAAGCGCCTTCCAAAGACTGCTGATTGCTCAGGATGTTGGTTCTGCAATCATCGGCCCTGAACGCGGCGATTTCTTCTATGGTTCGGGCGATCGGGCGGGTGCGCTTGCGGGACGCACCAAGCATAGCTGCAATTTTTTTGTTCTTATACCAAGGAGTTCCCTTGGCTGATGAACGGTGGCAAGCCAGACAAGCGCCGGCGGCAACGCAATTTAACAGAGGAAGAACAAGCGCTCTGGCAGCAAATATCGCAAAAGATCAAACCGTTGCAGCCCGCTCGCGATGCTTCGCCCCACACACCACCGCCGTCGCAAAAAAAAGCCGTTTCAGCCCAAACACAACAGCAGTCTAAGCAGCAGCGTAAATTGAGGTTGGGGGGCGCCAAACCCGCGCAGATCGCGGCTCTGCAGACGCCGACCAAGCAGGCGGTCAACGAGGCTCAGTTTGCCTGTTTTGATCAAAAGCTTGCCAAAAAAGTCGGCAAGGGGCGCACAAAAATAGATGCACGTCTAGATTTGCACGGAATGCGACAGCACGAGGCGAAAGCTGAACTCAGACGTTTTCTGTTTTCATCGCTGGCCAAAGGCCACAGGATCATATTAGTTATCACCGGCAAAGGTGAACCATTGATCTCGGATGTTCCATGGGATGGTGGCGAAGCAGAAAATCGAGGTGTGCTCAAGCGCATGGTGCCACACTGGCTGCGTGAGCCTGAATTTTCTGCTGTCGTTGTAAGTTATATGTCAGCGCACATCCACCATGGCGGTGAGGGGGCGCTTTATATCCATTTGAAAAAGCCTGGCCGGATGTAAGAAGAAAAACTTTATCTTCCTGCAGATCAGGCATTGGAAGCAGGTTGGGTGAAGCCTGCTTAGCTACAACCACGCCGCAATGCGTTCACAGCTGCGGTAACTCCAAGCAGTGAATAGGTTTCCTCAAGTTTTGTGCCATCACTCACTGTTGAACTCACCTTCATGAATGACCCGCGCTTCATGGATGCGATCAATTTGAGCTCTTGCGTGGCATCGTTCACAAAAGCCTTACCTTCTTTGATGAAGAGTTTATAACGTGAACTGCCGATCTGTATGTCTACATCACTGCCATCTTGCAGTTGAGTGCCAATCTTTACGCTCACTTCTGCTTTCACGCCGTCATCCGGCCACGCAGATATGTAGAAATAACTGGGATCTTTATCAAAATCCTTTGGTTCTTTCTCGCGTGGCTTGGCAGAAATAAAGCATATCGTAGCGGGCTCGCCCGTGTGTGAATAAAGTGCCCAGTCTTTATGCTTCGAAAGAACCTTGGTGCCCTGCTGTGCATATGCAAAGGGCCCAGACATGAAAACTGCAAGGGCAGCTGCAAATACGATCGACGTCTTCGGCATAGTCTCCCCGCTGTTCAAAGCGCTTTGGCTTCTGTAAATATTCTAGTGGACGATATAATCCAGTATGGACGTGTCTGTCACCCCGTTGAGCGTACAAAACGTGTCCCGTGGCAATGTTTTTTCGCTTTTTCGACTGGCCCGCCTTCACCAACGGGTCGTTCCGCGAAGCGTGACATGGATCTGATGCGATCATACATCACAATGGCACCTGCCATTGCAACATTAACACAAAACCGCGTAGGGATGCGAACGATGTAATCGCATCGGGCAATCAGCTCCGCCGATAGCGAGCCACGTTCAGGCCCCAGAACATACGCTGCTTGCCGTGGGTGGCGGAAGCTTGGAAGATCAATCGCCTGATCGAGAAGTTCAATCCCAACCAGGCGGCAGCCTGTTGGTAACACCAGTTCATCGGTTGTGCTCCAGTTGTAATGCGGCAGATGAAGCGCCCCTTTCGACGTATCGGCCTGCGCTTCCAAAGCCTGATAAGTTGCACCGATTGTGAACGTGAAGCTTGCGCCAAAGCCATGCGCCGAGCGCATAAGATTACCCAGGTTTAAAGACTTCGACATACGCTCTGCACCGATGGCAAAATAACCACGCGATTGGGGCGGCCAAGTTTCAAAGACCATGGTCTGCATTCTCAAGTCATTACGAAAAAGCATTTAATGCAACTGGCTCATGAAGGCGTCGTCGGACTTGAAAATGCCTGCAATGACTTCATCCGCCTCCTGCTTATAAACCATAACACACAATATTCTTACGTGTTGATGTAAGCGATACAGGCCGATGGATCAATCGTCAACCAGGGCGTCAATGCGTTGAGCAAGATTAATGTCACGAGTTGTAAGACCGCCCGCATCATGACTGGTCAGTATAATGTCCACCCGATTATAAACGTTGAACCACTCAGGATGGTGGTTTGCCTCCTCTGCGAGTCTGGCAACCTGTTGCATAAATCCAAACGCTTCATTGAAGTCTGCGAATTTGAAAGATCTTGTAATTGCGTCACGGCCATCAGCGCGTTGCCAGGCACTGATACTCGTAAGTGCATGAATACGGTCTTCTCCGGACAGAATGTTCATAACCTTAGCTCCCTTAAACGTTCGCGTTTCAACAGCTTTTCTTGCAGGTGAGAGCGAAACTGGTCTGGTTTTAAAACTAGGCCGTGCCGCCTGTTGCCGCACAAAGTCGGCAGAGACGGATTTTTGCCTGGTAAGGCGCATTTGTGTGATGTAGAAGCCACATTCTGTACAAGAAAGCGCAAATTTGCGGCAAGGAAAATTTGCTCCTTTTGATCGCATTTCGCGGAATAAGTAAGCCCGGCTCCCGCGTTGTTTAGGGCACGCCTTAGTCTTCGTACTCATCCGCCCATGCATAATTATGCAAGGCAAATTCCTGTTCAACGACATATGGCCCGCCACCACTATGAGGTTTTGACGATATAAGATAAAACCGGTCAACATAAATTGGCATACTTGCCGACGCAGCGTGACGCTGCAGAAATCTTGACACCGCCTCAATCCGCGTATGGCGAAAACGTGCAATTGTGACATGGGGTTTGAATTTCTGGCGTTCCGGCTTCAGGCCTGCAGCGCGTGCCGCACGCTCATTGGCCCGGTAAAGGGCATCCAGTTGCGATGGGGCATCAATGCCGGCCCACAATGCTTTGGGATCATGACCACCAAAAACGCCAAAACCCCTGAGCCTTATCTCAAAACCATCCAGTTCTAAGCGTGATAAATGATCGGCAAATTCCCGTGCAACGGGGGTGGTAACGTCGCCGATAAAGCGCAGTGTCAGGTGATAGTTCTGTGGCTCAATCCAGCGTGCACCCGGAAGCGGCTCCCGAAACCGGGCCAACTGCGCGGCGATATCAGTGGGTATGCGTATTGCTGTGAAAAGTCGCGGCATCTTTTCTCGGCCTAACCCTCATTTTAAATGATACAGGCCACCAGGGTGTATCGTCAATTGCCGCGCGAAGCCGGCGGAGACGATGTTTTCCTCCAGCCAAGACTTATTCGCGCCGATGGAGCGGCGCTCAACTAAGCGAAGGAACGCTTCTGGCAGAAAAATTCGTCTCGTCTCAGAGAAAAATTGGGCGAAGTTAACCCTTTTCGGTACCGCTTACCATAATAAGGTACCATATGTAAAACGTAGCAACAAATGCATAGGTCGGTGATGTCCGCTCGCGATCTTGTAGAAAGGCCTTTAACATTCCAAATCGTAACGTTCCAAATCAGATTTATATAGCGAACGTTTGTATGGCGAATGTCAAAAGGGTTCGGCACTATGGAAAACACTTCGCAACGCCCGCAGGCTGTGGTAATCTCACATCACGGCAGCCTGATGTTGGCTTATTTAATAATTGTTTGGCTTCTCTCATCAAATAGACTTGCAGTTCAATGATTGAATTCTTATTGATCTGATATGAATCTGTTCGTGCTACTCCTTGATTTGGAGTGCGAGAACAAACATATCCGGTTTGTTTCTGTTTGCCTCGCAAAAAAAGGCGAATATTCGGAGGAATTAGGGAAAATGTCACAGACTGACAACCGTTATTCAATGGCGAATGCCCAGGCTCAGCAGGGCGCTGTCGTCGATGAAGGCCTGCGCTCTTACATGCTTGGTGTATACAATTACATGACACTCGGTGTGGCGCTGACCGGTATTGTAGCATTTGCAGTATTCTCAGCGCTTACAACAAATGATCCATCGCAGGCGGCATCTCAGATGAGAAATGGTGTGATGCTGACTGAGCTAGGTGCGGCCGTCTACACCGGCTGGGTCTGGTTTATCATCGCTCTGTCGCCACTGGCTTTCATTATGATCATGTCGTTCGCACGCCTGAGTGCTGCCAACGCGCAGATGGTGTTCTGGGCCTTTGCTGCCGTAATGGGTATATCGATGTCCTCGATATTTATTCGCTTTACAGGCGGCTCGATCACACAGGTCTTTTTCGTGGCTTCAGCCGCATTTGCAGCTTTGAGCCTTTATGGTTACACGACAAAAAAAGACTTGTCAGGTTGGGGCTCATTCCTGATCATGGGTGTGGTTGGTATCATCCTGGCTGCATTAGTTAACTTCTTTCTGCAATCCAGTGCCTTGCAGTTTGCGATCTCAGTCATTGGTTTGCTTGTTTTCGCCGGTCTGACTGCTTACGACACACAGCGGATCAAGGACGAGTACTACCATGTTGCTGGTGATCAGGAAGCAGTGGCGCAGGCTTCAATCTTCGGTGCTCTCTCGTTGTATCTGGATTTTGTCAACATGTTCCAGTTCCTGCTGGCTCTTATGGGTAATGACGAGTAATCTTGTTACATAACTATTTCTTGAAGATATCGCCATGAGAAATAAATCAAAGGGCCTCTTCCGGAGGCCCTTTATTCGTTTGGAACAATATTCTTAATTCTTATAATTCTTATTTTTCGACCAGATTCACGCGTTTATCGATGGCATAGAGAACACGGCGCAGATCGGCTCCGCGCTTTAGAATTAAACCCGTTGCTGAAATCACGCTAAAAGAACCTTGTCTGCGTGCGAGCTTAGGGGTTTTCTCAACCCTGTAGATTGGCATTTCGCTTGAACGCCTGAAAATCGAAAAAATCGCTTTATCGCGGTTCATATCAATCGCATAATCACGCCATTCACCCATGGCTACATTCCGCCCATAGACATTCAGGATTGTCTGGAGTTCCTGTCGTGTGAAGCAAACGGGCATCGTTGCCACTGATGCAGAAGGTTTGCATCTGGCTGGTGTGCCAGGACCTGCGGGGCGAAGAGCTATGGGTTGGATCTTGCTCACAGCGCCTACTCCTTAAGATCAAAACCTGTATGATATCTTCTACATGAAGGCTTTTCAACGCAATCCTGCTCCTGCAGTCGATATTTGTATCAAACTTGTCTGCTCTAGGTTGACGCTTTGTAACAATCAGAAAAAAATATCACAGAACTGCCCTAGTCTAAACTTTTACAGGCCCCAAAGGCTAATTATCAATGTCAATAACGATTTGGTCTGACTCGGTAGTCTCGGTTTTCAGCCCCCCTTATCGAGTCTTCTCTCCCCGGGTCAGGCCATTCTTTACCCCGCATGAACGCACGATCTATACGCCATAGATCGTGCGTTTTTGTTAGAAGAACCGAAAACGCAATAATATCATTTGCGTGTTAGAAATCCGGTATTGTAAACTTGGAGAAAAGGAAAACACGCTTTGGCTTGCAATAGCTGCCTGCATCGCACGCAAGGGCTGTTCATACATATTTTTCGATGAATTCCTCGGCAGACAAAGCGCGGAAATCCGGCAGGGCGGCGTGTAATTGTTCGTGTGACCAGTCCCACCATGCAAGGGCCTGCATGCGCTCAGCGATATTCTCCGGCAGACGGCGCTTGATTTCGCGGGCCGGATTGCCGCCGACGATAACGTATGGTGTGACGTCTTTGGTGACGATGGCGCCAGCCGCGACAACGGCGCCGGCACCGATCTTGCGGCCGGCCAGGATAACCGCCCCGTGGCCGATCCAGGCATCGTGGCTGATTGTAACCTTGTGTGCACGGCGCCAGTCGAAAAATTCTGCCTCGTCCGCTTCGCCTGGAAAGTACTGAGAGGCGCGGTAGGTAAAGTGGGACTGGCTGGCACGCCATATCGGGTGATTGCCAGGGTTGATCCGGGTCATCGCCGCAATCGAAACGTGCTTGCCGATTTCGGAATAAATAATGTCGCTGTCGTTGACGACATACGAATAGTCGCCGAGCGTTGTTTCAACCAAGCGCGTGCGGGCGCCGACTTCCGTGTATCGGCCGATCTTGCAATCGATAACTTCGGCTTCGGGATGAATACAGGGCTCAAGTCCTAGTTTCTTGCTCATATTCGCCTCATTGGTAACTTTGTGATGGAGTTCATATTTTCGCGTGCTAATTTGCGACACGGCCTAATTCTCAATCACCAATTGCACGCGCTCGGCGGCAAATCTTGTGTGACTGGCCTGGATCGGTATGCCGTCGGCATCGACGTTGACGGAATCGATCACCAGGACGGCAGAGCCGCGCCCAAGCGCCAGTTCCTCGCGTTCGGCTGTGTTGGCCGCGCGACAGGTAATGTGGGTCTTCAAACGGCTGTAGCTGTCGATGCCAAACTCCGCCAGGGAGCGCGTGATAGTGCCGTGCTTTTGGTAGGCGTCCGCCATGGTGGGAAAGCGCCCGGCGGGAAACCACGTTGTGGCAAGGCACAGTGGTACGCCATCGGCGGATCTGAGATGCTCAAGTTCGATCACTTCGGCATCAGCGGGAAGGCCAAGCCAGCTGCGAATGGCCGCTGGCACCACGATACGATCATGCCTCAGCAGTCTGCCGCCCGGCTCCTGGCCTGCTGCAGTTATGACTTCGGAGAATTTAGTTGACTGACCAATGGGATAAGCCAGCCTGGCGCGCACAAAGGTGCCGCGTCCCGGAGTTGCTTCAACGAGGCCCTTATTAGTCAGTTCCGCTATTGCGCGGCGCAAAGTATGGCGATTAACGCCAAAGCGTGCCGCAAGCGCCGCTTCCGTTGGCAGGCGTTCACCCGCTGCGATACGGCCAGTCTCGATGTCAGTTTCGAGATCTTCCGCTATTTGCCGCCACAGCGCAACGCCGTGCGTACTTTGTCGGCCCTGTCCAGGCGCAGACGAACGCCAGGCCTTCCCGACGCTTGCATCCCGTGCATGATGCGTCGTGTCTGCGCCATCGTCATTGTCATTGTGAAGGCGATCGGCATTGTTGTTTTTATCTGGGGTTTTCACGTTCCCACACCCGTTGTCAGCATCTTGTTATGGGACGACACAACGCGAGCCCAAACAGAATTAGTTTGCATCGTGCATCTAAATTTATTTGTCTAAATGACTAGACAAATAAATTTAGAAATGCAACAAGCATTTGCATAAACAAACAGCAACAATCAAGCGCGAGGTAAGGTTATGAAGGCCTATGGGCAGCCTCCGGAAGCGGGGCAGGCAAACGCGGAGCGCCAGCTGGCGCCTGAGACAACAGCTGCACGCCAGGCAGCAATGGCAGTGCTGGCCAGAGCTTCCATCGAAGAGTTACGCGATGGTCTTGTCCGGGCGGAATGCAGTTTGGCGTGCGAGGATCTGCGCGCGCCGGAAGTCGGTCTGATCATGGCGCGAGGACGGATCAGTGGCACCGGTCGGCCGTTTAATATTGGAGAAGTCACCGTCAGCCGTGCTGCAGTGCGTTTAGCCTGCGGGACAACCGGCTTTGCCTATCTGCTTGGCCGCGATCCGGAAAAAGCCCGCCTTGCTGCTGTCGCAGATGCCCACTGGCAAAAGCATGAGAAGCAAGCGGCTGTCGAAACCCACCTTCTGGCGCCCATTCGGGCACGTATCGCAGCGGAAAAACAAAAACAGCGCGAGCAGGTGGCCGCAACACAGGTTAATTTCTTTACAATGGTGCGCGGCGATGATTGAGACTGAAACAAGACTGACTGACCAGCCTGCACAGATTTTTGACGATCCGGTTGCGGGTTCGCAGCGTGTGTTCCGCGCCGTTCTCCAGGCGCTATCGCGTCCGGGAGAGCACGTATCTTTGCCTGTGTCTTCGCCCTGCTGTCCCGCAATGCCCTCTGGGCTTGCTGCAATCACGCTGACGCTGGCTGATTATGAAACGCCTTTGTGGCTGGATGCAACACTGGCCGGCGATGAAAGCGTCCGGCAATTCCTTGCTTTCCACACAGGCGCGCCGCTGACTAATGATACCGGCAAGGCCACGTTTGCGCTTGCAGCCTGTGCCTCTCAACTGCCGGATTTTGCGCAGTTTGCTATTGGGACGCTGGAATATCCGGACCGTTCAACAACAATTGTGGCTGCCGTCACAGCGTTCGACGGCGGCAAGGTCTTGCAACTTGAAGGTCCTGGAATTGACGGCCGGGTATCTGTAGCGCCGCAGGGATTGCCGGAAGATTTTCCTGACCGCATGACGCGCAATCATGCGCTCTTCCCGCGCGGCGTTGATATCATCCTGGTTACAGGGCACACCATTCTCGGGCTGCCACGCAGCGTCAACATCATGGAGTGAGCAATGTACGTTGCAGTTAAAGGCGGTGAAAAAGCCATTGAGGCGGCCCACCGGCTGCTTGCGGACCGGCGACGGGGCAACCGCGATGTGCCTGAAATCAGCGATGATCAGGTTGCAGAGCAGCTGCACGTTGGAGTTTCCCGCGTGATGGCTGAGGGCGCGCTTTATGACCGGCTGCTTGCCGCACGCGCGATCCGGCAGGCGCGCGGCGATATGATTGAAGCGATTTTTCTGGTGCGTGCCTATCGTACAACGCTGCCGCGGTTCGGCTACAGCGAGCCAGTGGATACCGGCGTGATGGATATCCGGCGTCGGATTTCTTCGACCTTTAAGGATTTGCCGGGCGGGCAGGTGCTGGGCCCGACATTCGATTACACCCACCGCCTGATCGATTTCAACGAGGATGAAACGCAGGAGCCGGAGCGTTGCGCGGGAGCGGCTGGTGTCGATGCGCCGCACGTCATGCAACTGTTGGACGCCGCACGTCATGCAACTGTTGGACGATGACGGTCTGGTTGAGCGGATCGAACACACCCCGGAGGATGATCGTACAGCGCCGGTCGGTGATATTACCCGTCAGCCTCTGTCATATCCCGCAGACCGCGATGTGCGCCTGCAAGCCCTGGCGCGTGGTGACGAGGGATTTCTGCTGGCGCTTGGTTATTCAACGCAGCGCGGCTACGGCCGCACACATCCGTTTGCCGGCGAGATCCGCTATGGCGAAGTAGAGGTTGAATTCTTCGCCGAGGAACTTGGCTTTACGGTTTCGATTGGTGATATCGAACTGACAGAGTGCGACATGATCAATCAATTCAAAGGCTCAGCTGATACAGCGCCACAATTCACCCGTGGCTATGGCCTCGTGTTCGGGCAGTCCGAGCGCAAAGCAATGTCGATGTCGCTGATCGACCGGGCGCTGCGCTGCGAAGAGTTCGATGAGGAACGCAACGCGCCTGCCCGTGATGAGGAGTTCGTTCTTTCGCACGCAGATAACGTTCAGGCAACCGGCTTCGTTGAGCACCTTAAGCTGCCACATTATGTCGATTTCCAGGCTGAGACGGCACTTTTGCGCCAATTGCGCCGCGAGCACGCCCAAGCCCAAGTCCAAGCCCAAGCCCAAGCCCAAGCCCAAGCCCAAGCGGAGATGGATGAATGACTGAAGCTGTTGTTTTCACCGTCGGCCGCATGCTCATCGCTTGGGATGTTAGGTCGTGTCGTCGATTAGCACGCGAGAGCCGGTTTGGCGAAATTGGCCTAAGGCTCTTTATCGCAAGATTTTGCTGGATACTTTTGCCGGATACTATTGAGAGCGCGCAGCCTGCGCACCGAACAGCCCTCTGAGGGATTAGAATCATAATGACGCAAGCAAAAACCAATATAACGGCGGGTTATAACTTTGCCTACCTGGATGAGCAGACCAAGCGTATGATCCGCCGCGCATTGCTCAAGGCGGTGGCGATACCCGGCTATCAGGTGCCATTTGCGAGCCGCGAAATGCCGATGCCGTATGGCTGGGGAACTGGCGGCGTGCAGGTCACAGCATCGATCATTGGCCAGGATGATACGCTGAAAGTCATCGACCAGGGCTCCGATGACACAACTAACGCGGTATCGATCCGGAATTTTTTTGCCAAAACAGCCGGCGTTGAAACCACGACCAAAACGGATGAGGCCACCATTATTCAGACCCGCCACCGCATTCCGGAAGCGCCGTTGCAGGATCATCAGATCCTTGTCTACCAGGTTCCGATCCCCGAACCTCTGCGTTTTCTTGAGCCGCGCGAGACGGAAACGCGCAAACTGCATGCGCTTGAGGAATACGGCCTGATGCATGTGCGCCTTTACGAGGATATTGCTCAGCACGGGCATATCTCGAAAACCTACGCTTATCCTGTTAAGGTTGAGGGGCGCTACATTATGGACCCCTCGCCGACCCCGAAATTCGATAATCCGAAAATGGATAACTGCAAGGCGCTGCAGCTGTTCGGCGCCGGCCGCGAAAGCCGTATTTATGCAATTCCGCCGTATACGAGCGTTGTTTCCCTGGATTTTGAGGACCATCCCTTTGAGCGTACGAGATTCGCCCAGCCGTGCGGGTTATGCGGCGCTGAAGACGTTTACCTCGATGAGGTTATTGTTGATGATAAGGGTGGGCGGCTCTTCTGCTGTTCCGACACAGATTACTGTGAGCGCCGCCGGGATGGCGGATGCCATGGAGCAGTGTCTGGCGATGCGTCCTCACATGCCTGAAGAACCAAAGATACAGACAGGGCGGTGGTGCCGGGAAACTCTAAGACCTGTTGACGTGCGAGCCAAGCGAAGGCTGGTTTGCGAAATTCAGCACATTTTCAGGAGCGAAACGTAAAGACATGCAGAGCATATTCGAGGACGAACGCCGCCCCAAAAGGCCAATTTCGCCTGATCTCTCTGGGGTGCGAGCAAGTTTTTCCGACCAGGTTATGAAGCATACAAATCCCATGGCTGTGGATGAAGCGCCAATCCTCGAAGTCTCCGGCCTCACCAAGAAATATGGTCAGCTTATCGGCTGCATCGACATCGATTTTGCGCTTTGGCCTGGAGAAGTTCTCGCCATCGTAGGTGAATCCGGGAGCGGCAAATCTACGCTTCTCAACGTTGTATCGAGCCAGCTTGAGCCAACAGGCGGCAGCATTGCCTATCGCATGCGAAATGGCGACATGCGGGATATATGCAGCCTGAGCGAAGCCGAACGGCGCATGCTGATGCGAACCGACTGGGGCTATGTCCATCAGGACCCGGCCAACGGGCTGCGGATGAACGTTTCAGCCGGCGCCAACATTGGCGAGCGTCTCATGGCGATTGGCGAACGCCATTACGGCCGCCTGCGCAGCACGGCCCATACCTGGCTTGAACGTGTCGAAATCGCCGGGGACCGCATTGACGATGCCCCGCGCGTTTTTTCCGGCGGGATGCGCCAGCGCCTGCAGATTGCCCGCAATCTGGTCTCTAATCCGCGCCTGATATTTATGGATGAGCCAACTGGCGGGCTGGATGTTTCTGTGCAGGCCAGGCTTCTGGATTTGTTGCGCGGGCTGGTCACCGATCTTGGTCTTTCGGCGATTGTCGTCACGCACGATCTGGCCGTCGCACGCCTTTTGTCACATCGCATTATCGTCATGCGCCATGGCCGGATCATTGAAACAGGCCTGACCGATCAAGTCCTTGATGATCCGCGTGAGCCTTATACACAGCTGCTCGTATCTTCTGTATTGCAAGTTTAATAAGCGGGGGTGACGACAATGGAGAAAAAAATTCACGCACTGCAGGAAAAGAAAATGATTGCCGTGCAGGGCATAGGCAAAAGATTCGTTCTGCACTTGATGGGCGGGATGGAACTCCCGGTTGTCTCAGGTGCGGAACTCAGCGTTGATGCCGGCGAATGCGTTGTTCTTGGCGGGCCTTCCGGTGCCGGCAAATCCTCAATCCTGAAAATGATATACGGTAATTACCGCACTGACGAAGGCCGGATTCTGGTGCGCCATGATGGCGGTGTGCTCAATGTTGCCACCGCCTTACCCCGCCAGATCCTGTGCCTGCGCAGGGCAACACTCGGATACGTCAGCCAGTTTCTGCGTGTGATCCCGAGAGTCTCGGCATTAGACATCGTCAGGGGCGAGATTTCAGGGCCGCGTGCTACGGCTGAAGAGCGGGCAAAGGAACTGCTTAACGGGCTTTCTGTGCCGGAACGCTTGTGGTCGCTGCCGCCAGCCACGTTCTCTGGTGGTGAGCAGCAGCGCATCAATATTGCACGCGGCTTTGCTGCAGACCGTCCCATACTTCTGCTGGACGAGCCAACTGCGTCGCTTGATCGGAATAACCGGAAAGCCGTTATTCGGCTCATTGAACAAAAGAAATCAAGCGGTGTCGCAATTCTCGCAATCTTTCATGATGAAGAGGTGCGTGAAGTTATTGCAGATCGGGTTATCGACGTTCGTAATTTCGCACCGGCTACAGCAACTGAGCATTAAATTTTATACACACAGCAGATTAAGATGAATCAAACAGAAACCTTAATAATTTCAGATGCACGCATTATCGTTGGCGATCAGGAGATTAGCAATGGCTGGCTGGCTGCGGCCAACGGCAAAATCATTGAAATCGGCGAAGGCAGGGCGCCTGAGCGTGGGCTGTCGCTTGGTGGGGACCTGCTGATTCCAGGCCTCGTTGAACTTCACACTGATCATCTTGAAATCCATGCCGAACCACGTCCACGCGTTGACTGGCACCTTGCATCCGCCGTGGTTGCTTACGATGCACAAGTCGCAGCCGCCGGTATTACCACGGTGTTTGACTGCCTGCGGATTGGTAGCGATCGGGAAAACAACGACAAGGGAGGCCAACGCGCGATTAAAATAGCTGGTATAATCAACGCTCAAGCGGAGTGTGGCAACCTCCGCGCCGAGCACCATACCCATTTGCGCTGCGAAGTCTGCACTCCCGATGTTGTCAACGCCGCCTGTGCCGTGCTTGAAAAGTATCCGGTTGGCATCATGTCGCTGATGGATCACACACCCGGGCAGCGCCAGTTCCGTGACATCAGCAAGCTGCGTGCCTATTACCAGGGCAAATTACAAATGAGCGAGGAAGAACTGCAGGCGTTTTTCAATGAGCGCTACAGTATGCAGGAGACATATGCTGTGTCCCATCGCGAAAAGCTCGTCAACCTTGCCAAATCCCATAATATCGCGCTTGCAAGCCATGATGATACGACAGTGGAGCATGTGGTCGAAAGTGCTGAAGCCGGCACCTTGATTGCGGAATTTCCGACAACCCTGGAAGCGGCACGGGCCTCCCATGAAAAGGGGATTTCCGTAATGATGGGAGCACCCAACCTGGTTCGTGGCGGGTCGCACTCGGGCAACGTGGCTGCCAGCGAACTGGCCAGACTGGGTGTGCTTGATATTTTCTCATCCGACTATATTCCAGCAAGCCTTATTATGGCGGCATTTGAGTTGCCTGAACACGCGCCTAATATCGACCTGCCAAAGGCAATCGCCATGGTCACCAGCACACCGGCCAGGACCGTCGGACTGAGTGACCGTGGAGAAATTGCCGTTGGAAAACGGGCTGACCTGGTACACGTACGCCTCGCAGAAACACCGATCGTGCGCACCGTATGGCGGGAGGGATGCCGTGTCCTGTGAGGACGATATCGAGCGTAAATCTTCTCATATGTCGGCAAACGGTAGCGGTATGTGGGTGCTGGTCGTTGGCCCTTCAGGTGCCGGCAAGGATACGATTATGCGCCTTGCAAGCGACATGCTTCAGGATTGCCCGCGCATCGTTTTTGCGAAACGTGTCGTCACCCGGCCCCCAAATGCATTTGAGGATCACGAAACGGCCAGCGAAGAAGATTTCCTGGCCATGCAGAAAGCAGCCCAGTTTGTGATGTCCTGGCAGGCGCATGGCTTAAGTTACGGCATTCACCGTCGCTTTCAGGACGACGTCAACACTGGCTGCATCGTCATCTGCAATGTATCACGCACGATTATTAGGGATGCAAAAAGGCGCCTGGGCAAAGTTGCCGTCGTGCTGATTACGGCGCCGGACGATGTGCTAGGTGAGAGAATTGCCGCCCGCGGCCGCGATCAGGCTGCCGGCTCGCGAACATCC
>CAWUIN010000014.1:0-37936 GCA_963922535.1 uncultured Hyphomicrobiaceae bacterium | reverse complement strand
ACCAGGTATGGCTGGCGATCGTATGTCCCTCGTTTGCAACCTCACGCACTATACCAGGGTTGGCAACAGCCATGCGGCCAACCATGAAGAATGTCGCTTTTGTGCAGTGATCTCTGAGGGCTGCCAGGACCTTGCGCGTATTGGTGGACAGTGGACCATCGTCAAACGTTATAATCACCTCGCCGTCTTCCAACAGGCTTTCCGTTTTATACTGCAGGTTACCGTAGAGCGGACCACCGGTCGTATCGATCGTGATGGTGCGCGATACGCCAAGCTTGCCGGAACAAGCCAATACCGGTGCAACTCCAGAAACCATCAATGCAGCGATAAGGATGAGTAAAAGCTGCGGCATTGTCGTTAATCCTCTGTTTTAAGGCGCTCAAACCTGCGGTAATGCTCAAACGAGACGCACACGAAATATACCTGGAAGTCGCATGATTAAGATACGTATACGCTTGGGGTGTGCTAACTGATGACACGTACCAGGACTTGATCTTGCCTACAATGACGTTTTAATTGAGATGAAAAAAACTAATGGTCTGTGTCGCTCGAAAGATGGATCACAAGCATGCGCCCTGGTTGGTGAGCAGGCGGCCGGGCGCAGTCGATGCGGTGTATCGTTATGTCCGGCCGACGCCCTCACGGCCGAAGCTTATGACATTAAAACAATATTTTGAGCGATGCAGACTATTAGTATACATAAGGCGGCAAAGGCGCGCAGTAGCCGCACCGCAAAACCTGTGTTACCGCGCTGATCATGGTCGATATTCAAGTTGATGTAAGCTCGCCGGATTCCATCGTGAACGTCGATGCAAATCTGGTGCGAAACGTATCCGATGCTCTGGGTGCCGAGCAGGACGTGCGTCGTCTTGTTGCGGACCTGCGCCCTCCTGATCTTGCCGATTTGATTGAGCTTTTGGAGGCTGGCGAACGTGCAGCCTTTGTACGGGCGCTCGGCGCGGAGATTGATTACGACGTTTTTTCCGAGCTTGATGAGACGGTTCGCGATCAGCTTGCCCAGGAGCTTCCTAATTCCTATCTCGCCCGCGCGGTGACAGAGCTCGATTCCGACGACGCAGCTTATTTCCTCGAGACGCTCAAGCCGGAAGACCGCGCCGAAATCCTGGCCCAGCTGCCGGTCAATGATAGAGCAACGCTTGAGCGTAACCTCGATTATCCGGAAGAAACAGCCGGTCGTCTGATGCAGGGCGAGTTTGTTTCCGTCGCGCCGTTCTGGAATGTCGGGCAGGTTATCGACTACATGCGGGAGACGGATCATCTTCCGGTGACCTTCTCGGAAATTTATGTTACCGATCCAGCCTTCAAGGTGCTGGGCTCGGTCAACCTGTCGCATTTGCTGCGCAGCAAACGTCATGTGCCGATTAAAGATATCATGCAGGGCGATATCCCCACCGTTATGGCCATCGACGATCAGGAGGAGGTGGCGCGGCTGTTTGAGCGCTATGACCTGTTCTCGGCGCCCGTTGTCGATAACAATAACCGCTTGGTTGGCGTCTTAACCGTCGATGATGTTGTCGAAGTGATCCACGATGAAGTGGACGAGGATATCCGCCGGCTTGGTGGTGTCGGCGACGAGAGCATCGTTGACACGGTCTTTCGCACCACTAAAAGCCGTTTTATCTGGCTGCTTGTCAATCTGCTGACGGCTGTCCTTGCATCGCTCGTGATCAGCCTGTTCGATGCGTCGATCGAGCAGATGGTGGCGCTGGCCGTGCTGATGCCCATCGTTGCTTCAATGGGTGGTAACGCCGGAACGCAAACCATGACGGTTGCCGTTCGCGCGTTGGCTACGCGCGAGCTGGGCGACGTCAATGCTTCCCGGGTTATCCTGCGCGAAGTGAGCGTCGGGCTGCTTAACGGGCTTTTGTTTGCTCTCATTCTTGCCGTGTTGACCGTTCTTTGGTTCGGCTCCGGTCATCTCGGCCTCGTCATCGGCGCGGCAATGATTTTCAACCATGTGGCAGCCGCACTCGCCGGTATCCTTATCCCGTTGGCGCTGCAACGTTTCGATTACGATCCCGCCGTTGCTTCCAGCGTTTTTGTGACCACGATCACCGACGTTGTTGGCTTTTTCGCCTTTCTGGGGCTTGCAACGGTCTGGTTGCTGTAGAACTTGATTTTAATTCGCCTTAATCCTGCGAGATATACTTTGTTATGAACAGAGCATATACAGTATCTGAACGCATAAGCGATGGTGTTATTCACGTTATCGGTGTGGTCGGCGGCATCATCGCCGTGAGCATCATGCTGGCAGTCGCTGTCACGTACCTTCCGGCATTATCGGTTGCAAGCCTCGTCATATACGGTATTTGCATGGTTGCGATGTTCGGGTTCTCCGCCGCGTATCACCTTATAGACGTCCCGGCTTGGAAGGATAAGCTCCGCCGTTTGGACCAGGCCGCCATATTCCTGAAGATCGCCGCTACATATACACCTTTCGCGTTGATAAAAATGGGCGGCGTATCAGGCTTTGGGTTGCTCGGTTCGGTTTGGACAATCGCAATTTTGGGAGCTGTTGCGAAACTCATGCTCTCCACCCGCTGGGATCGCCTCGCAATTGCTTTGTACTTGATGCTAGGCTGGGCAGGATTATTTGTGTGGCCATCGCTGGCCGCATCTATTTCCTAGACGACCATGGTGCTGCTTGGAATTGGCGGTTTCGTTTACTCTATCGGTGTTATTTTTCACCTCTGGAACAGCTTGCCACATCAGAATGCGATCTGGCACTTGTTTGTGCTCGTTGGAACCGGATTTCATTTTAGCGCCGTTGCAACCGCGCTGTTTGCCGATGTCTGATGAAAACCGACAAACCCTGGCTGAGCCGGTTCATTCCGAATGCTGTAAATGGCAAAGGTAAGATGTTGCGAAGGGCGAGGACCAAATACATCCTGTTTATGTCGTCACGACAGACTTGTTGGCGATCTAATTCCCGACGATAGATTGAAAAATCATCCAAACGGTGCAGTGCCGATCAATACTCAGCGCACGAACAAGAATGGGCTGCGTATGTTAATCAAGTTTTGGACGATGCGATGGCAGAGGCAATGCTTGTCCTGTTGGCAGATGACCCACAGTGTCACTGCCGAAAGTGTGTAAGCAGCATCGCCTGCCGGAGTGATGGATGAGAAGCGCAAGCACCAAGGGGGCGGCCCTGCACACCCACCTTGTGCGGCGTCTTGATAACAGTGACGCCGCCGTTTTTGCCAAAAGGTTCGCCGGTGAAACGCCGCTCTTCTGGTAGCCTTGACACCTTTACCGGACCGACGCATCAATATGAACGTACGAGTGTGAGGCATGAGAGAAAGGGGTGGCGATGGCCACAACGGGATTTGCAGTCCACAAAGCGACCATTGTTTTTGACCTCGATGGTACGTTGCTTGATACGGCGCCGGATCTGATTAACGCCGTCAATCATGTGCTTGAAATGGAAGGTGGTCGGCCTGTTGATGCGTCGGTTCTGCGTCCAGTGATCAGCGGCGGCGGACGGGCGTTGCTCAAGTCTGGGCTGCAAAAAAACGGGCTTGATTATTCAGAAGCGGAGTTGAGCAGGCTGCTGGAGCATTTCATTGCCCATTACCGGGAAAACATAGCCGTTTTGAGTAAGCCGTTCCCAGGTCTGATTGCAGAACTTGATCGCCTTGCCGTGCTTGGGTGCAAACTCTGCGTGTGCACCAACAAGCTGGAAGAACTGGCCTGGCCGTTACTTGCAGCGCTTGAACTCACAGAGCGGTTTGATGCAATCACAGGGCGTGATACGTTTCCCGTGTACAAGCCGGATCCCAGGCATCTGCTTGGCACCATCGCACGCTGCGGCGGCGATCCAACGCACGCCGTGATGCTCGGCGACAGCAATACGGATGTCAAAACGGCAAAGGCGGCTGGCATCCCGGTGATCGGCGTGACTTTCGGCTATACCGATATCCCCATTGCCGAACTCGGCTGCGATGCTGTGATTTCGCACTACGATCAGCTGCCCGATGCACTCGCCGGGCTGGGAATCCCAACCCGTCATCATAAGTGATACAGCTCACTGGTGCGTGTCGTCTCTACCGGCTTTGTAAGGTGAACGTCAACAGGTCCTCAGCCTGAATTGGATTGCGCACTGGCACGTTGGTCGGAACTGACGCCAAGGGCGCGGAGTTTACGGTGCAGTGCTGAGCGTTCCATGCCGACGAATTCGGCAGTGCGTGAAATATTGCCGCCAAAACGGCTGATTTGGGACAAGAGATAATCCCGTTCAAAGATTTCCCGTGCCTCCCTCAGCGGCAATGACATCAATTGTTCGGAACCATGATTGCCGGGCAGCGGCACACTGGCACCGATTTCATTGGGCAGCATTTCGGCAGTAATGACCGTGTCAGCCGTTCCTTCGGTCATGATCATCAAACGCTCAACGTTATTGCGTAATTCGCGGACATTGCCAGGCCAATCATGAGCCTGCAAAACAGCCAGAGCGTCTTCGCCGATTTTACGCGCCGCCAGGCCTGAGGACTCAGCGATATGCTGGACGAAATGTTCAACCAGCATTGGGATATCCTCGCGCCGCTCAGACAATAGTGGAATGCGCAGCGGCACAACGTTGAGGCGGTGGTAGAGATCCTCGCGGAACCGCCCCTCAGCCATCTGTTTTTCAAGATTGCGTGCGGTGGATGAGATGATGCGCACATCCACCGAGACCTTCTGAGTTCCTTCAAGGCGCAGGAATTTCTGCTCGACAAGAACCCGCAGAATCTTGCCCTGTGTCTCAAGCGGCATATCGGCAACCTCATCGATATACAGTGTGCCGCCGTGAGCTTCTTCCAATGCGCCGACTTTACGTGGCCCGCCCGCCATTGCTTCGATGCCGAACAGCTCTTCTTCAACGCGGTTGGGTGCCATGGCGGCAGCGTTCAGAACTACAAACGGCCCGTCTGACCTGAGCGATCGCTGATGCAGGAAGCGGGCGGTCAACTCTTTGCCGCTCCCGGAACCGCCCCGGATCAAAATGCGGCTGTTGGTTGGGGCAACTTTCTCGATCTGGCTGCGCAACGCATTAATGCACGATGACTTGCCAATTATGTCGCTGTTTTGCTGTGAGCGCTCCTTTAAATGGCGGTTTTCCCGGCGCAGTTGCGATGCTTCAAGCGCCCGCATTACCACCAGTGAAAGTCGATCCGCCTTAAACGGTTTCTCGATATAATCGTAAGCACCACGCTTGATGGCAGTCACAGCGGTTTCAATGTTACCATGGCCGGATATGATGACAACTGGCAGATCGGGATGGACCTCACGAATAATGGACAACACTTCCAGGCCATCCTTGCGGCTGCCCTGCAGCCAGATATCCAGTACCACAAGATGCGGTTTGCGCGCCTCGATCGCAAACAATGCTTCGTCGCTATCGTGGGCCAGCCGGCAGGTATGGCCTTCATCCTCAAGAAGACCGGAAATCAACTCCCGGATATCTACTTCATCGTCCACCACAAGTATATCAGAAGCCATGAATATGTCCTATCTGCTGCTATTCTTAAATGCGTCTTAGGCTGGGTGCTGTCATCATGAGCGCCCTGAGACCGTTGCCTGCGGTTGAAGTTTGCTGCTTGCTGGCCTGTCGGCATGAAGGGGCAGTGTAATCCGAACTAGGGCACCGTGGGTGTATTGCGCGGTGTGCGGTGCATCCTCGAGTTGCAAGGTTCCCCCATGCTGCTCGATCACTTTCTGAACGATTGCAAGCCCAAGCCCGGTGCCTTTGGATTTGGTCGTGACGTAAGGCTCCAGCAGACGAGCGCGATGTTGTTTGGAAAGTCCGCTTCCATTGTCCAGAACTTCAATGATCGCCCGCTGCCCTACCTCGCAGACGCAGATAACGACACGTCCTTCAAAACCGTCTTCTGCCTCCCCCTGTTCGGCGTATCCCTGCACCGACTCGGCGGCGTTTTTGATAATATTTGTCATGGCCTGGGAGATCAGACGGCGGTCAAACGAGGCGACCACCTCATGTGAGGGTAATTTCATTTCAAACTTAATGCCCGTTGAACTCATCTGGAATAAAACAACGGCATCTTTGACAGCACTGCGCAAATCCTGCACGTCCATCTGCGCCTTTGGCATGCGAGCAAAAGATGAAAATTCGTCGACCATGCGCGAGACATCGCCAACCTGACGGATAATCGTTTCGGTGCATTTGTCGAAAACTTCACGGTCGTCGGCGACCCTCTCACCGTACTTGCGGCGGATGCGCTCAGCGGAAAGCTGAATAGGCGTTAGAGGGTTTTTGATCTCATGGGCAATCCGCCGGGCAACATCAGCCCAGGCCGAGGTGCGCTGGGCACTCACCAGATCGGTGATATCGTCAAAAGTGACCACAGCGCCCCCCAGACTTTCTCCCTCTGTTTGTGTGAAACGGACCGCGAATGTACGTTCCTCTTCGTTGATGGGAAAGGTAACGTTTTTCTGAGGCCGCAGACCGGCCCTGTTCTGTTCCAGTTCAATAATTGCAGCCGCCAGTTCTGGAACCGTTGTTACCAGTGTGCGGCCCTGCAAATCGGCTGCATCGCGCTGCAACAGCATTTCTGCCGAACGATTGGCAAGCGTGACAATTCCGCGTTCGTCAAGCCCCAGAACACCAGCTGAAACACCCGACAGAACGGCCTCCATGAAAATGCGCCGTTCGCTCAGCTGTTCATTGGCTGAGACCAGGGCATCGCGTTGCGTCTTGAGCTCTGACGTCATCGTATTGAAGGTTTGCGATAAGCGGCGCAAATCGCCCTCGCCCCGCCGCACGGGAAGATGCACGTTGAGATTGCCTGTTGAAACTTCCTGTGCAGCGCTGATCAACCGCCGGATGGGCGCTACAAAGCGGCCCGCAAACCAAAGACCGGCCCAAATCGCAGCCAGCAGAGCCGTGAGCGAGATCATAAAATACATCAGGGCGTGCGCAATATGCAGCCCGCTGCGACGCCGCCTGAGCTGCTGATATTCAGCTTCACCAGCTCGCGTCCGGCGTAAATGACGCATCGCTTTCGGGCTGACACCACGCGCAACGAACAAGTACGAATTGGAATAATTCGATAGCTTGATGACAGCTCCAACCCAGTATGCATCGTTCGGCATTAATAGTGGAACCTTCCCGTTTTGTGCGTCATTTATAACCTTCAACGGCGGCGGACGGTAGGGAATGTTCTTATTCTCGATGGCAGCTACCAACGGCTGGCCCGCGCCATTAATGACATATGCAACGGGCAGATCCCGCAGGCCGGCCTGGAAGAAGACACGTGCACGCAACTTCTCCAGGTGTTTGCCTTCCTGGCTTGCAGCATCGTCGAGATCCTTGGCCATGTTGATGATATCCGTGCGAATAACCTGGCCATGCTCGGTTAGATAGACATTGGCAATGTCAAGCGAGTTCTGAATGATCTGGCGCGTGCGAACGGAAAACCAGCCGTCTAGCGAACGTGAAAATGTGGTTGTGGCCGCAATCGCCAGCAGGATGGCAGGGATTGCAGCAATAACGCTAAACAATCCAACGATACGTCCATGAAGGCGGGCGCCTGGTACACGTTCCTGCCAGGCACGCCAGAGATTGCCGATCGGCCAGGAAATGACGACAATCATGGCGATAATCATGCCGACGTTAATAAAAAGCACCGTCAGCACAACGGAATTGCGCGGAACGATCGGTGTTAATCCGGTCAGAATGAAATACGTTGCCAGACCTGAAATGACCGAAAGCGTGACAACAACAAGCCCGATACGGAATGCGGGTGATTCTGCTTCAGACATCGGCAGACTGTCAGTTTCATGACTAAGAAGAATTCTGCTCTCGCTGTGCCTGCGTAAATGCACCAGCTTCCCAATCCAGTGCATGGCAAGCAGTAACGCTTGCCAAATCGCATGGGCTTTGGAAAGGAGCGCTGTGCGAAGTTCCTTATATGCACGTATGGCGTCGTCTCTCTTCATGCTTATCTGCCCAATATTCGTCGTCGAGTGGTCACACTGGGGCGGAACGGTGACACACACATTACTGCTTTTCACATTGATATGTGATAATTTTACGACAAACTGTGGTTGAAAGGCTGCCAGAGTATGGCTTATTGCAAGGAGGACGTCTTTACAACCTGGATTTTCAATGAGCGGATACGACTGCGCAGCGTATTGCGATTCAAGCCAAGAAGTTCAGCAGCCTTAATCTGATTGCCTCTGGTGGCCGTCAAGGCCGCAGAGATAAGCGGCAATTCAACTTCCCGAATAATGCGATCGTATAATCCAGGGGGCGGTAATTCATCGCCGAACTGTGCAAAATACTGCGACATATAATTCTTAACCATGTCGTCCAGTTCCAGGCTCTTGGGGGCTTCGGCTAAATCGGCTGCCGTTTTGCTTGTCTCTGATAATTCCGCTTCGATAATCGTTGCCGATATCTGCTCCTGGGGATAAATCGCCGTAATACGACGCACAATGTTTTCAAGTTCACGCACATTGCCTGGCCATGTATGCAATTTCATACGCTCAATCGCATCAGCGGTAAAAACCTTTTCGGTCAAACCGTCCCGTGCTGCAGCGCGCAAAAAATAGCGAACAAGATCACCAATGTCCTCAACCCGCTCGCGCAGAGGCGGCAGACGCATAGGCACGACATTGAGACGATAATAAAGATCCTCCCGGAAAAGACCCTGCTGGATATGACTTTTGAGTTCCCGGTGTGTTGCTGCGATAATGCGGACATCTGTTTTAATTGACGTGTGGCCGCCAATCGTCGTGTACTCGCCTTCCTGCAGTACGCGTAACAACCTTGTCTGCGCTTCCATCGGCATATCGCCGATTTCATCGAGAAATAGCGTTCCACCCTCTGCCTGTTCGAAACGCCCTGCAAAGCGGGCCTGTGCGCCGGTAAACGCCCCTTTCTCATGGCCGAACAGTTCACTCTCAATGAGTTCGCGCGGAATTGCTGCCATGTTAATGGCAACAAACGGCCCGTCACGCCGCTTGCCGTGGTCGTGCAGGACACGTGCGACCAGTTCCTTACCTGTACCTGACTCACCGTTGATCATCACCGTCAGATCCGTCTGGATCAGACGGGCAAGAATACGGTAGATCTCCTGCATTGCAGGAGAGCGCCCGATCAATGGGAGTTCCTCGGCGTCCGCCTCGGTGCGCGACAGTTCACGCCTGCGTTTTGGCTCCGTTATAGCCCGACCGACAACTGCAACCAGTTCATTCAGATCAAAGGGTTTGGGCAAATATTCGAACGCACCACGCTCTGCTGCTGTCAACGCGGTCATTAATGTGTTTTGCGCGCTCATTACGATGACAGGAAGATCCGGCCGCGTCTTGGTAATCCGCGGCAGCAGGTTGAAAATGTTTGCATCCGGCATTACAACATCCGTGACAACTACATCTCCCTCACCCTGTTGCACCCATCGCCAGAGCGTTGTGGCATTGCTTGTGGTGCGTGGAGTGTAGCCTGAACGGGCAAGAGCCTGGTTCAGAACGGTCCGAATTGCATTGTCATCATCTGCAACCAGCACTGTACCCTTGGCCACTTTTTTTCTCCGGCTTATTCTTGCGGATTAAGGTTATCGTGCACAGGCAGAAGAACGCGGAAAATTGTCTGCCCACGCACGCGTTCGAATTCGATTGTACCGCCATGATCGTCAATAATCTTGGCGACAAATGATAAGCCAAGCCCACTGCCGGACTGCTTCGACGATACGAACGGGTCGAACAGATGTGTCTGTAATTCGTCCGGCACTCCCGGACCGTTATCGGCAATTTCAATCATTAAAGACAATGTCATTTTAGGCGCGCTGCCGGGTAGTGTTAATCTCACGCCCGGGCGAAATGCAGTCGACATCTGGATCTTGCCATACGGAACACCTGCTTCGGCAATCGCTTCGCAGGCATTCTTGACTAAATTCAAAAATGCCTGGATCAGCTTGTCACGCGCCCCAAGCAAGAGAGGCAGGGAAGGATCGTATTTTTCGGCAAACACAATATTGCGCCCAAAACCGGCTTGGGCGACCTTGCGGACATGCTCGAGAACTGTATGAATATTGACTGTTTCACGCACCAAAGGCCGATTGTCGCCAAACTCCTCCATACGGTTGAGCAGCGATGAGATACGGTCGGTTTCATCGCAAATCAATTGCGATAAGGCGCGGTCATCATTCGACAATTGCGGTGCAAGAAGCTGTGCGGCGCCACGGATGCCGGACAACGGGTTTTTGATTTCGTGCGCAAGCATGCCAGCCATGCCGGAAACAGACCGCGCTGTTAATCGGTTGTTGAGCTGGCGCTTTATCATCTGAACCATGCTGCGCTGATGCAGAATGACCAGCATGCGGTCTGTACCGTCGATAACTGCACCAGCGTAGACGTCGACCAACCTGGTCACCTGCGTGCGCGGAACAGATATCTCCACGCCGTATTCATTAAGGGTTTTACGGCTTCTTCGTACTTCGTTAATTAAAGCCAGGAGTGGACAACCGAATGCCAGGTTATCTGCCAGCTGACCGCGCTTTATGATGGCCTGACTGGCGCCAAAAAACAATTCAGCTGCAGGATTAACGAATTCAACATTATTGTCTGTATCGAGCAATACGAGCGGATGGGGAATAGCCTCAAGAATGACGAGGTGGTCTATGGCGTTTGTATCATCTGTTGTTGTGGGAACGTCTTGCTGCCCTGTTTTTATCGGCGCGCAACTCATGCTGTCGTCTCCAGGTGCCGGAATTCTGCAAGGCTGCGCAGAAGCCGGTTGGCATTTTCCTCCGTGCACAGGCGCTGGCGCCACTGTTTTGTGTGCTGCGGATCTTTTGTAAGCTGTGCAAGATACCAGCCGATATGTTTGCGCGCGTTTCTCAGCCCTAGCGCCGTGCCATAATGCTGCAGCATCATTTCAACGTGCTGTACTGCAATATCTGCGATCTGCGCGGCAGTAGGTTGGCCTGGATCAGTGCCATGACGCCAGGTAGCAGCCAGCCTCCCCGGTTGCCACGGCGCCCCGTAAGCACCGCGCCCAACCATCACGCCATCGGCGCCCGATTGTGCCAGGGCGGTTGCAAGATCATCAAAGTCACGTATGTCACCGTTCACCAGCACCGGAATTTGCACGGCATTCTTGACGGGACGCACCAACGCCCAGTTTGCACGGCCTTTAAAAAATTGTGACCTCGTACGACCGTGTACGGTCAGCATCCCTACGCCTGCCGCCTCTGCCAGGCGGGCCAGTTCAGGAGCGTTGATCGTTTTCTCGTCCCAGCCGAGGCGCATCTTAAGGGTTACGGGCACGCGAACGCTTTTCACGACGCTTTCGATCAGCCTTGAAGCATGAGAAAGATCGCGCATTAAGGCGCTGCCAGACTGCTTGCCTGTCACTTCTTTCGCCGGGCATCCCATGTTGATATCGATAACATCTGCGCCAAGATCCTCACATAGCCGGGCAGCCTCGTTCATCCAATGGCTGTCGTAGCCGGCCAGTTGAATGACAAACGGTGAAATGCTGTCGCCAAGTGCCCGCCGCGCAATATCTTTACGCCGTCCACGCACGAACTCGGCGCTTGCAATCATTTCGGAAACCACCATTCCTGCCCCCATGCTCTGGGCAAGCTGGCGAAACGGAAGGTCTGAAATGCCAGACATTGGCGCAAGCACCACCGGATATTCTACCTTCAATTGATTGAGTTGAATAATTTTTGTGCTAAGATGATGCGTATTTGACTGTTTATTCATCAAAATTGATTTTTGCCGTTTTTCTAGTCATAAAAATTACACATTGCTTTGCGGCAAATAAATGACGATACCAGACAAGTGACCACACAGCGAGGCGGTCAACCTGATGTCGTCAAAATGCAGCAGCTTCCAGAACAGCAGGCAAATGGGCCAGGTAAAAGCCGGTGTGTGGGGGGGATTGAGATCGCTTCGATGGACAAAATAACAGACATGATTTTGTATTCGAAAACAAGCGCGCAAGAGCCGGATTGTTTGCGCCAAACTGTCTCGTGCCTGGTGCAATTGTTAACTGTTCTTGAAGCAAGATAACCATGATCGCAGCATTAATCGTCGCCGCCGGCCGTGGCATCAGGGCACAAAGAGATGGAACAGCGCCAAAACAATATGTGGAGGTTGCCGGCGAACCTATATTGACGCGAAGCTCGAGAGTTTTTCTTGAGCATCGACAGATAGATCTTGTTCAGGTGGTGATTCACCCTGACGACATCGAGCTTTATAAGGCGGCATTGCACGATGCAGGTAGCAAACTTGCGCCTCCGGTCTTTGGCGGTCCAACGCGGCAAATATCGACGCTGGCCGGTCTTGAAGCGCTTGATGCGGTTGCACCTGACACGGTTCTCATCCACGATGCCGCACGTCCATTGCTCGACCCCGCGACAATTACGGCTGTGATTGCAGCGCTCAAGTGCGCAGATGGTGCGATTGCAGCACTCCCGGTCAGCGATACCCTGAAACGGGCCCAGACATCGACACGCAAGATCGCCTCAACAGTGGAACGCACTGATATGTGGCGTGCAATGACGCCGCAAGCTTTTGACTTTAAAAAGATACTTGACGCGCATCGCATGGCGCGGGACGCTGGCAGCGAAAATTTTACAGACGATGCCTCAATCGCCGAGTTCGCCGGCTTGAACGTGGAACTCGTCGATGGCCGCCAGACCAATCTCAAAATAACAACGCCAGAGGATTTTACATTGGCAGAAGCCTATTTGCGCATGGCGACGCCAGAACTCCGCATCGGCCAAGGCTATGACGTTCACAAATTTGCAGCAGGCGATCATGTCTGGCTGTGTGGTGTGAAGATCCCCCATGACCGCTGCCTGGAGGGACATTCTGACGCTGACGTTGCCATGCACGCGCTGACGGATGCGATATATGGCGCCATTGGCGACGGTGACATAGGCCAGCATTTTCCGCCTTCCGACGAGCAATGGCGCGGTGCCGCCTCAAAAATTTTCCTGCGCCATGCTATTGCAAAGGTTGCAGTGCTTGGCGGCAGGATCGTAAACGTTGATATAACGATTATCTGTGAAGTGCCTAAAATTGGCCCTCATCGAACGGCAATGCGCATGCAACTTGCCAGTATCATGGGACTCGATGTTAGCCGTATAGGGGTCAAGGCAACAACGAGCGAAGGTCTTGGTTTTACGGGACGGCGTGAAGGCATTGCTGCTCTGGCTATAGCATCGGTTATGATGGCATAAGAGATTTATTCAGAAATTGAGAGCCGTATGACGCATAAAACAAAGCAGAATAAATTAAGACGTCGGCATTCGCCGAGGTTACAAAGATAAAAGAAGGGTGACTGGGGCCAGAAAAGACTAAGTATGGCAATACCTTGCTTTGCTGTCTGTTGCAGTTTTTTTACAACTTGATAAATTAAAGTTAAAAATTTCTTGCTTAATTGTTACGCTTGCTTGCAAAATACGAGCAAATTCATGCTAATACATCCGCGCGTTGAATTCGTGCGATAGTGTTCAACAGTTATTAGGTCGCGCGGATTATGTTTCAAAACGGTTCTTCGAAATCTGATAAAGACGCGCGTGGGACAGGCATAAATCTGTTAATACCGTTTGAATATCCTGGTATCCTTGCGGCACGTTTTCCCATAATCACCATTCTGCTCGTTGTACTTCTCTCGTTCGCGGCGGCTCGAGGGATCATGGATTTGCGGGCCGACGATGCACTGGACGGATTTTTTCGTTCCAACAGCACCGTTTATAAAGATTTTGTCCAACTCAGACAAAATTTTCCGCAAAGCGAAGAAAACATTACGCTTGCCGTTTCGGCCGACAGTTTTGACCAGCGTGAGACGCTGGAAGCTTTGCGTGATCTGAGTTTCGAGATTGCGCTCGCCGATGGCGTATCAAGCGTTTTTTCAATCTTCACAGTCCGCGGGCCGGTTGAAACCGGTAGAACCATTCCGCCGCCGCTCATTCCCGAGCAATTGCCACAAGACGCCGAGCTGCAAAAAATCATGCAGGATGTCCGCAAAAATCCGCTGATAGATAAGCGCTTGCTCGTGCGCACGGCCAACGGCGAAACAGACTTGACGATACTGGTCGTTTCACCGCAGCAAGACCAGCCACTGGTTCAAGTGGTTGATGAAATCCACCGTATTGCCAGGCAGTTCGAGCTGCAGAGCGGATTAAAAATTGGTTTGACAGGGGATCCTGTGATCCGGATTGAGCTGGCACGCCAAAGCAGCAAGGATCGGATTATATTTCTAGGGCTCGGCTTTATGGTCGGTTTGGCCGTATGCCTTTTGTTTTTTCGACGTCTTGATTTTTTGATTATTGCTAATGTACCCGCGGCTATCTGCGTTTATTGGATTTTAGCTTTGCTGGGCGCATCCGGCGTCGAGATAAATCCGATCATGACATCCATCCTGCCGTTGTTGATGGTCATTTCATTCACCAATGCGATGCATATATTATTTGTGCTGCGCTCGGAACTCATTGCAGATCGTGAAATCGTGCCGGCTGTCCAGACGGCTGTGCGTACAGTAGGGCCAGCCTGCTTTATCAGTGCTTTTACAACGATGCTGGCATTTTTTTCGATTGCCCTGGCAGACTCTGAACTGATCCAGGCATTGGGATTTGCGGCGGCTGGCGGCGCATTGCTTTCATACATAACCGTTATCCTCGTCGTGCCGTCACTTGCGGTTCTTTTTCTGCGGATGCGTAAAAGTTCTGTCAAAGCTGCTCTGGAACAAAGCGCGGGCCTTGTATTCCTTGATAGGATTTCCACAACTCTCTCCGGTTTCGTTGTCGGACGTTCCTGGGCGGTCTCCATCGCCAGTATTGTGCTGGCGGGGCTGGCAATTTGGCTCTACGCCGGCCTTACACCGCATTACCGGCTGAGCGATATGATGCCAATTGATGGTGAGGCAAGGATCGTTGCAGAAAAACTGGCAGAGTCGATAGGTGGTACGCATACACTCAACGTCATGATCTTCTGGGAGGGCGACAGCAGCTCTGAAGTTCTGGCATCGACTGTTTTACCTGTGATTGCACGTACTGACGCCGCGCTGCGCAGTCTTGAACAGGTTAAGAATGTGTGGTCCTTGGAGACCCTTAAGGAATTTTTCGTTGATTCCGAGAAATCGGAGGACATAGATGCATTTGCAAATGCTCTGATAAAAATTCCACAGAATATGGTCGGGCGCTTGATAAATCTGGAAAAACGCGTTGCTTTGACAACTGGTTTCACGCCGGATCTCGAAGCCAATGAGGTTGTGGCGCTGAAAAACACCCTCGAAATGCAGCTTGCAGATATCGCCAAAGACTACCCCGGGATAAAGTTTAGCGTGACGGGCGGGGCAGTGCTGTCTGCCGTCAGTTCGTTGATGATCATCGAGCAGCTTTACAGATCGCTTATATACGCCATTTTAATTGTTACACTCACCATGATTATAACCTTCCGGTCGATAGCCGTTGGCTTGTTAAGCGTGGTGCCTAATCTATTTGCCGTCGCAGCAACCGGTGGTGCACTTTATCTGCTCGGGTGGGGGCTGGAATATGCCGGCATCATCGCCTTAACGGTTGCATTCGGGCTCGCTGTCGACGATACCATTCATGTTTTTAACCGCTACCGTGAGGTTGCCGGCACTTCAAGTGAATGCTCATCTAAGGCTGTGCGAACAACAGTGCAGAGTATTGGCCCTGTTCTTATCTTGACGACGTTTGTCCTGTTTCTGGGGATATGCGCCTCTGCAACCAGTACGGTTCCCCCAACGCGCCTGTTTGGCCAGATCTTTATGACAACGGTCGTACTTGCCTTGATTGGCGATCTTCTGATGTTGCCTGCTCTGATGCGGGTGGCTGAAAAGATCGGCATCAGGCTGCGCAGATAGCCACTACGATCAATGATTTTCACGTTGTGTATTTTGGCGGTACAGACCACTAGGGCTTAAAGCCCGGCTTCGCCGCGGCCAATGGCAGCAATGCCGGTGCGTGAAACCTCTACAAGGCCAAGCTCCGTCATCAAAGCGATAAATCTCTCGATCTCTGCAGACTGTCCGGTGAGCTGGAATACGAAATGCCTGGTCGAGGCATCAATCACTTTGGCGCCAAAGATTTCAGCAAGGCGTAGAGACTCGATGCGATGATCACCCTTACCGGCGACTTTGACAAGCGCCAGTTCGCTCTCCAGCGGATCACCATTCTGCGTCAGATCAACGACACGGTGGACGGGGACGACACGTTCTAGCTGGTTCTTGATCTGCTCAATCACAGCCGGTGTCCCGCGTGTTGCAATCGTGATACGCGACAAATGCCGTTCGTGCTCGGTTTCTGTTACAGTTAACGAATCAATATTATAGCCGCGCCCGGAAAACAGACCTATGACACGCGCAAGTACGCCCGGCTCGTTATCTACTAATATAGCGAGCGTGCGTTGGACGACTTGCTGATCGTTAATCGGATCAGGATAATGGGATAATGACTGTGGCATAACCTTAGGGCCTGTTTACGTTCGCGCCTCGATAACAGTAATAACGCATTGAAGTCCATACAAAAGAAAGATTGCTCTTAAATTTCTACTCGCGAAACAAGCTATGCAGGGCGTGGTCTTTGATTAACGAGCAGCCATTGATATTTAATGAGATTTAAAAGGTGACAGGACATTTTGCCCCCGGTCTGCGGTCTTTATGGTGGCAGCCTGCTCAACGGTTTCCCTGATTTTTTACCACAGGGCTGCGGGCGCATAAAAGACCTATCGCCAAAGGTGGCGAATGAATCGGGGCCTGGTTTCTATTTTTCTAGCGAGCAATGACATCGTCGATGCCTTCCATTGTCTGCGTCTGCCTTTGAGAGTCGGACATAGCCCTGTTAGAAGGAGCGCGTGCGGTCTCAACGTGTGTAAAAACATTAAACAGACCGAACCATTTTTCCTGCGGTAACAACTTTTGGTGTAATCCTGACCACAGATCCTGCGATGTAATTCCATTGATAAAGGTACTCGAGGGTGGCGTAAGAAGAAAAGCGATAACGGTTAATACAGCAACTAATGCCGTATCGCCGGTATTGCGCTCATCATACAACTTGAAGGCTGAGCCAAATGAAGACTTCAGGCGTTTGTCCATCAAGTCAACGCTGAAAATCTCATCGAGGATCAGATGCGCGAGGTAGCCGGCGAACATAAAGCCACCAGCCAGCCAGGCAACTCCTTCATGATGTCCCAGGACATGTTTGAAGACGATGGCCGTTGCAAACCAGAAAAATGTTGCCGCCAGCAGCGAATGCCAAATGCCGCGATGATATGAAAAACGATGGAATACAGCCTCGGCACCGTAACGCACCAGCACAAAAGATCCAAGCCAGAGCAGCCAAAGTTCGGCGATGGAATATCGCTCTGCGTTGACAAAAAGAATGCAAAACGAAATGAAAATCGCAAGGCTTGAGAAAAAAAACCTGCTGGCGCGGGAGTCCTTAAGGTCGATATCGGGCAGGATACTCCCAAGGACACCTGCCATGGTCACAGCGATGAGACTTTGTTCTGAAATGACGTTCGCAGCCAAAGTCAAGGTCGCCATTGCGCCACTGACAACAACGCCAACACCAATATGCGTTGCAAAATTAGCCATTGATGTTTCCGCTCCCAAACTATAGCTCTCAAATCCTGCATCGTGTCCATGAAACGTCACAAAAAAGTTGCCGTTTTCTGACACTTGGCAATAGGCAGACAGAAGTCTTGCCACGCTAGATTACAAGACATCAGATTCGCGCTCTTAATGGGAGTACAGAAGAGCGCAATCCAGATTAAAATCCGAACACGGTACGTGCGCTGATAAGCGTGCCGGCGTAACCTTCGACAGTTTGGCTGATGGGATCGGCATATCCGCCACCAAGTGCGAAACTGACGGGCAGGCCGCGCTCAAGGGCAAACCGGAAAACCTGCATGTCACGCTGGCGCAGGCCATCGAGTGATAATGACAGGCGGCCAAGTCTGTCGGCGGCCAGCGCATCGGCGCCGGAAAGATAGAGCAAAAGATCCGGCTTGAAGGCCGCGACTGCGCTTAGCGCTTCATTGAGAACGTCCAGATATTCGGCATCGCCAGTGGCATCGGGCAGGCCGATATCAACATCGGAAGGCACCTTGCGGAAGGGAAAGTTTTTCTCGCCATGGACGCTGACAACGAAGATGTTTGCCTCACCACCGAGAATGGCAGCATTACCATCACCTTGGTGGACGTCGAGATCAAGAATGGCAATGCGTTGACACCGGCCTTCTGAGCGTAAAATCAGCGCCGTCACAGCAAGGTCATTGAAGGTGCAAAAGCCTGAACCGAAATCATGATGGGCATGATGCGTGCCACCGGCCAGCTGTCCTGAAATGCCGCACTTGAGAGCCAATCTTGCAGCTGCCAGCGAGCCGCCAACGGTCGCACGCGAACGCGCCAGCAGGGTTGGTGACCATGGCAGCCCGATCCGGCGCTGGATCTTAATGTCGAGTTTGCCGGAAAAAACCGCATCGACGTAAGCAGCGTCGTGGGCATACAAAAGCTGCGCGCGGGTTGCAGGAGGCGAAGGCGTGAGTTGAGCCTTACCTAACAGTTCCTCGGTTTCGGCAAGTTCTCGCAGCATGCGGTATTTTTCCGCAGGAAAGCGATGCCCATCGGGCAAAGGCAGATCCGGCACATCGGGATAATAGAATATGATTTGGCACATGACCACTTCTGTGCAAGAGTATCAACCGCTGGCCTTGACGTGCGCCTGTCGCAGCCTGCTGAGCCGATGGCCGAAAGTCTACGTTGATAAACCATATGATGTTGGCGCTGCGATATGCCGGGCTTAGACGTAAGGTATGACGGAAACGGTCCAGCGTTCAAGCCCAAAGAGAAACTGGGCGCAAAATTCGCGGGCTTTGGTAATTCGCTGGCTTTGATCTCAATCCGGACAACAAAGCGATTATTTATTGCTTTAAATCCGCCTGTGCATCCAATATGTCTGTTGCACTCAAGAAAGCCGGTGTATCAAAGATAAATCTATTCCGGTTCCTGGAACGAAATGTCTTGGGGAGCCATTGCTGCAAGTCGACGAAGGCCTGCCTTAACCGCGGCAAATCCCTTCGCGTAAATCTGTGTGACCATGGTGATTGCTTTCTATGTCAGCAGTTATTGACTATTACTACGCGCCGATTTCGGGATTTGCTTATCTTGGCGAACCTCGCCTTATGGAACTTGCGCGGCAGGCAAAGGCTACGATCCTTTTCAAGCCCGTCGATATCGCTGCCGTATTTGCAGCAGCTGAGACAACCCCGCCCTTCAAACAATCGCCAGCCCGCCTGGCCTACAGGTTTGCGGACATGAAACGGCAGGCCGAACGCCGGGGCCTGCCGCTCAACCCGAAGCCGAAATACTGGCCTGTGCCGCCAGCTTTAGCCGGCAGGATCATCTTGTCCGCGCAATCTGCAGGTTATGAACCGCATATAGCTTCATTTTCATTGCTAAGCGCGATATACGCACAGGACAGAGATATTTCAGATGAAGCCACCGTGCTGGCGGTGCTCAACGAAGCCGGACTGGATGGCGCAGGACTTTTGGAACTCGCCAAAACGCCCGAGGCTGAGGCTGCGTTCAAAAAGATAACGCAGGACGCCATCGACCGTGGCGTGTTCGGCTCGCCAACCTACTTCCTGGGCGATGAGATGTTTTTTGGCCAGGACCGATTGGGCGACCTTGCCTGGCGCCTTGGTGTAACACTGCCGCAATAGGTTTGATCGTGACCACACAACATCCCATTATCATCGTCGGAGCAGGACAATGCGGCATGAAAGCGGTCGAGACACTGCGCCGCGAAGGATACGATGGTGCTTTATGCCTTATCGGCGATGAACCCTGTGCGCCGTATCAGCGCCCCCCTCTTTCAAAAGCATTTCTCAAGGGTGAAACCAGCGTGGAGCGTCTGCTCCTGACCAGCGAGACTTATTTTGCCGAACACAAAGTTGACACGATGTTTGGCCGTCGCGTTCAGGCGATTGATGTGAATGCACGTGCTGTCGATGTTGGCAGGGAGCAGCGGCTCAGTTATTCAAAGCTTCTTCTGGCAACCGGATCGCGTGCACGATCGCTTGATATTCTAGGCAGTGGTCTTGAAGGCGTCCATTCGTTACGCACGATAGATGACGCCAGGCAGCTGTCAGCCGCCGCAACATCAGGTGCCGCCAGAATTGCAATCATCGGCGGCGGCTATATCGGCCTTGAGGTCGCCGCCTCCATGCGCGCACGTCGCCATGATGTGACGATTATCGAAAGCGCGGATCGTTTTCTCAAGCGTGTTGTGTGTCCGGAAGTCTCGGATTTCTTTGAGGATTTGCACCAGCGTAACGGGGTTAAGATCCTGAAGGGAGCAAGGCCGGAGCGCATTCTGGGGGAGCGGCACGTCTGCGGCATGGAACTCGCCAATGGCGCAATTATTGCGTGCGACATTGTTTTGATCGGCATCGGCAGCATTCCGGAAACAGATATTGCGGCCGCATCGGGAATTGTAACGGATAATGGCATTAAGGTTGATCAATCGTGTCGTACATCCGCATCGGATGTCTATGCGGCTGGAGATTGCACATTGTTTCCCTCACGCAGATATGGCGGTTTCGTTCGCCTTGAAAGCGTGCAGAATGCGATCGACCAGGGCAAGGCTGCAGCGCATGCTATGCTTGGCGGGGCCATATCCTACGATCCGGTGCCCTGGTTCTGGTCTGACCAGTATAATGTAAAACTGCAAATCGCCGGTCTTTCGCGCGGCTATGAGCGTGTCGAAGTTGAAAGGGGCGAACAGCCGGACAGTTTGGTTGCAACGTACTTCAGAGACGGCCGGATGATTGGCGTTGATGCGGTCAATCAACCACGCGCCTATCTGAAGGCGCGTCGCGCGCTGGAAGCTGAAAATCCGTCATCATGAGCTGCGTTTAGTGCAAAATTCTATGCCGGCCTGGCAGCCACTCAGGCCGTGAATGTTTGCTTTTAGTGTGTTCTATTTGCACTAAGTAGTGGGAAACCGGTATATCCGGCCCAACAAATCAATTCGAATCTGATAAGCACAAAAAAAGTATTAAGAATTTCTACATAGTTGCGTGTCGTAAAGATCGGTCGCGTTTTGTGTAGCGGTTGCAAGAGTAGTCATCTTAGCAGCGTTGGCAAACGGGAAAAGGTCGTAGCGATGAAACGCACAATTTACAGTTTTCAACAAAGGGTATGTCTGGTTTGCCGCACGAGTGTTTTTGCGCTCGCAGCGTTCTGGGTTGCATTTTCTGCGCCTGTTGCTGTATCGGCTGAAACACTTCAGGATGCGCTTCTGTCAGCCTATCGAAAGAACCCGCAACTGGATGCGGAGCGCTCCAATCTGCGAGCAACGGATGAAGGTGTTGCTGGAGCGCGCTCCAACTATCGCCCATCGATAGTGGTTGAAGGCAATGCGGGGGCTCAACACGTCAAGACAACCACTGACGACAACGTTGGAACACGCAACGAAGGCACGAGTTATCCAGCTGATTATGGAGTGGGGTTGAACCAAAGGCTTTTCGATGGTTCTCGCAGTCACACTTTGAATGCCGCTCAGGATATTGTGCGCGGGCAACGCGAAGCCTTACGCTCAGCAGAGCAGAGCATTCTTCTCAGCGCTGTAACTGCCTTTATGAATGTTGTTCGTGATACTGCAATCGTGAAGCTTAGAGAAAATAACGTGCGCGTGCTTTCAAGAGAACTCAGTGCCACGCAAGATCGTTTCGCGGTTGGCGAAGTAACGCGAACCGATGTCGCGCAGTCCCGGGCGCGCAGTGCTCAGGCTGTGTCAGATCTGGAGTTAGCGCGCGCAAATCTAAAGTCAAGCCGTGCCAACTATGAACAGATTATCGGTAATCCGCCAACGCGCCTCAGTGAGCCGAAGCCGCCCTATAATATTTTGCCAAAGAGTTTGGTGGAAACGCAGCGTCGTGCAGAGCGGGAAAGCCCTGGCGTTCTGAAAGCTTTGTATGAAGAACAAGCCGCTCTTCACAATGTCAATGAAGAAGCAGGCAGGCTTTTGCCGACGCTGGACATGAATGCGACTTATCGTAATGATTATTCAGGGGGAGGAGATTCTCCAGTATTGCGAAATGAAAGTAGCATAATCACAGGGAAACTTTCTATTCCTCTTTATCAGAAAGGCCTGGTAAGCTCAGAAATCCGCAAGGCCAAACAAGAGCATATTCGCGCTCTGCAATTGGTTCAACAGGCGCGCAACGAAGCGCGGGAGGATGCGATTTCTGCGTGGGCTCAATTGGCTGCATCTCGAGCTCAGTTGAGCTCCACCCAGTCTCAGGTAGAAGCCAGCCGGATTGCTCTTTCTGGCGTGCGCGAGGAGGAAAAGGTCGGCCAGCGCACGCTGCTTGATGTGCTGGATGCCGAGCAGGAATTGCTGGATGCAGAGGTTTTGCTTGTCTCTAACCGCCGTGACCTGGTTGTCAACGCTTACACGATCTTATCCGTCATGGGCCGCCTTACGGCAAAGGACCTTAAGCTCACCTCACAGCTTTATGACCCCGAAGCGAATTATAATACTGTACAGGGCAAATGGTTTGGCATCAGCATTACCCATGCCAATGGACAGCAAGAGCATTTTGAAGCCGAAACAAAACGGCAGAAATGAGCAGCAGAAAACATTGTGCCGGATGCGCTCCTGCAAGTTGTCCGGGGCAAACAAACTTATTCCGTGTAGTTAAAATATCACTTGCGCTTCAGGCGCAGGGGGTGTCTGTTGCGCGCAAGGCAATAGGGCAATGATGAAGGTTTAATGCCGAATAATACCTCGGCCTGCCTCTTTGTATGAGAATTGGTGAACACAAAAAACAAGTGATATCAATTTCTTGATCTTTCAAAAATGCAGCTGTATCTCAGCTTTCAAAAGTGCTTATTATCTTCATATCGCCAATTGAGATCGATTGAGAGCGTGTCGCTTTCGTCACATGCCTATTGCGCCACGCATCTGGCCATAAGATTAGGCGGCTCCTCAAATATGATTAACAAAGACAAACTATTATGTTTATTACTGCGTAAGCACATATGTTCAAAGTGTTGCTCTCGTTTGGGCACTAAAGCATACGAGACAGACATTTACAGCTTGCGGTGTTAGTAGGAAAGTATCATGTCGATCAGGCAGACAATTCACAGATTTGCAGACGGTGAACGCGTCTTTTGGCATACCTTCACGCTGATCGTCTCGACCTGTCTTGTTGCATCTATGGCTTCATCGGCACATGCTGAAACGCTGCGTGAAGCCCTGCTGTCAGCCTACCGGAAAAATCCGCAGCTGGATGCCGAGCGCTCCAATCTCCGTGCGACAGATGAAGACGTTGCAATAGCACGCTCAAACTATCGCCCGTCGATAGGTTTATCTGGCGATGTGTCAGCTCAAAAACAAAATACAAGTCCTGACATCACCTCTGGCGACAGGACAACCTACCCGGCTGGTTATTCATTGTCATTGAACCAGCAGGTTCTCAGCGGTACGCGGGGGCACACTGTAAATTTAACAGAGGCTAACTTGCGCGCCGGGCGCGAAACGCTGCGTTCTACAGAGCAGACAATTCTGTTAAATGCTGTAACGGCTTATATGAACGTTGTGCGTGACACAGCCATCGTAGAATTGCGTGAAAATAACGTTCGCGTGCTTTCAAGGGATCTCAAGGCAACACAGGATCGCTTTTCTGTGGGGGAAGTCACACGAACCGATGTGGCGCAATCACGTGCGCGTCGCTCTCAATCCGTGTCTGATCTGGAACTTGCGCGCGCAAATTTGAAATCAAGCCGGGCTAACTACGAACAGGTTATCGGGCATCCACCAGGCAGTCTCAGCGAGCCTGAGCCTCCCTACAGCATCCTGCCCAAGACTTTGCCGGAAGCAACCCGCCGGGCAGAGCTTGAAAACCCAAACGTCTTAACAGCTTTTCATGTCGAGCAGGCACGTTATCATGATGTAAAGGCAAACGCCGGTCAACTGCTGCCGACGTTTGACGTGGACGCGACCTACTCAAATCGCTATAGCGGCGGTGGAGATCTGTCGACGACACAAACAGAAACAGGCACGGTTACGGGGACGCTTCGTGTGCCGCTTTATCAGCGTGGCCTCGTGAGTGCAGAGGTTCGCCAAGCCAAACAGCAGCATATTCGCGCGATGCAATTGCTTGAACAGGAGCGTAACGAAGCGCGGGAAGCTGCCATATCGGCATGGGCTCAGCTGACCGCATCACGTGCGCAGTTAAACTCCACTCAATCCCAGGTCGAAGCCAGTCGTATTGCACTTTCAGGCGTACGCGAGGAAGAAGAGGTTGGGCAGCGTACTTTGCTTGATGTACTGGATGCCGAACAGGAATTATTGGATTCGCAGGTTTTGCTGATTTCGAACCGCCGGGATCTGGTCGTCAATGCGTACACGGTATTGTCGACGGTTGGCGGCCTCACAGCGGAAGGACTGCGCCTGACAGCGCAACCCTACGATGCCGAAGCAAACTATAACGCAATCAAGCGCAAGTGGTATGGTATAAGTATTACGCATTCAAACGGTAAACGTGAATATTTTCAGGCTAAGGATACGGCTGGAAAATAAAGCTTTTAAAATCCATTGTGATGTCTGCTTTTTTGTCCTATGCGGGCTGTGTGATGTTGGAAGATTGTTTTTTGTTTGCCTCAACCCTGCCGTTGTGATGTAAAATGCATTTATCTGTGAATAACTTGCAAGCTGTTTTTGCCGGGCAATAATCGTCAAAGTATGTCTGGCTTTATGACGTGACAGTAAAGACGAGACGACAAAACAGGATTAGGCGGTAGATCACAGCAAACGCCCTGCCAATGTGGGCGAGGAAACGTTAGCCATGACAAATTCGGATAATAAACCTGAACAAAGCATGGAGGAAATTATTGCCTCCATCCGCAAAATGATTGCAGAGGAGCCGGAACCGGCCTCCCCCCCCGCCCGCAGCATTACTGAGCAAACGCCGTCCCCTGCCAGCGAATTAATTCCATCTGGTGCGGATTTGACAACATTTTTCGATCAATCTCCATCGTCTGCCGCGCTCTCCTCTGTTTCGGAAGCTTCTTTTTCGCAGCCGGATGCCTCGTCTCAAGCGAGCCAGTCCCAAACGGCCTGGCCATTTGCTGAGGCACCTTTCGAACCAGACACGAACTTTCCTGAGCAGCCTTCTTACCCTGCAGATCAAGATTCCTTGTATCCGGCTTCTCTGGATGTGCCGCACGATGTGCAAAGGCATGAACAACACGCTGAAGCTCCAGATGCTCAGCCGCCGCTCTCGCCGTTTTCTGAATATCCTGCCATCAATCCTGCGGGCGGACATGAAGATGAAAGCGAGCGCTGGCAAGATTTTGAGCATGGACCGGCTCAACAATCAGGCTACATTCCGGAAAACGACGACGGCCAATTCAACCCGCCGTTATCAGGCGCCACAGCCCTGCCGGCTGAAAGTGGCGAACCGGCAGCAGATCATGCTGCCTTGAGCGATATCGCAAAGGCAGATGCGATGTTATCTGAAACAGTGGCCATGGCGCCTGTTTTTCCTTCGGACAGCGATGCCGAGAGTTCCGTCCAGTCCTCTGTTGAAGACATGACACAATCGGCTGAAACAGGCGAGCCAGGAGATCAGGACGACTTTAGTGATATTGCTAAGGCCGATATAGCGCTTGTTGACCCATCGCTCACGCCATCTGATTCTCTTGCGGATAACGATGACGATTTCTGCGATCAGTTTGCGTATGGCGATATGGCGGTACCGGCTGAAAATAGCGATCAAGCCGAGCATCACAAGCCGGATGCAGCCGAAGCGGAGGCAGCCAGTCCCACATCCGAATCTGTGACGGATCGTCAACCCGATGACCAGGATGTGCCTGTCCCGGCACCTCAGCCAGATGGCCTGGAACAAGAAATTTCAGATCACACTGAAGCTCTGCAGGCCGAGCAGTTTGTTGGTAGCCTACAGAAAATTACCGAAGAATCACTTGAATCCATTGGTTTTATTAGACTTTCTCCGGAAGAGTCTGGGCTTCAGTCATCTGAGCATAGCGGCCAGCCCATTGATGAACGGTTAGACGATGTTGTCGATCATCCAGATGTTAGCCAGGCTCCTGCGGGCTTACATGAAAGCAGCGTTCAAAGTGTCTCGTCTTATGTCTCAGACGATATTGCAGTCGGAGATGGGGAGGCTTGCGAAAGTATGGAAGAGACGCGGTCGGCTAAAGATGCCGAAGATGAAGATGGTGTTCCCGATACACGCATGGGTACACAGATGTCTATCGAAGAACAGCAAACAGATGCCCACGACGAACCATCTATGCCTGTCCATGAAGAAAGTTTAGCAGGGGCTGTAAAATCTGCAGATCAACCATCTGGAACTGGATCGCCGCAGCCGCAGATAGAAGCAGCACTATCAGATTTGATACGCCCGATCATCCATCGCTGGCTTGAAGATAATGTGCCGGTGATCATTGATTCTGCAGTCAAAAAAAATAAGACGCCAAAAGACGACGGTGAAACCCATTAGGTCGTGTCATCAATTAGCACGCGAGAGCCGGTTTTGCGAAATCGGCCCGTTTCTACGTCGCTCGTCCTCGAATATGCTCAGTATGTCCTTCGCCCTTGCTCCTTGAAGCGAACTCGATTTCGCCAAACCGGCTCTTGCATGCTAACTGATAACACGACCTAAGTTCTTTGACAAAAATACAATGTCAACGTTCTGACGCCGATGGCCTTGAAAAAACGATGGCATAACGACTGATTTGACCCGATATTGTGTTCATTGCCATGGCGCGGAAAGTGCAGCGATACGGAATCATAAGTGAGCCGCAGTTGACAGCAACGGCAGACGAAGCATACCTGTTTGTGTTGATCGAAGAAATAGCAGCTCCGAGTTCTGATGTTAGATAAAGTCTATAAACCAGTAGAAATTGAAGAACGTATTTACGCGCGTTGGCAACAAGACGAGGTATTTAAGTGCGGCCGCCCGGAACGAGCGGATGCAGAACCTTACACTATTGTGATTCCGCCGCCCAACGTGACTGGCTCCCTGCATATGGGACACGCGCTTAATAATACGCTGCAGGATGTGCTGTGCCGTTTTGAGCGCATGCGTGGCCGCGATGTTTTGTGGCAACCAGGAATGGATCATGCGGGCATTGCGACGCAGCTGGTCGTAACCCGGCAACTTGCAGATAAGCAGATTAATTACCGGGATCTTGGCCGCGAGAAATTTATTGAAGAAGTTTGGAAGTGGAAAGCACATTCAGGTGGCACGATCATTAATCAGCTCAAACGCCTGGGTGCCTCTTGCGACTGGTCACGCGAGCGCTTCACCATGGATGAAGGCCTGTCGAAAGCCGTCTTGAAGGTTTTTGTCGATTTTTACAAGGAAGGCTTGATTTATAAGGACAAGCGCCTCGTCAACTGGGATCCTGAGTTCCAGTCGGCGGTTTCTGATCTGGAAGTAGAATCGCGCGATCACACCGGAAAGTACAAATGGCAGCTGGGCGAAGTCGACAAGGAAGGTGAAACGGTTGATTTTAACGCTGACGCGCTCAATAAAATTCTGGACCGTGATCCAAACGGGCATATGTATTACCTGCGCTATCCTATATCCGGCACAACGTATGACCCGGATGCTCCTGCAACCTATCTGGTTGTCGGCACCACTCGCCCCGAAACAATGCTTGGCGATACCGGAGTTGCAATTCACCCTGATAACGAGAAGCTTGGCTCATTGATCGGCAAACAGGTCGCGCTGCCACTGTGCGATCGTGACATTCCGGTTGTCGGTGACACTTATGCCGATCCTGAAAAAGGTACTGGCGCGGTTAAAATTACCCCAGCGCATGATTTCAACGACTGGGAGGTCGGTAAACGGGCCGGGCTCGATGTCATAAATATCATGGACAGTAAAGGCAAGCTGAACGAAAACGTGCCCGCTGTTTACAAGGGTATGGATCGTTTTGATGCCCGGAAAAAGATAATTTCTGACCTCCATGCCCTTGGACTTCTTGAGAAAGTCGAACCGCATACGCATGCTGTTCCGCATGCACAGCGCGGCGATGCGATTATCGAGCCGTGGCTGACGGACCAATGGTACGTTGACGCGGCAACGCTGGCAGGTCCAGCTTTGGAGGCAGTCCGGCAGGGCAAAACCAAGTTTTATCCGGAAAAATACGCAGCCGATTATTTCCGCTGGCTTGAAAATATCCAGCCCTGGTGCATTTCACGTCAATTGTGGTGGGGACATCAGATTCCGGCATGGTATGGACCGGATAACAAGGTTTTTGTCGAGCTTGACGAAGAAGCAGCACAAAAAACTGCTAACGCATACTACGGCAGCGAAGTTGAACTGCGCCGGGACGAGGATGTGCTCGACACATGGTTTTCATCGGGGCTGTGGGCTTTCTCAACGCTCGGTTGGCCACATGAAACGCCGGAGATGGTCAAGCGGTACTATCCCACCAGTTGTCTGGTAACGGGATTTGACATCATTTTCTTCTGGATTGCGCGGATGATGATGCAATCGCTGCATTTTATGGACGATGTGCCATTTCGCGATGTCTACATTCACGGCCTTGTTCGCGACGAAAAGGGCCGTAAAATGTCAAAAACGTCTGGTAATGTTATCGATCCCCTCGATCTGATCGATAAATACGGTGCCGATGCCCTACGCTTTACTCTCGCTGCCCTGACCACCCAGGGGGGCGATGTCAAACTCAATCAGAATCGCGTTGAAGGCTATCGTAACTTTGCAACCAAGCTCTGGAACGCGGCCCGTTTTGCGGAAATGAACGAATGCATAATCGTTGAAGACTTTAATCCGAAGTCAGCCCGGCACACCGTCAACCGCTGGATTGCAGGCGAAACAGAACAGGCGGTAAAGGCTGTCACTACGGCACTGGAACTCTATCGTTTTAATGATGCGGCTGGCGAGGTCTACGAATTCGTCTGGGGTGTTTTCTGCGACTGGTATCTTGAGTTGATCAAACCCATTCTGAACGGTGACGATGCGGCCTCGATTATTGAAACACGCGCTATGACGGCATGGGTGCGCGATGAAATCCTCAAACTGCTGCATCCTTTCATGCCATTTATCACCGAGGAGTTATGGGAACGTGTGACAGAACACGGCCCGAAACGCAAAAGTCTGCTCGCGCTTGCGCCGTGGCCGACGCTGAGCGGCCTGGTTGACGCAGATGCCGCAGCAGAAATTGGCTGGGTTATCCGCCTTGTCAGCGAAGTGCGTTCCGTGCGCTCGGAAATGAACGTTCCCGCAGGAGCCAAGATTACCCTTGAACTGGTGGCCGCATCTGAACTCGACCGTGCACGCGTCGAACGCCATGAGGAGACGATTGAGCGCATGGCGCGTCTCGATCGCATTTCATTCGTTGAGGCAGCCTCAACCGGTGCCGCTGCAATCGTTTTTGACGAAACGACAGCGGCCCTGCCGCTTGCCGGCGTCATCAACATGGATGCCGAGCGCATGCGTCTTAACAAGGAAATTGAAAAGGCTCGCGCCGAAATTACAAAGATTGACGCAAAGCTTTCTAATCCGGGCTTTATGGCAAAAGCGCCAGAAGCAGTGGTTGAAGAAAACCGTGAGCGCAAAACCGACTTTGAGGGACAGGTTCTGCGGTTTGAGGCGGCCTTGAAACGATTGGAGGCAGCAGCGTAGTATTTCAGCTGGCTTCGATTGCAATCTAATGTGATACAGACCACTAGGATGGCGTGGGCGCGAAATTCGAACACCGTGAGGCGGTGACACCCCGTGGAAGACTGTGAGTTCCTCTGCCTGGATAAAGCGAGATCCGCATGAGCCATTTTTCAGAAGCCTGGTTGGCGCTGCGCGAACCAGCTGATCATGCCGCCATCAATGCTGGGGTACGTCAGAGGCTAAGGCAGTATTTTGCTGATGCAGGGGCGATCCAGATTGTCGACTTTGGCTGCGGCACCGGCTCAAACCTGCGCAGCCTCACACCTGATCTGCCGGCCGGGCAGGCCTGGACCCTGGTTGATCATGATGCGCAAATCCTCGCCATCGCAGAGCAGCGCACGATGTCCTCTGCTTTCTGCCAACGTGTCGCATCTGTTAGGACACAGGGCGCAGACTTGGCAACAGATGACATTTCTCACTTGATTATGGAGGCCGATCTTGTCACCGCGGCGGCGTTTTTCGATCTCGTTTCGCAGGCATTCATTGACCAGATGGCGGCCAAAATCGCAAAAGCCGGCACTGCATTTTTGGCGATCCTGACGTATGACGGGATCGTTGCCTGGTTGCCGCAGCATCCGCTTGATCCAGCTTTACGTGCAGCATTCAATACGCATCAGCGCTCAGACAAAGGCTTTGGCATTGCAGCTGGTCCCGATGCAACCGATGCGCTGGCAGCAGCATTTGTCCGCCATGGTTACACCGTTATCCGGGGTGCCAGCCCATGGATGCTGACGTCACGATTTTCTGAATTGCGCCGGCAGACTGATGAAGGATGGGCGCATGCCGTTGCAGAGACAGGCAGGATAGCTCCTGCCGATTTGCAGGCCTGGAAGGATTTCCGCGAAACAGCCTCCTCTGCGGTGACCATTGTCGGCCATGAAGATCTGCTCGCCTTGCCGCCGGAATAAATGGCTGCCGGTCGGAGAACCTTGCAATGGCTTTAGCCTGAACGACGTGGCCACATCCTCTGCATAATATCGTCCTTCAGGACAAAGATATGTAATAGCGCGGCGCCAACGTGAACTGAGATCAATACAAGCAGAAAATCACCCAGTATTTCGTGCAGTTCAAACACCCATTCAGAACTTTCGCGATCAGCAGCCACAAGTGCGGGGATCTTAACGCCGAAAACGTCGAGAGCAGGGAACATCGAAATCCCGATCCAGCCAACGATGGGCACAGCTAACAACAGCGCATACAAAAGCCAATGCACGCCATCGGCAACTCGTTTCTGCAGGCCAGATAAGGAAGCCGGCGCTTGCGGCACGCCGTAGGTAAGCCGGTAGCCAAGTCGCAGTATGATAATTGCGAGTAATAACAGGCCGATAGCCTTGTGTGCGCTGTAAAGAAAATTCGTCGTTGCATCCCACAGCTTGAGTTCCTCACCGCGGTAAGTCATGGCTATACCAGAGAAAAACAGCATCACAAGCAAAACCACCGTCAACCAATGCAGGAAGCGGGCGACCGAACTGTAATTCTCACTGTTTTCAGCTTGCATGCGCTGTCCTCCGAAGATCGCAATCGAACAGTACTTCGCCTCCTTGAAGGCAATAGGTTGTGGTGACAGGCCGGCGCGCAGCTGCCAGTGCGGTAATAGGGGCAAGCTGCAACCCGGGTTTGCCTGATCCAAGTATGACAGGCGCAATCAGTATATGGAGGCGGTCGACGGCATCTGCGTCAATAAACGTGGAAACAGTGTTTGCCCCTCCTTCAACGAGGATACGGCGCAGACCAAGATCGAACAAGGCTTTTATAATGCTGTTAGGATCCAGATGTCCTGAATGCGCAGAAACGTAAAGCGTTTCACAGCCATCTTGATCATCGGTACTCCAATGCGTCGTGGTTTCCAAGGCAGCCCTGCTGCGGATCATGATGCGACGTGCACCATCTTTATTCAGGCAACGTGCATTCGGCGGCAGGCGATGGTTGGGATCGATGATGATGCGGGCCGGATTTTGGCCAGCCACGCGCCGCACGGTCAACAGTGGATCGTCAGCAATGGCGGTGCCGACGCCGACCAGAACACCGTCAACATTTGCGCGCAAGCCGTGGACATGATCGAGTGCCGGATTGCCATTTATCCATCGACTTTCGCCTGAAAGCGTTGCAATGCGGCCATCCAGAGACTGGCCAAGCTGCGCAACAACAAAAGGACGGTCGCCTGGAGCATCTCGGACAATAGCCAGGGACTTTGATATGCTCACGACAGATTGCCCGTTTTCGCGCAAGGATTGCATCTGGATATGTTCGTTAAGGTTTCTGATTAGGCGCCCATCGCCTGCTCTAAAAATATTTCGACTCCGCCGGCTTCGCGCGGTAATTGACGACACGACCTAGTGCTGCTTAGTGTGCGACAAAGGCGAGCACAAGACGTTACATACAACGCATCAATAAAATGCATATCAATCATTTGGCTGGCCTTGTGTGAATTTGCGGTTGCATGGGAAGTGCAATATGTCGGACTGGAAAATAACTGCAAAATCAAATTGCTTCAACGTGATTGTGGGGATATGATAAGAGCCTGCATAAAATTCCTCTTTATCTGCGAGCGAAAATACGTCGTCCCATCAGTACAATGCAGTCTTTTCTAAAATCAGCAGGCACATAATCGCGTATTGGCTGGCAAGCGCACCGCAACGTGGCGATATGCGCGCTGGCAACCTGGAGTTTTAGTTGGCGAACCGACCCCCAGATTTGATGGCGGTTTACCTGCGCACAGTCTTAATGCTGCGCCACGAATGGATCGCTTGTGCGATCATCGCCGTTGCGAATACCGCGATTGGCTTGATTCAATTGGCTGAACCTGTTCTGTTAGGGCAGGTTGTCGACGCCTTAATGCATGAGAAGTCGCCAGCCACGCTGATTGCGATCTGGGCAGGACTTGGCTTGTTTTCCATCATCGCGGGCGTTTTGGTTGCCGTCGCCGCAGATAAACTTGCTCACCGGCAACGGTTGGAAGCCATGTCACGGGCTTTCGCACACGCCATAACTTTACCGCTTCGCTACCATGCAGAGTGCGGCACAGGTGCGGCCGTGCGCACGATTACGGCTGGGGCAGGCTCATTATTCGGCACATGGCTTACCATCCTGCGAGAACAGATCGCGGCTGTAAGCAGTATTGTTTTCCTGCTTCCGGTTGCACTCTGGATTGAGTGGCGATTGGCGCTGCTGCTGCTGGCTCTGGCGATTGCCTATGTGCTCCTTAACGTTTTTGTGATCCGTAAGACGTCTACGATGCAAGCAGCGGTTGAACGCTATCATGTCGATGTTGCCGGACGCGTTGGCGATGTTATAGGCAATGTGAACGTCGTGCAGAGTTATGTGCGTGATGCGGCCGAAATTCACGCAATGCAGACCGCTGCAGAGCAGACGTTAAAAGCCCAGTATCCGGTGCTGACCTGGTGGGGGATCGCCAACATCTTAAGCCGCAGCGCCAGCACGGTAACCATGATCGTGATTTTTTCACTTGGCTCTTACCTGGTCGCCTCGCACACCCTTTCCGTTGGTGAGATTGTCAGTTTTATTGGCTTTGCCGGCCTGCTGATTGCAAAGTTGGATCAGCTGTCCAATTTCGTCTCACGGTTGTTTTTAGAAGCCCCGACGTTGCGAACATTTTTCGACTTGCTCGATCAGTGTGCAGACCTTGAAGAACAAGCTGAAGCGCGTGCTTTGGAAAAGGTTCGCGGCCGCGTTGTTTTTGATGATGTCAGCTTTAATTATTGCGGCAGCAAGCAGGGTGTATTCAACATTGATGTGACCGCAGAGCCAGGCCAGACAATTGCATTGGTTGGCGCCACAGGAGCTGGCAAGACAACGGTCATGGCGCTGCTGCAACGTCTGTGGGACCCCGATCAGGGCCGTATTTTGATCGATGGACACAATATCAAGCACGCCACTTTGGGTAGTTTGCGGCATAGTATGGCTGTGGTTTTCCAGGATGCCGGATTATTTAATCGCAGTATAGCCGCAAATATTGCGGTTGGCAGACCCGGGGCTTCAGCCGGGGAATTGGTTGAGGCTGCGAAACTGGCGCAGGCAATGGATTTTATTGCCGCTAAACCCGAAGGTATGAACTTTGTTGTCGGTGAACGTGGCGCATCGCTTTCTGCAGGTGAGCGCCAGCGTATCGCCATTGCCAGGGCCATTTTGAAAAATGCGCCAATTCTTATTCTGGATGAGGCGACGAGTGCGCTGGACACGAATACCGAGGCGCAGATCAAGATCGCCCTGGATCGGCTGCGTCAAGGCCGCACCACATTTATTATTGCGCACCGTCTTTCAACCGTTGTCGATGCTGACCTTATCTTGGTTATGGATCGCGGGCGGATCGTTGAACGCGGCAATTTCCGATACTTGCTGGCACAAAAAGGTCTCTTTGCTCGTCTCGTAGAGCATGGCAGTCTGGCAAGCCCTTAATTCCTAAAGATTATGCGACATGCGTTTGCGCTTGGTATCAAGATAGCGTTGATTATGTTCTGACGGTTCGGTCACCGTTTGACACTGTTCGGCCACCTCGATGCCCTGATTGACGAGCGCCTCAACTTTAAGGGGATTGTTGGTCATGAGCTTTATTTTACAATAGCCTAAATCCTTGAGAATTTTGGCTGGCAGCTGATAATCGCGGGCATCGATAGGAGCACCGATCGACAGGTTGGCATCAACTGTATCGAGACCGCGATCCTGTTCTGCGTAGGCTTTGATTTTATTGACCAGCCCGATACCTCGGCCCTCGTGATGCGGCAGATAAATCACGATACCAAGTTGCGAACTGACAATTACTTTCAGCGATAGCTGGAGCTGGGCATAACAATCGCAGCGCAGCGAATGGAAAATGTCACCCGTTACACAACCGCTATGGACGCGTACGAGCGGTATTTCTCCTTTATGCGCAGCTCCGCGATGAACCAATGCCATAGCCTGATAAGACGCTGTATCGTCTTCATAAGCATGAGCTTCGAGATGTATTTCCTCGCCATTGAATTCAATGGGCAATGTGGTGCGGGCAACATCCCGGAACAATTCGCTTCCCGGTTCTTCAAGCGATAGTGTCGCAATGTCCTTTGGCGGGAGCGAAAAAATTGCAGCCGCACCTTGCCGTGCCTTAGACAGACCATTGACACGGTCGTTTATCTCATCTTGCTGACTGGGCAATGGTACGGGCTGATTTGTCATTTTATCCTCATTCAGTCGTCAGTGAATGTCGACGCATTCACTGCTAATTCAACGTGCACATTTCCTGCTTGTAAAGCTATGCACTAGGGGTTGCAGGGCAATGGGCAACGTTAGATTGCGGTTATGGTTACGTCGTTATATCGCATTTAGCCATCATCAATGTTTGTCAGTGCTTCGTTGCAAGCGAAAACTGATACGTAACAGTATGGCGTTAATAGGTTTAGAATTAACTCTGCTTTTGCTTCGTTCAATTCACTCAAGCTTGGTGCCTTGATGTTTTAAATTCTGATTGTTGCATGGAATATGTGTCTTTTCGTTATTCTTATCGGCTGCGTCTTATGCTTCTCTTCGAGAGCCGACAAATTGGCCATCATGAAAATTTGATGTTTACAGTGTAAGCCGTATCGGCAATTACCGTTGGCTTCGCGCGGTAATTGCCGATACGGCCTAAGACAGATACAATTATTATCTCATGGTTCCAAAAAATGAAATCTGCGGCTTCTTGTGCAGATTGATGATACGCGCTGATGCATCGTGATACGGGCTATTAATCCGAAGGCGGTCGGTGAGAGCGCATTTTTTTGACTTCACCGCGCTGCGACTTTGCCTTAAGGCGGCGTTCCTTGGCGGCTTTCGTCGGCCGGGTTGCGATCCGCGGTCGCGGTATGGTGGCGGCTTGGCGAATAAGATCAATGAGGCGGTGGCGTGCATCATCGCGATTGCGCTCCTGGCTGCGGAAGCGATCAGCCTTAATGACAACTACACCTTCGTTGCTCATACGCCGGCCAGCCAACCGCCGCAACTGGGCCTTGACCAGCATGGTAAGGTTAGGCGAGTTAGCGGCGTCGAAACGCAGCTCCACCGCGGTTGCGACATTGTTAACATTCTGGCCGCCCGGACCAGAGGCGCGCATGAAGCTTTCCTCAAGCTCATCCTCATCGATGGCGATCGTAGCTGTAATCCGGATCATGGTTCAAGGTGCCATTTTCATGTCTGGCGAGCGTAAATCTTTCGCATATCTCCTGATACGTCATCATAAGCGATACGGGCCACGTGCGGTAATCTCGAAAAATGAAAAAATCGCTTTTAAGACTTCGATTATACCAATATATCGCAGAATATTGCAGATTAAAAATGCGATTATTCGAGCCCCTCGCATCATTCATCGCAAGCCGATACACGTTCGTGAATGCCCTGCATACTGCAACAAAGGCAAAGTAATATTAAGACCTCATTCATTGTTTAACGGTTAATTATGTCGAGCACACGAAAGCAGGCTCTGGGGTCTGTTTTGCGAAATCGATTGGTTTCCAAGGAGTTAGACGCAGATATATGATGCGCGCATATTCATTCGTGTCGCTGTTTCAGACGGCTTTTCTCATTCTCATCGGTCTTGTCGCCACCAATGCGTATGCTGCCAAGGTGACCGAAAAAGATGCAACCTTTGTTGTCGATGCTAATACAGGCGAGGTGCTGCATGCTCATAAAGCGCGGCAAATGAGATATCCAGCATCGCTTACTAAGATGATGACATTGTATATCATTTTTGAGCTGATTGAAAATCGCCGCCTGACTTATAACGCAATGATCACCGCTTCCGCCGAAGCAGCCCGTCGTCCGCCATCCAAGCTCGGTCTGCGTCCCGGCGACCGGATTACGGTGCGCCAGGCCGTTAAGGCTCTGGTCGTCAAATCAGCCAATGACGTTGCAGCCGCCGTCGGTGAGCACATCGCTGGCAGTGAGCCTGCATTTGCCCGGCTGATGACCCGGAAAGCGCGCGAACTTGGCATGACACAAACGGTATTTCGGAATGCATCCGGCTTGCCGCATTCCCAGCAAGTGACAACCGCACGGGATATGGCGCAGCTTGCCCTGCGCCTGCGTGATCATTTCCCAAACCATTATTATCAATTCAAAACGCGCACGTTTCGCTACAAGGGCCGGACCTTTAAAAATCACAATGCCCTGCTTGGCCGCTATGACGGCGTCGATGGCATCAAAACAGGGTATACGCGGGCTTCGGGTTTTAATTTAGTCACGTCGGCTCGCCATGGCGGCCGTAGTATCGTCGCCGTTGTGATGGGAGGGCGAACATCGCGTGCACGTAATGCGACGATGCGTGATTTACTGTCGCAGCACATGAGTTCAGGTTCAACCATTGTCACGCGTGCTCCAGACGTCAGAGTTGCCCTTCACCGGGCGCCAACGCAGGTGCAGGGGCGTGACAAACCCTCAGATCCAAACGTTGCCGGCTCAACGCTCTCGCAACAGGCTACTGCACAAATGGGCCCGCCGCGGCCCCGGCTTGCAAGGCGTCAGACAAAGCACGGCGCCCGCCCGCCTGCCGCTGATGCAGACATCTCAAAACCAGCTGGCAGCAATGCTGCCATTCAAGTTGGTGCATTCACAACGTCAAGCGAAGCAAATCGCCAGTTGGCCACTGTCCAGGCAAAGGCCGGTTCTCTGCTGCAGGGCGCGCGCCCGATTACCGTTCGGGCTATGTTGGGACAGCGTGAAATTTATCGTGCCAGATTTGCGGGATACGGCTCAAGGAAAGCAGCATTGACCTGCCAAAAATTAAAGCAGCTTGGCATTGATTGTTTCGTTGCACGTTCGCAGTAATATCACTCTGGCGGACGATCACAGGAAATGGTAAACGTGCTGCGATTGAACCATCAAGCTTAAATACCTTCGCTCTGGTCTTGAAAAGGAACTGCAGTTTGCTTCCGCTCTTCGATGATAATCCCCGCAATACAATCCCTTATGTTTCCTGGACGATCATTGCGCTGTGTTTGGCGGTGTTTGTCTGGCAGCTGTCCTTAAGCGATGCCGAGATGCAAAGCGCAGTCTATCAATATGGCGTGATCCCGGCGCGACTGCTTGCCAGGGATGAACTTGCAGCTGGGCTTGAGACAATCCCCGCTTTTGCAACCGTACTGACGTCGATGTTCATGCACGGAGATTTATATCATCTGGCGTATAATACCAATCCATAGATGAATTGACTCACCTGGATTCACTTTTGCCGCAA
>CAWUIN010000013.1:0-39200 GCA_963922535.1 uncultured Hyphomicrobiaceae bacterium | reverse complement strand
TGATATTAAATGATTCTTAGAGATTGCGCTCGTTTTTAACTGCGTTTTTTAGGTTGATATATTTATTTTGCATATCTGGTGCAATAATGCGCAGACGTGAATTTATTACTGATTACCAGTCTTACGAATTTGTTAAAGAAGACTATCTCAATTTTGTCAAAAACAATTTCATCAATGCAGGCTATTTAAGAAAAGAAAAAAAACCTCTACTTCTTTCTATAAAAGAGATGCTTAGAGAATTTAAAGATCCAAATTTTATACAGGACCTGTTACCTGTCGCATCTACTTTTTTTCGATGGCACCCTAGTTGGAAGGAAAGATTGGATTTTCTGGAGGAACAGAGAAGCTGTTCTTGGGCGAGGTTTTTGCATATGTTGAAGTCTATTTTTATTTGTGGTTTCCTACTTGCTTTCTTACTGTTTTTTATTGATAAAATTAGCCCTTCTTCAATTTCAGGATCGCAAAGCTTGCTTAGGGAAGGATTCGAATCCTTTAAGCTCACCAACGAAACTTTTCTTCTATTTATTATATTAATTCCTACCATTATTAATGCAGTAGTTATAAGCAACCCAGATTCAAAATCACTTGCAATCGCAATTAATATTATTGTTTCGAATTCCGCCTTTATTATTTTGGCTGTTTTATGCCTTGATTTTATAATTCATTATAATTCTTTTTTGTTAGAGCCTCACAGCGCCAAGATAATCAAAATTATAATTTTTACTGTGTTTGCCACTTTTTCTAGCTGGCTTCTTGTTAACGCTATAAGAAATTTGCCGTTTAAGATCTATATCTTTGTGATTCTTTGCTTTTTCTTAGGTTTTATTTCTGCTGTTTTGTTGTTTGGAGAAGAAAGGTTTGGACTTCACATAGCCAGCATGTCTAGAGAATATTTTTTGCTGTTAACTTCGTTTTTTTGGCTTTAGCTTCCATTCTGTAACTTCTCCATTTTGATCAATGATAACTGAAGCGTCTATTGGTTGATTTGTGTGCTCTGATAGCAATTGAAGCGTTAGTTCAAATATTGGGTTTAGTTGCTCTACAATTTCTGGTGGAACATTTATATCAATCGCGACTTTAGTCAAGTCTATAGAGCCTGAAGCTCCAAAGCTTCCTCCTGCGTGGGCTTCTGCGCTTATTCTGTCTTCTAACGCCTGATATGCTTGTGGAAAATCGTTCCGTAATTTGTTGATTACAGGCGTAAGAGACTGCCCTTCTGGGGCCGTTAGTACAAGTTTAGCTGTCATTTTTTGATGCCTTGTGTTGGAAAACGAACAAGAGTAGACCTATATCTGCACGACTGTCAATCACTGCAAGGCCAGAGCCACAGCCATGTCTAGAGCCAAAAACAATAAACCTTCTAATACTAAAAGTAAAAAAGAAAAAGATTTTTCTTCCAATCCTCAAAGTGATTATGATAATAATAATGCTCATAAAAATTTTGAGAGAATTTTGAATAAACACAAAGATAAATTAGAAGTTACAAAAAGAAAGCCCCCTGAGAAAAATAAAGATCGGGTTCATTTTGAAACTTATCCTCCTTTAAAAGAAGCAATGGATAGAGCCGCTAATGAAAAAAAAGAGAACAGAGTAAGCTTTATTACAAGGGCTGTGTTAATGCTTTTAAAGGCGGAGCATCCGCATCTTTTTGCAGAGTATGAAGCTGAAATGGAAAAATTAGATATACGTCCACCAGGGCCCAAACCGTCTAGCTCTACTGGCAAGAAGAATGGTACTCCTGAGCCGACATAGATGCTTTATATCAATTATTTTACTATTGTTAGCGCTAACAATTTTGACAATTGTTGCCGCTAACAATATTAGTGTCCTCCGTAGCAACTACGCCGGGGGACACCTATGCTGTCTATCTTCTCCAAGCCTATCCTCATCACTGAGGATGTAAAAATTAAGCGAGCGACGGTTGAGCGCAATTGCGCAGGTTTGCTTGCCAACCTGTCCATCTTCCGCCGTCTCTTATGCCACCAGCTCGCCCCATCACAGATTTCAATTTGAAAGCATGAGGAAAACAATGTCTGCAATGCTTTGCGCTTGTGGCAGTCGGTTTGTGAACCAGCCTTGCCCGTTTGATAATCTCAAGCCAGCCAATGATAATATTCGCCGCGTCCTTGTGGCTTCCGACCGGTATTTGCGTAAACCGCACACCGTGCAGAACATCGCACAAGGACTAAAGGCGCTGCATATCCCCAGACGTGATATTCCCGATTGGGTGGCCGATGCTATTTTCAAAGAGGATATCGATTGCCGGTACGTTGGTGGCGCTGTTTATGGGCTGCATGACACAGTTGTCGATGATATCCTGCCGGATATGGAGGATTGCCGCTGGCTTGGCAATTTGATCGCTTGCGCCGATATTTTGCCAAAACAAAGCGCTCAAGACCGGGTTTTGCCACGGCTTTGACTGTTAGAACTGGCATTGTTTCTTGATGGCCGGATTGAGCGCCCTTGCCGCAAAACGCTGTAAGTTTTTCTTTGGCCAATCACATCATAGCGCGCTTTTATCTTTCCTGCCTGCGCGCTATGAAACCTGATCCTCTTCATCAAAGAGCTGTAAGGCGCGCGTCAGCGTCATACGTGAGACACTAAATTCTTCGGCCAGAGCTGTCATAGATATTCCATTATTATCTAACCGCTCAACGGCCTTGCTGATCTGATCCTCACTCAAAAGCTTTGGCCGCCCCAGCTGAATACCGCGCCGTTTTGCGGCGGCCAAGCCTTCGCGGGTATTCTCGGCAATGATATCGCGCTGGAACTCCGCCATGGCGCTGAAGATATGAAAGATCAGCTTGCCGCCGGGCGTGGCTGTGTTAATGCCTTCGGTGAGCGAACAAAAGTGAATATCCTTGCCATTAAACTCCACAAGCAAATCAGCCAGATGCAACACAGAGCGTCCCAGACGGTCGAGTTTGAAGACCACAACCGTATCGCCGGGTAATAACGCCTCTAAGAGCTGATCAAGCCCAGGCCGCCGCGCGCGCGTTCCAGAAACCCCATGATCTTCAAAAACCAAATCACAAGCCGCGCTTGTGAGCGCATCAAGCTGGAGATCCAAGCGCTGATCATGCGTTGATACGCGGGCATAGCCCAGCTTGCGGCCATCGCTGGGGGCGCTTAAGAGTGCTGTCATGCCGCAGCCCCTCCTTGCACAAAAACGAACGTTTTTGCGCGGCTCAGCCTGCGCCGCACTCCTTCTTTACCAATGCCCTTAAAATAAAGGATTTTTGCAGATCCTAGTAATCTCCTAGCAATAAAACAGACCATACGCTATTCGTGTTCAAAATTCTTCCTATCTAAGCATGCCACAGGCGCTAGCGGGGACAAGCCTGAATGCTATGATCTGGGCTCATAGCGCATGCTTCTTTGGATAGGACAACAACGCGGCAGCCTATGATCAGCGCTTGGTTGTCAGCTGGATCGAGCGTTTTTATCCACACCTCCTGGCTCTCAATAGAAGAGGCCCGGCGCGATGATGTGCCGGGCTTTTTTTGTGGCCAAAATCCCAAAAACGAATCACTTTTTGCTTTCAAAGCACTTCGAAAATTGCCGCATTTTATTTTTTTGTCGGGCTATCCCGCACTGGCTTTGCCCTCCCAAAGAGCGCTCAAAAAATAGGTTGTAGAGCATCAATGTTCTGCGTATGTTCTTTTTTATTAACCCATGAGCGGGGACATATTCCCCCAACCGGAAAGGAGGGTTTTGGTCGAGTTAAAGCAACAATAAACAAGAAAGGATTTTGAAAATGGTATTGTGTCATCGATGCGGAAATAATGTTTGTAAACCTTGTGCTTTTACGCCCGCCGTGCAGCGTAAAATAACGGTCGCCTGTAATAATATGCTGAGCCGCCCCTCGCATGTGCAAAGGCTGGCTGTGGCCGCGCGGGCGCTTGAGTTATCCCGGCGTGAATTCCCGAACTGGATGGCCGATGTGCTGTTTGGCTTTGAGGGGGAACTGAACCACTACCGACCGGAGGTCGGTAGGTTCGTGAGGAGTGGCTATAAGCCTTTTTTGTTTGGTTCAAAATGATGCTCTAAATATTGTTCAATCATGTCGTTGGTAATGTTTCCAGAGGTTGTACAAAAATAGCCTCTTTGCCAAAAACGGCGGCCCCAATATCGCTTGCGAAGCTCTGGAAATTCCTGCTGGATCTTGCGTGATGTACAGCCCTTCACACGCCGTACAAAATCTGAAACAGCAACATGCGGCGGAATATCGACAAACATATGCACATGATCTTTCGACAAAACACCCTTGACAATTTTCACACCCATTTGATCACAAATTTGATGCGTAATCTCTCGGATACGAAAACGTATCTCCCGGGTAAGAACCTTATAGAGGTACTTTGGTGCCCATACTATATGATAACGATGGTGAAAAACTGTGTGACTTCCGGTTCTGTAGCTCATAAGATATCTCCTTAAAATGAGGGTTTCCCCTCAGGGCTCCGACCCTCATTTTAAGGAGATATCTTATGAAGCAGATGAAGGCTAAAGCCTCGTTCCGTCTAAAGACGGAGGCTTAATACCTATTTAAGGGACAGTAAACTGGCCGAATGGCGATGTTTTTGTTGTCGAGGATGAAGATATTGACGCCGCCTTCAATGATGACGGCTCGTTTCGCTGGCTGTCTGATTTTTTGAATTTTGCCGATTTGAGCCCACGCCAGCGACCACAGGCCCGCATATTGGATCGCTTGCGCCTTATCGATCTGGCCTTTCGGATTGCTTATCCTGAGCGCGCGAAGTGGATTGCCAAATAATTTTTGATCTTTTGCCCGGCCTTCAGCCCAGAAAGCTTTTGGGCCTGGCGTAAATCTCTCCTCACCGGATCAAACGAAGCCCAAGCTTAAAGCACATATCACGCTTCGCTTTTGAGATCCGGCTTGGAAGAAGGTCCAGCCTTTTTAAGGGATCAAGGAGGAGAGAATGGATCAAAAAAAGCAACGCCAGGCCGCCCAATCGATCTTTATGAGTTCGGTGACCGGCCTGGCCAATACAGGGGCCGTGGCTGTGACCTTCTTTACTGTCCCTGAAGCCTATAGCCGAACGGTCTCATGGGTTTCAGCTTACACCGCAGCCCGTTATGGCGCTGATCTGGCTGGCATCGCTGAGATGGCCTGGTTCGTCATTCTGGCTCTACTGATCTTTTTTGTGACCCGTGCATCCGTTGCCACGCTGATCGTGATGGGTGGGCTCACCATTGCAACGCGGTTTTTATAAATCCAAACAGACGCATTGAAAGGACATACCATGCCGCAAACACCGGACACCATTATCAATGGTCCCTTACGCATTTTGCATCATGTGCTGATTATCATTGGCCTGCTTTTTGGACTGGCCACGATTGGCGCGATGGGCAATGGCGGGAACTTTCTAATCCCGGCGATCATTGCCGGGCTGGCCTTCTTCGGGGCCTCCAAGATCAAATATAAATGGAAGCATCAGGCCACAGCGTCCATTTACGAATAAGCGCACATCAAAAACATGGGCCGCTTCCTCTTTGATAGGGCGGCCCATAATTTTAGAGCGCGTCGACACTATCGCCCCCCTGCTTGCTGCAAACACAGATTTTCTGCGCTTTCCGCTTCTCACGTATGAAAATATACGCTGCGATGCGGTTCTCGAAAATCTGCATTTTCGCTGCGCGATGGCCGTAGTGGCAACACGCCCTAGCGACGATTTTCCTTCTGATAAATAATGGATGGTTTCAATGTCTCTTTCTTTCAACGAAGAGCATCGCTTTGGCTCGGCCCGTTTTGCCGATGACGATGATATTCGCGATGCCGGATTGTTTAAACCTGGCGGCCCGCAAATCGGATTTTATGACGGCAAGCCGCTCTTCCTGCAGGGCGATGCGCCCATGCTGACCATTGGCGGGGCCGGATCGGGCAAGCTGCGGGATTTGCTCGGCTATGTGGTCTGCAGCTCACCGGGCCAACGTATGCTGACGCTTGATCCGCGCGGCGAGCTGGCGGCTATTTCTCAAATCGCCCATACGCTTAACGGCGAATATGCCTGCACATGGAACCCGTTCGGGCTGATGGATCTGCCGCGCCATGCCTGCAATCCGCTGGATATCTTGAAGGCCGATGCGCCCACTTTTGCCGCCGATTGTAAATTCATCACCGAAGCTTTGGTCACCCTCAGCGGCGGTGATAATTCCAAATATTTTGAGCTGCGCAGCCGGGGCTATATCGAAGCCATCCTCAAATGCGATGTGGAATATAACGGACGCACATCTCTGCCGCGCCTGGCTCGGCTGATCAACACCATAGAAACCGATCCTGAGGCCTGGGCCAATACGCTGGAGGCAATGCTGGCCTCAAGTTTTGAAGATGTGCGCCGCACTGCCGGGGAAATGCTAGCCAAACAGCAAGACAGCCCCAAAGAGTTCGGCTCCATCATGGGCGAGATCTATGCCAATCTGGGCTTTCTGGATGATCCGGCCCTGATGGAAGCGTTAGATGAGGGGGATTTTTCACTTTCTGATCTGTGCGATCCGTCTCAAGCGCGCAAAATATTCCTGAATGTGCCAGCGGAATATCTCTCACTCTGGTCGCCGCTTTTACGTCTCTTCTTTACTGTGGCCATGCTGTATAAAGCCCGCGTGCCGAGTGCGCCGTGTGTCATGTTGCTGGTGGATGAAGCCGGACAGCTTGGCAAGTTTGAAGCGCTCTTGCGCGCCTTCACCTTTGGCCGGGGTGCTGGCATTCGCGCCTGGGCGATCTTTCAAGATGCCGGACAAATAATCCGCAGCTATGGCGGGCCGTCTTTACAAAGCTTTATCGGCTCTGCCCAAATGCGCCAGTTCTTTGGCGTGCGTGATTATCAGACAGCCGAGCTGGTCTCTAATATGATCGGCTCAGAAACGTTGTCCTATGATGACACGTTGGTTCAGGATCAAGCGCGCAAACAAAAAGTAGATGCGCTGCAGGGCTTTATTCACGGCACGCATGATCCGTTTGCTTCAATCTATGAGATTGCGCATTTAAACCGCAAAGCTCAGCACCGGCCCAAACAACAGCGCAAGTTGATGACACCGGATGAAATTCTGGCCATGCCGGAAGATACGCAAATTCTGTTTATCTCCGGCAAAAACCTGCCGCCGATCAAAGCACAGAAATTCCCGTACTTTTCACAAGCCGAAATGGCCGGTCAGTTCCTGCCCAATCCCTATCACCCGCCAACAGATAGCGTGCGCGTGCCGACATGGCGGGGAAGCCGAACGCTGCGCGTGATCAGGGAAAGTGTTCCCCATAAGTTCGCGTCTTTCCCCCAATATGCAGATGGGATGTGGGCATATGTGGATGGGTACAAACCAACCTAAAACGAAAAGGAGTTCTTATGAGCCGATACGATGACAACAGAAACGACAGACCACAACAGCGCAGTGAGCGGGATAGCAATGACCGGGGGCGTGATGAACCACGATCCTCTGAAAGGCGTGATGGCGGGTCTAAGCAGCCCAGCTTTATTGCCTATCAGGTGCGTGAAGGCCAGGACAACAAAGCCCATTTTAACCGGGTCGGCGCGGCCTTCGCCCATAAAGACGGCCAAGGCCATGATATCCTGCTGGATGCCATGCCGGTCAATGGCCGGGTAACGCTGCGCACACCGCAAGAGCGCGTGCAGGACACACGCGATAAAGGCAAACAATCAGCAGGTAGGGAAGTCCGGCAAGAGCCTGGGCTTGATTATGATCGATGACCAATAAGCCCGGTCCGGCCAGCGCAAGCATAGCAACGCGCGCAGAGCTGGACCACCGCAAAGCAACCCGGCCCAAGCCTCAGGCCGGGTTGCATTTATCCCCGCCGGGGATCGAGGCCGAAGATTTAAAGCGCAGAATGACCGAGATGCAAGAATCCCGCATCAAGCTGTTAGAAACCAAACTCAAAGGCGCAAGCAAAACCCTCAATCACGATGCCAGCCAGGTGATGCTCAAACACCGCGCTAAATCCAGTTTTGATCGCAACAGAGAATAAGGAGCCCATATCTTATGCCGCCAGCCGATAAGCTTCAGGCTCTTAAAACCCGCTTTGCTGGCCCGCTGCTGCGATCAAAAGCAAAACCACAGCCAAGGCCAGCCAAAACTGGCGGCAAGCGCGTGCAAAAAAATCTTACCATTCATGAAGACGATGCGAAGCGCCTGGCAGCAATGGCCAAACGCGACAAGATCAGCCAGGCCCGGCTCTTAAGTCTGGCTTTGGATGTTTACGAGGATTGCTATGGTCCGCTTAATACGAAAGGACGCAAATGATAACGCGTGTGCTGGCAACATCGATTGGCATTGCTGCAGCGCTGATCCTGATTGCCGTATCGGGCGCAATGAATATCGCCTTCCTGTCATCCTTGGGGCGCAATCAAACTGAAACGCTGATTTTGGGCGCGGCCTCCGGCGCTGCCGATGGGCTGAAAGCTTTATTGTCAATGTTTGCGCTTTGGGCCTGGCAGAATGGACGGCGGGTGTTTGTATTGCCTGCGATATGCGTATGGGCGTTATTTGTAGGGTTCTCGCTCCTGAGCGCCTTCGGCTTTGCCGCCAGCATCAGAACAGACAATGCCGATAGCCAAGACAGGCTGAATGCGCAGCTGATATCTGTGCAGGGTGATATTACGAAAATAAAAGCCAGCCTGGCCGCCTTGCCGCAGCACCGGCCTGCGCAGACTATTGAAGCCGAGATCAGGGCCGCAAAGCAAAATACCCGCTGGTCCTCAACCAAAAGCTGCAGCGATGCCACGCTGCCCGAAAGCCGGACATTCTGCGCAAGATATTTTACGCTGCAGGGAGAATTAGCCACAGCGCGCAAGGCCGGTGAAATCCAGGCGGCGTTGAAGGATGTCAAAGAGCGTGAACAAAGACTTATCACACAAGGGGCTGGCAATGCCAGCGATCCGCAAAGCCAATTATTGGCTAATCTGATCGGTGTGAGCGATCATCATATACGCCTGGGGCTTATGATTGTTCTGGCTGTTATCGTTGAATTGGGCTCAAGCCTGGGGCTATTTTTAGCCACGGGGCATGGCTCTACATTTGTGAAGCCAGCAACCCAGAAACCAGGCAATGACAATGAACCTGGCCCGCTATTCATCAACGCTCGCCCGCTTTGCATGGTCGAGGATTGGGCGCTTGCTCGGCTGATCCCAATGCCGGGGGCAAGCCTAAGCTTTGACGAGGCTTACACGGATTATCAAAATCTATGCGCCAGTGCCGACCTTGAAACGCTGGATAAAAATAGTTTTACAGATCAGCTCATAACAATCGCCAATAAAATCGGACTGGAGCGATACGAAGCCGGTTTGATTGAGGTGGCTACGGCCATAAATGATGCCGCCTGAGCTTGTTCTCTCGTGCATCCACAAATATGAAGAATGGCGTCGAGATACAAACTAAGTTTCGCCCGGCGCTGTTTCCTGTACGGCGTATTGTTTTTGTATGAACAAATCTGCCCCGCAATCCAAACCATTGTCTTTGCGTCTTTCGCCTGCACAGCGGCGCGAGTTGGAACGGCGGGCTGGCAAGCAACCGCTCAGTATTTATATCCGTGCCCAGCTCTTTGCTGCCAATGACAATGCGCCTGTGTCTGGCAAGCAAGATCTTGTAAATAACCGGCAGGCGCTGGCACAAATTTTAGCAAAGCTCGGCCAGAACGGTATTGCCAGCAATCTGAAAGAGTTGGCTGATGCAGCGCGCTCCGGTTCTTTGGTGTTAGATGAGGAGAGCAACGCCGCTTTACTGAAAGCCTCTGCCGATATTGCTGAAATCAAAGCGCTGCTCATGCAGAGCCTTGGGATTAAGGAGCGATAGTCATGATTATCAAAGCCTCACAGCGCGGCGGCGGTAAACAGCTGGCTTTGCATCTCCTGCGCACCGATGACAATGAACATATCGATGTGCATGACATGCGCGGCTTTGTCTCCAGTGATATCACCGGCGCATTCAAAGAAGCCTATGCGGTGAGTAAAGGCACCAAATGCAAGCAGTTTTTGTTCTCGGTTTCCTTCAACCCGCCGGAACAAGAGCGCGTAGATATTAAAACCTTTGAAGCTGCTATCGACAAACTGGAAGAAAAGAACAATCTCCAAGGCCAGCCGCGCGTCATCGTCTTTCACGAAAAAGAAGGCCGCCGTCATGCGCATGCGGTATGGTCCCGCATTGATGCCGATACGATGACAGCGCGCAACCTACCGCACTACAAGCTCAAATGCCGGGATCTCAGCCGAGAGATCTATCTGGAACAAGGCTGGAAAATGCCGCGCGGGTTGATGAATTCAAAGGAGCGCGATCCACGTAATTTTAATTTGGCAGAATGGCAGCAAGCCAAACGCCAGGGCTTGCATGCGCGTGATCTCAAAGAAATGATGGCAGAATGCTGGGCGGCATCGGATTCCAAGGCCGCCTTTCAAAACGCGCTTTCAGAACGCGGCATGATCTTAGCCAAAGGGGATCGGCGCGGCCATGTGGCTGTCACGCATGATGGAGCTGTTTTATCCATTGCCCGCTATACCGGAAAGAAAGCCAAAGAGATCAAAGCCAGGCTGGGAGAGCCGGATAAACTGCCAAGCGTGGATGAAGCCAAAACCAAAATAGCTGGGCAAATGAGCCAGGCCGTCAAGCGACATATTCAAGAGGCCAAAACCCAATATAAACAAGCCATGGCCCCGCTAGAGCGTCGCCGTCTGGCGATGACAGAAGACCACAGAGCCGAACGCGCTATGGTTGTCCAAAAACAGCAAATACGTTGGGATCAGGAAAGAAAAGTCAGAGCCGCCCGCTATCGCTCCGGCCTATCCGGTCTGATGCAACGTCTCTCCGGTGAGCGCGCGCAAATCCAAAAGCAAAATATCCGCGAGACTGTCAATGCGCTCAAAAGAGATCAGGATCAACGGCAGATCCTCATCAATGCACAGCTCACCGACCGGCAAAAGCTACAAGCCGAGATCAAAGCGGTGCGCCAGGATCATGCGAAGTTATTGCTGAAATTACGTCAGGAACGCCAACAAATCAAAGAGATTACACAGCAGAAAAATACTGCAAAAGGCGCTTCGCCAAAACGGAAGCTAGAAATACAATCTGCATCACAGCAAGAGCTGGGCAGACAGCCTGCAACAAGCCATGCAAGGCCAGCCCACATGACACCGACAAAACCGCAAGAGCGGTTGTCAAAACTGCGCGAGGCTTATGCCCGTGCTGCTGATCCAGCGACGACACAAACACAGGACAGGCTGCAGCGTTTGCGGGATAAATCAAGCAGTACAGCTCAACAACGCAAACCAGGCTATGATCATGACCGGTGATTTTGGTGGAAGGCTGAGCGTAGGAACTTTCATCCATGTGAGTTAGGGTGTGCTAAGTAATAAAAAAAGCGCTTTTCGTTACTTAAAAACTTGCAGCTTTCATCCATGTGAGTTACTCTGGTCTTAGTAACAAAAAGTCATAAAAATATTAGTTAGGATCAGGATTGGATAAAACACAGCGCATAGGCAAATTCGTGCAATGCTCCGTTGGTGGTGAGCATTATCAGGCATATCTGCCGGAAGAAATGCCGCCTAAACCTGCTGTCGATATGCAAGGGCTTTATCCACTTTTGGATCAGGCGAACATTGCTCTAGGCCGCCTGGATGGCATGAGCATGATTTTGCCGGATCATGCGCTGTTTTTATATATGTATGTCCGCAAAGAGGCTGTTTTATCCTCGCAAATTGAAGGCACACAATCCTCGCTTTCTGATCTTCTTCTCTATGAGAATGAAGAAGCGCCGGGTGCGCCTATGGATGATGTGCAGGAAGTCTCAAATTACGTTTCAGCCATGAGTTATGGCCTGGAGCGTTTAAAAACATTTCCACTTTCTTTACGCCTAATCCGTGAAATCCATGAAAAACTCATGAGCGGTGCACGGGGCGGCAATAAAATGCCCGGTGAGTTTCGCACATCACAAAACTGGATCGGTGGCACCCGTCCTGGCAACGCACGTTTTGTTCCGCCGCCGCCTGAGCACTTGATGAATGCGCTCGGTAATTTTGAAAAATTTCTCCACGATGGAGAGGTCAAATTACCAGCCCTTGTCAAAGCTGCGTTAGCGCATGTCCAATTTGAGACGATCCACCCGTTTTTAGATGGCAATGGCCGCGTTGGACGTTTGCTGATTACCTTTATTATGTGCACTGAGGGTATTCTGAAGCAGCCATTGCTTTACCTCAGCTTATATTTCAAGGCCAACCGACAGGCATATTATGATCACTTGCAGCTTGTCCGAGAGACTGGAGATTGGGAAGCCTGGATCAAATTCTTCTTATCCGGCGTTATAGATACAGCCAATCAGGCAACAGAGACAGCGCAATCGATTATGGCTTTGTTCGAGCATGACAGGCGCAAGCTGGAAGAAGGTGGAAAGCCGACTGCTGCCGTGATGTCCATCCATAACTACTTTCAGAGCCATCCGATTTCTAACACGACAAAGATCAAAGAGGCTTGTAATTTATCTCTGCCAACCGTGTTGCGCTCTTTAGCGTTGCTCGAAAAGCAGGGCATCATTGAAGAAATCACCGGCAAAGACCGTCATAAGATTTTTGCATACCGCGCTTATCTAAGCATTCTAAGCCAAGGCACAGAGCCTTTGAAATATTGAGACAAAAGCTTGCTTCCAGCAGTTTCGCTCAGTTTTGCATATCAGAAATTTTCAGGTGGCGGCGTTGCTTCAATGCTTTTTCGCATCATTATGTAAGTTAGCCGGCTATAGCCCTCATGAGAGTGTCTACTGACTTCTTTAAATCCTAGTTTTGCAAAGGTTATCTGGTTATCAGTTAGCTCTATTCTAACGCATAGCTCTAACTCTTTAAGGCCTAAGGTACTCGCTCTGTTGCCAGCAAACTCAACAAAATTTCTTGCCAAACCTTGGCCGCGCATATTCTCGGCTACAGCAAGTTTGCCAATATACAAGCGGCCATCGCTCTCTTTAAAAAAAAAACAGGCTTGAGGTGGATCCCCAAGCATCCAAACCTCGCCATCATCACATTGCTCTGCTATTTTTTTGACGGTTAACGTTCTCATAGAAGATGGTGGCTCGATCCTTCCATCCATGTAAGCAAATGATTCTTGAATTAAGGTCAGAACATCTGGGATGCGAGGATCGTCAGCATGCAATCTGATGTAAGGGTATTGATCAGCCATTTTTGATTTTCTATAGTCTACTCACGACGGGTTCTTTCTTTGACGCAGCTTGTAGCTCGTCAATAATATTCGGGCTATTGGGCTAAAAAAAAGTTGTATTTTAGCCTGTTAGGGGCTTCCCCAACCATTTGCCACGTCTAAAAAGGCTTGCTCCCAGCGCTCAAGTTCATTAAGTATTTGATCCAACTTTACACCTTGAGTGCGCACCATTTATGCTCACTGCAAATGTTAGAGCAAAATTCGGAAACCATGAAAAGTCAGAATGTCTCAGCTAGAAATTTTTATCCATCAAGGTGATTTGCCAGACACCCTGGGCTTCAGCGGCTCTGTTGCAGTTGACAGTGAAACACTCGGACTTAACCCACATCGAGACCGGCTGTGCGTTGTTCAAATCTCAACCGGAGACAACACTGCTCACCTCGTTCAGTTCCAGAAAGACGATTATGCGGCGCCTAATCTGCGTGCATTGTTAAAAAACCCTGAAATAGAAAAAATTTTTCATTTCGCGCGCTTTGATATCGCTGTTTTTAAGCAGTATTTGGCTGTCGATACGGCGCCTGTTTTCTGCACCAAGGTTGCCTCCAAGCTGGTGCGTACATATACTAACAGGCATGGTCTGAAAGATCTTACGGCTGAACTGCTTGGCATTGAATTGTCAAAACAGCAACAAAGTTCAGATTGGGCGTCAGTTGATTTAAGCGAGGCACAGAAGCGCTATGCTGCCTCGGATGTTGTCTATTTGCATGCGCTTAAAAATAGGCTTGTTGCCATGCTGGAACGTGAAAATAGAATGCACTACGCGCAGGCTGCATTCGGATTTCTGCCGATGCGGGCGGAGCTGGACCTGGCCGGTTTTGGCGAAATAGATATTTTTTCTCACGAATAAGACCTGTTATTGTATATATGGTCAAACTTGCAAACGGCATGCGCGTCTTGCCATAAATTGTCCGCCTTACCAATGCTTAATATCATCTTAATTAAGATCCGGATGCGATTTAGGATCGATTGATGAAACACAGCGATAAACATACGTTGCGGGCCGTGTTCTGGAGCTTGCAACACAGGCAAATTCAGACCAACGCAATTTGGGGGACTAGTTGACGATGGCTGAGCTGGCAAATTCAAAGGAACGCACACCCGAGCGTGGCATTATTCTGTCCAGCCCCGCCCAACGCGCCCGCGCTCTTCGCTCCGCACACCGTAATTCCTGGTTTGTCGCCACTTTACGTATTATGCTTCCGATCGCCGTGCTCGGCCTGCTGACGAATTATATCGTTTCTATGCAAATGAGCACAAAAATCGAGGATGATACGCATAGAGGAACATTCAGCATAAGTTCTGCTGATCTTCTCGCCACAAAACCAACGATGCGTAATCCGACATACAGCGGCTACAACAAGAAAGATGGCACCGAATATACAATACGTGCGGATCGTGCGATCACTGACATGAACGAAAGCAAACCTATCGACTTGTTCGGTATCGAGGCACATGTCAGACAGCAAGATGGCACTGCGTATAAAATGACGGCAGATGATGGAAAGTTTGATCGCAATCAGAATAAACTGGAACTTTTTAACGATATCGTTGTAGCCTCGAATGACATGACTGCGCGCCTCTCGCACGCCACAATTCTACCGCGCCAAAGCCTGGTGACGTCGGATAAGCCCGTAGCAATTCAATTTCCCGCAGGTAAGCTCGACGGGAATAAACTTCGCATTGAGCAGAAAAAAAATAAATTCCTTTTATACGGTGGCGTTAAGGCGCAACTTTATTCCAATCGTTCTAATCCCGGCAAACAGCCGGCCCCCAGCAAAACGGCAACCGGATTGGCGGCTTTTGCAGGAACATCAAATAAGCCCGTTGATGTAAAATCAAAAAATCTTGTTGTTCATACGCAGCAGCAATCGGCAAGATTTGCCGGTGGTGTTAGTGTAACGCAAAGTAACGCCAGGCTCACTGCCAAGATTATGGATATTGCATACACAGCTGCAAGTTCGGTTGGTGGCGGCGCTGCAGATGTGAATAAAATCACTGCTAGGCAGGATGTTGTCATTACCCGCGACGGAGATCGCGCCGAAACAGAAATTGCAATCTTCGATACTGCAAAGAATACAGCAGAACTGATCGGAGGTGTTGTTTTGTCATCTGGTACAGATCGAACGATTACAGGTGACAGGGCACTTCTGGATGGTGCTAAAGACACCATGGTTGTTACTGGCCAGGTGCTTGTAAAGCAGGGTGAAAATGTAATGCGCGGGACGCGCCTGGATTATGACCAGCAACACGGCAAGCTGTCGTTGACCGACGGCACGAAAAGTGGACGCATCAAAGCAAAATTCGTGAGACAGGACAGCACCCCTCTTCAAGTTGCCCAAGGTACCAAGGCTGGCTCTTCTCTTTCTGAAAATCCTGCCGGTCTATTTAAAACCGATCCAAATTCCACAATCGATGTGGCAGCGACCCGGCTGGATGTTGATGAGATCAAGCGTCAGGCAACCTTCAAAGGTGATGTGCTTGTTACACAAGGACAGTTCACAATTCGGACGGCCATCATACACGCGAATTATTCCGGTTCATCGAATTTAGCAACCGGTAACAATGCCGCCAACAAAGCGTCCAGCCAGTCTCGCCAGCCTGTTCAGCTCACATCGATATACGCGCCAGAGTTTATTGAGGTCGAGACAGACCAAGGACAGTATGCGTCTGGAAAATCTGGTGAGTTCGATTCCAAGCGGAATGAAATCCATCTCATCGGGGATGTCGTCTTGAAGCAGGGACGGCAATTGGTGCAGGGAGATCGTCTGATCGTTAATTTGACATCGGGCCTCAGTAGAGTTGTAAATAAAAGACCGTCGTCTCAGGCCATCGCAAACTCTGGTGCAGACGCAAAGCCTGAAAGCAAGAAAAATACGCAAAACAGCACGGCATGCGGGGGACGGATGTGCGCCACATTTTTTCCCGATGATATTCGCAATACGAAAAAATCCGATCAATCTAACTCAAGAACTGCTCCGTCAAGAAATGGAAGTTCAGATGATGACGATAATACAGCCGGCGTAGCTACTGGCTGGGTTCCGGTAGATCCCTCTACCCCATCACTCTTCCAACCAAACCAATAGCAATTAATAACATGATACCTTAAATCTAGAATCTATCGTGAATTTGCATACAGGAGCTGGTTTGGCAAAATCAAGCCCGGCTACAGCAGCTATATTCAAAAGAGTATATGGTCGGGAGCATATTCGAGCACAAACGCGCGAGAACCAGGCAGATTTTGCCAAACCGGCTCTTGTATGCGGCACAAGGCAATACTCCCTGGCTGTGATCAGCAACGAAGGTGATTTTGGGTGAAAATAATTTCGTTTGCAAACAGGTCTGCGTCTTCAAGCGCAGACAGAAGCGGTAAACTACTGCCACAGCAACCTGACGCAGAGGCGATAGATGAGGAATTTGCACATTCGCCTGAGGTTTTCCGTCAAGAAGGCTGGCTGTCGATCGAGCAGGTCAAAAAAAGCTATAAGCGCCGTATGGTTGTTAAAGGCGTGAGTTTAGCCGTTCAGCGCGGTGAGTCAGTCGGGTTGCTTGGGCCAAACGGTGCAGGCAAAACTACAGTCTTTTATATGATTACAGGTCTTGTTGCAGCAGACCAGGGCCATGTCTTCATCGATGGCTATGACGTCACAAAACTGCCTATGTACCGTCGAGCTCGCCTTGGCATCGGGTATTTGCCACAGGAAGCCTCGATTTTCCGCGGCCTAAGCGTTGAAAATAATATCATGGCCATTCTGGAACTTGTGGAACCCAAGCGTCGCGCACGGCGTGAACAGCTGGAAAGCCTTCTGGAAGAATTCAATATTGCGCGCCTGCGCAAATCACCGTCGATCGCATTGTCCGGCGGCGAAAGGCGCCGCTGTGAAATTGCCCGCGCCCTTGCTTCTCGCCCCTCCTTCATGCTGCTTGATGAACCTTTTGCAGGTGTCGATCCAATCGCAGTCGGCGATATTCAGGAACTTGTCCGCCATTTGACTCAGAGAGGTATAGGTGTGCTGATAACGGACCATAATTGGCGAGAAACTTTAGATCTCATTGATCGCGCTTATATCATCTATGACGGTACTGTCTTAACTGAGGGCACACCGCAAGATATCGTTAACAATAAAGACGTCCAACGCGTCTACTTAGGAGATCTGCAGAGTTAAATAAAGCCATCCGTAAATTTAAATCGGGCATTGCAGCTAACGGGCCACTGACACAGTTATATAGTTAATGTGACCGTGTTTACAGCCTTTTGGGAAGGCGACGAGAATTCAAGATGGGGCTTTCAACCAAAATAGAAATGCGGCAAGGCCAGCAATTGGTGATGACTCCCCAGTTGCAGCAGGCAATCAAATTGCTGCAGTTTTCAAATATCGAATTGACTGCTTTTGTAGAGGCTGAACTTGAACGCAATCCACTGCTCGAGCGTGAAGAGCAAAACGGTGAAGCTTACAACGCAAACGAAATTGTTGAGGCAAAACCTCATTTGGACGAGGAAAACGGTGAAAATTGGCTTGACTTGAATGCCATGAATGCATCACCCACAGCTTTGGGGGCGGACTATGACAACGCTTCGACAGACAGCGCCGACGTTGACTTTAACTTAGAAACGCTGCCGTCTCTGTCCAGCCTGCGCAAGCAAAGCAGCTTTAAAGATGGCGAAACGAATATCGAGGCCTACGTTGCCGGGGATATTTCGCTCCGCGATCATCTCAGCAGTCATCTGCAACTATGCACCACAGATCCAAGCGATCTGATAATTGGAAATTATATCATCGATATGGTCGATGAAGCTGGCTATATCGTTGGTGATCTGACTGAAACGGCCACCAAGCTTGGTGCTTCACCAGAACGCATTGAAAACGTGCTGCAGCAGCTTCAGACGGCGGATCCTGCAGGGCTTCCAGCAAGGAATCTGGCTGAATGTCTGCGCCTGCAGTTGCAGGAGCGCAATCGTTTCGACCCTTTGATAGGGAAACTGCTCGATAACCTGCATCTGCTGGCCATACATAAGCTGACCGAACTCAAGCGCATCATGAACGTCAGCATGGATGAACTCTCAGAAATGATCGCCGAACTCAAGTCGCTGGACCCGAAGCCAGGTCTGCGCTTTGGCTCGATATCTGTTCAGCCTGTTGTTGCCGATGTTATCGTCCGGCCAGCCGCCGACGGAAGCTGGATTGTTGAACTTAACACAGAGACCCTGCCCAGAGTTTTGGTCGATCGGACATACTTTACGACCGTATCGCGTGGCGCACGATCAAGCTGTGATAAGGGGTATCTTCAGGACTGCCTGCAGACGGCAAATTGGCTTGTTAAAAGTCTTGATCAACGGGCACGCACAATCCTGCGCGTTTCGCAAGAGATCGTGAGACAACAGGACGGCTTTTTCACCCACGGCGTACAGTATCTTCGTCCGCTTAATCTAAAAACTGTTGCTGACGCCATCGCGATGCATGAATCGACAATAAGCCGTGTGACAAGCAACAAATATATGTCGACTCCGCGCGGCATATTCGAGCTGAAGTATTTCTTTTCGTCTGCAATTTCATCTGCAGACGATGGCGATGCTCACTCTTCTGAAGCCGTTCGTCATCGCATCAAAACCATGATCGATAACGAGCCGATTAACGCCATCTTATCTGACGATAAGATTGTCGAGCGACTTAAACAGGAAGGCATTGATATAGCCCGGCGTACGGTGGCCAAATATCGGGAACTGATGCGTATCCCGTCTTCCGTCCAAAGGCGTCGTGAAAAGCGGCTCAGGTTACATGCTTAGCTGGGAATATCTCCCGGCTTTCATGCGCCAACTGACGGCAGTCTTGAGCGCTCTGTATCGCTTGGTTAGCTTTTGTCCATCGGTATTTTGCGCCTTGCTGCCGATTTCGCATTTCCAAATCCGTAAGGTTCGCGCTATGTATTTTTCCCATGAGCGATATTCTGGATAAAATCACCGCCTACAAACGTGAGGAAGTTCTGGCTGCCAAAGCCCGAATGCCTCTCGCCGACCTGGAAGCAAAGGCACGCCTTGCTCTTCCCGTACGCGCTTTTGCACAGGCGATTGAGGCCTGCGTTGTGTCCGGGCGCTTTGCGCTCATCGGCGAAATTAAAAAGGCAAGTCCGTCCAAGGGCTTGATCCGTGCGGATTTCGATCCGCCGAAGCTCGCACGCGCTTACGAGGCGGGTGGGGCAACCTGCCTTTCCGTGCTGACGGACACCCCTTCATTCCAGGGCGCGCCGGAATTCCTGACGGCGGCCCGCGCTGCAGTGCAGCTGCCGGTTTTGCGCAAGGACTTTATGATTGATACCTATCAGGTACCCGAAGCCCGCGCCTGGGGTGCCGACTGTATTCTTATTATCCTGGCCCAGATCGATGATGTGCTGGCCGCTGAGCTTGCCGCTACCGCCCGTGACTGGGGCATGGATGCAATCCTCGAAGTTCATGACGCGGCAGAACTGGAGCGCGCCCTGAAAATCAACTCCCGTCTGATCGGCATTAACAACCGTAATCTCAGAACCTTCGAAACCAGGCTTGAGACAACCGAGGAACTTGCTCCATGCGTTCCTGCGGACCATATCGTGATCGGCGAAAGCGGCCTTCACAGCCATGCGGACTTGTGCCGCCTTGCAAAGGTGAATGTGCATACCTTCCTGGTTGGTGAAAGCTTGATGCGCCAACCTGATGTCACCTCTGCAACGCAATCCCTCCTGACAGGATAACCCTGGATGTCTGAGCTGACGCACATCAATGAACGCGGCGAGGCCGAGATGGTCGACGTAAGCAATAAGGCATATACTGAGCGGACAGCCATAGCCGAAGGACGGATTGCAATGCAGCCCGAAACGCTCGCGCTTATCCGGGCAGGTGACGTCCCGAAAGGTGATGTGTTTGCAACGGCCCGGATTGCCGGCATTATGGCCGCCAAGCGCACCCACGAACTGATCCCACTGTGCCATCCGCTGATGCTCTCTAAGATTACCGTTGGTTTTGAAGAGCTTGGGGATGGCACCGGGCTTGGGGTGAGGAGCCTGGTCCGCACAACTGGCCAGACGGGGGTTGAAATAGAAGCCCTTACAGCCGTTTCTGTTGCCTGTTTAACGCTCTATGACATGCTCAAGGCCGCAGATCGGACGATGGAGATACATGGTATTCGTCTGCTTGAAAAAAGTGGTGGCCGTTCCGGTACGTATCGTGCCAGCGTCAATCAAGACGCATGACGAGCTGGCGCTGCAAACCGGATGTGCGACTGGCACGCATATTACCTAGCGTCATAAATTGAACCTCGGTCACGCGGATATTTATTGGAATGTGCAAACGAGATATATCAAAATTATGACACCAGCTTTTCTTAAGCATGTTTCAGGGGCGTCGTCGAAGAAGCCTTACGGCAGCGAGTTTAGGTGAGCTGACGACGTACCCTGAACCTATGGGCGCCTATGTCACAGATCGTGAATGACGATCTTTGTGGTTTTGAGATGCATATAAACACTCAATAGCTGTTAATACGGCAGACAGTATGTTATAGTTAATCTGTCTGTAACATATAGCAGCTCGCTGCATTAGACCTGTTAAATCTAATGTTCAGTCTGCTTATCTTTTAAGCGGGTGATTGTATCCTTCAACTTCAGCTTCTGACGCTTAAGATGGTTAATCTCAAGTGTGTCAATGGATGGATGCTGAAGTGCCTCCTTTATGCGCATGTCGAGAATTTTGTGGCGTGAAGATAGTTCGGTGAGATGCCCTGACAGTACCATTTACTTCCTCCTTGCTACATGGAGTTCACAACACTCGACAGATTGGCATGGTAGCGACATAATGTCTAACAATTTCTGTCTTTTTATCAAACTTAAATGACAACGGCGCAGCTCTTTTGATTTCGATCTATTAAGCTGAAATACGTGCCACGCCTCCGACCATCTTGTCAGATATGTGATACGTTATAAATCAAGTTCGACGGTCTGACTGCAACCTTTTCGATAGAACCCATGCAACATGACGAAAACAAGTCGGAATACGCACGCTTGGTGGCGCTGCGTGAAGAGCACTCAAGATTGGACTGCTTGATCGCAGAACTGGATGCCGCCCCATCGCCGGATCGATTGCAGATCACCCGCCTGAAAAAGCAGAAGCTTTCTTTGAAGGATGCAATTGCTCAAATTGAAGACAGACTTCGGCCGGATATTATTGCTTGAACAATGACCAATGGCTGAAACTGTTAATCAACGGGAGATTCCATCGCGCAGGTGAGGCACCCGGTTTCCTGCTTTTGGAAGTGGCGATTGAATATAAAAGCAATAATTGCCAGTAGCGGACTGACTACACAGCCTCCCCCCATAATTGGATCATATGGTTTTAACAGCTCTATTGTATCCTGGATGTATGGGAAAAGATTAATTAAATCAGTTGTGGTGCAACTTACCGAAGAAATTAAGATATGCTCATCAATTCATCGCCTTGACAATTTCCTCAGTCATTTTCTTAGCATCACCAAGGATCATCATGGTGTTGTCGCGATAAAACAACGGGTTATCGATGCCCGCGTAGCCAGACGACAGCGAGCGCTTGTTGAACATCACCGTGCCCGCCTTCCAGACATGGAGAACCGGCATGCCGTAGATCGGTGAGGAGGGATCCTCCTCTGCTGCGGGATTGGTCACGTCGTTGGCGCCAATGATATAAGCAATGTCGGCTTGAGCGAACTCATTGTTGATGTCCTCTAACTCGAAGACTTCGTCGTAAGGTACGTTGGCTTCAGCCAGTAGCACGTTCATATGACCTGGCATACGACCGGCAACCGGGTGGATCGCGTATTTCACTTCCACGCCAGCAGCCTTGAGCGTGTCAGCCATTTCGCGCAGCGCGTGTTGCGCCTGGGCAACCGCCATGCCATAGCCGGGCACGATAATGACTTTGGATGCGTTCTGCATGATGTAGGCGGCATCGTCAGCGGCACCCTGCTTGATGGTACGCTGAACGCCGTCGCCAGCGGACGGGGGGCCGGCCGTCTCACCGCCGAAACCGCCAAGAATCACCGAAATGAAAGAGCGATTCATACTCTTACACATGATGTAGGAGAGAATTGCCCCCGATGAGCCGACCAGCGCACCAGTGATAATCAGCGCAATGTTGCCAAGGGTAAACCCGATACCGGCCGCCGCCCAGCCAGAATAGGAATTCAGCATGGAGACGACCACTGGCATATCGGCACCGCCAATTGGGATTATCATCAAAACACCGAGCAACAGGGCCAATAGCGTAATCGCCCAGAATATCATCGGGTCTGACGAAAAGCAGAATGCGTAAATCAATGCGATCAGAATTCCGCCTAATCCAGCGTTGACCATATGACGGGCCGGCAGAATGATCGGTGCACCAGACATACGGCCGGATAATTTAGCAAACGCAATCACGGAACCGGTGAATGTCAGGGCGCCAATGGCACTGCCAAGCGACATTTCCAAAAGGCTGACTGGCGAGATGTTGCCGACTGAACCGATACCGAAGGCCTCAGGTGCGTAGAGCGCGGCGGCTGCAACAAATACAGCGGCAAGCCCGACAAGCGAGTGAAACGCGGCAACCAGTTCCGGCATCGCCGTCATTGAAATGCGCCGTGCCGTGACTGCGCCGATGCCGCCACCGATACCGATGCCGAGAATGATCAGAAACCACGTCAGGAAATCACCCGGCGCATCGAGTTGCATAAGCGTTGTGACGACGGCGATCGTCATCCCAAGCATGCCGTAAAGGTTGCCTTGCCGTGAACTTTCCGGGCTGGACAGACCGCGCAGCGCCATAATGAACAAGACACCGGAAGCGAGATAAAGCAGTGCTACAATGTTCGGTGACATGGATTTTGCCTGGGATTTTGACTGGGTTTTGCCTGATGATAAAGTCCTGCCCGGAAGTTATTTGCAGGGGCGTGAGAATGGATGTGCGCAGCAGATCAACGCTTGCCTTTTTTCCTGTACATGGCCAGCATTCGCTGCGTAACGAGAAAACCGCCGAAAATATTAATCGACGCCATGATCAAAGCCAGGACACCGAAAATCTTTGCAAGCCAGCTGCCGGAGGCCGCAAGGGAGACGCCAACGGCGAGCAGCGCACCGACAATAATGACTGACGAGATTGCGTTGGTAACCGACATTAACGGCGTGTGCAGCGCTGGCGTTACACTCCAGACGACATAGTAACCAACAAAAATCGCGATCACAAAAACCATCAGGCGGTAAATGGAAGGATCAACTTCGCCACCGCCGGCGGCCAGCGCTGGCGTGAGTAAAGCGAAAAAAAACACAGCGCCAGAAATAATCGTAATCATAAGGCGCATGCCATTACACTCCATCTTCGGATAATAAGCTGGGATGCACGAGCTTGCCGTGCCTGGCGATCAGCGTGCCCTTTATAATTTCGTCGTCCCAGTCAATCTTAAGGACCTGGTTTTCACTATCGATCATCATTTGCAGGAAGGTGAATAGGTTGCGGGCGTAGAGCGATGAAGCGTTGACTGCCAACGCACCAGGCAGATTAAGAGGTCCGACAATCCGCACGCCGTTATGGTCCACGGTTTCTCCAGCCTTCGTCAGTGCGCAGTTGCCGCCCCGCTCAGCGGCCAGATCGACGATCACCGCCCCGCGCTTCATGCTCTCGACCATGTCCTTAGAAATCAAGCGTGGTGCGGGACGGCCAGGAATGAGCGCTGTCGTTATGACGATATCCTGGCCCTTGATGTGGTTTGCCACAAGTTCAGCCTGCTGGCGCTGATAATCCTCCGACATCGCCTTGGCGTAGCCGGCTGCCGTCTGCGCCTCTAAAAACTCTTCATTTTCAACGGCAATGAATTTGGCACCAAGCGATTGCACCTGCTCTTTGGTCGCCGGCCGAACGTCGGTCGCAGTAACGATTGCCCCAAGACGACGGGCCGTGGCAATGGCCTGCAGGCCGGCCACGCCAACGCCCATAATGAAAATTTTTGCCGCCGGTACCGTGCCAGCCGCCGTCATCATCATCGGCATGGCCTGTTCAAATAGCGCGGCTGCATCGATAACAGCCTTGTAGCCAGCCAGATTGGCTTGTGATGAAAGAACGTCCATCGATTGCGCACGCGTGATGCGCGGCATGAATTCCATGGCAAACAGTGTCGCCCCATGGTTGGCGGCAGCATTCAGTGCGCTACGGTCGCCATAAGGATCAAGCATCGCGGCGACAATTGCGCCCTGCTTAAGCCTGGAAAGTTCCTGACTGGCCGGCCGCCTTACTTTAAGAAGAACGTCTGCGCCATCGATAGCAGCATCTGCTGTCGCCGCAATCTCTGCGCCCTGAGCCTCAAGAATTTCATCGGCAAAGCGCGAACGCAAGCCTGCACCCGACTGCACGGCCACATTGCAGCCAAGCGCAACGAATTTTTTGATGCTCTCCGGCGATGTTGCGACGCGCGGTTCATGAGCATCTTCAGCGGTTATGGCTATTTTTACCATTTTATTATCCGTGCAAGCTGTACTGCCCGGAATTCCATCTTGGACAAACAAATATTTTTGTATGCCATGAATAGCTCAACCGAAGCCTTATGCTACGCTGAATTAAGCGCCGCTTATTTTTAAGACTGCGTTACAATCATATCCATCAGGGTGCATGCGACACTGATGGATATCCTGCTTGTAACGTTTAAATAAGGAAGTAAGCTAGTGCGACCAACACGACACTAACAGCTATAACTGCGATCTTGGTAAATAACCAAAACCCATTAAATGTGCGCATGTGCTCTTTGTAATCCATCGCAGGATGTCCGCCAGAAGTATCGACACTCATGATGCAGGGCTCCAAAAAAAATCAATCGCCTTTACCTAACTGAGCTATCTGGCGGTTGCAATGGCAGATGAATTATAAAATGCACAAAAATTGTCCGTTACGGCTTTCTATGTTCATGCAATGAAGGATAGAAACCAGCAAAATACCACCTGATTACACCGATGTCTCCGCTGGGGTTTAAATTCTCGAAAAAACTCAGTGATTTGAGCATTGATAGCTGCTGAAGTGCAGATCTTCATGTTTTCCCATCAAGATCAAAGGGGTAGAACAACAGTGGCGGAGACATCGGTGTAATCAGGAAATACCATGTGCATAATTTTAATGAGCTTTAAGTTTTGGAACAAATCAAGTTAGCCTTTATAGTTGCAGTTGCCGAGAACGGCGCCATTGGATGGCGTGGGACTTTGCCTTGGCATATGCCGAGCGACCTGAGGCAGTTCCGCCGCATTACGCTTGGTAAACCCGTGATTATGGGGCGCAAAACATTTCAATCCATAGGAAAACCGCTTGACGGGCGCACCAATATCGTCGTGACGCGCAGGGCCGACGCTGATTTACAAAATGCGATATTCATTCAAACGATTGATGCCGCCGTTGCACATGCCATTGATATTGCGCGCCGCGATGGCGTCAACGAGATTATGGTGATTGGCGGAGCTCAGATTTACGCTGCGTTATTTGAACGTGTTGAACGCATCTATATGACGGTCATACATGGCACGCCGCCGGGAGATGCATTTTTTCCCTCCCTGCCGGCAGAAACCTGGTCTGAAACTGCGCACGTGCAACTGCCGCGCGGCGAACGGGATGATTATGATGCAACTTTCTTCATTCTTGACCGCCGGGAAAGGAAATAAAGCTAGTGGACTGTATCGCTAATAAATTTTAATTGGGAAGAATTTTTCTACAATTTCACGAAACTTTCCGTTGTCCTGCAGCCTCTTGATCGACTCGTTTAGCATGCGCTGCAATCGCCGGTCGCCCTTACGCAATATTATTGCTATGCCATCACCAAAATAACGTGGCTCAAAGTATGGCCCGCCGCGCAGCACACAACAGGCTTTTGATGAACCGCCGTTAGCCCAGAATACCAAACCGATGCCATCGTCGAAGACGGCATCAATGTGCCCATTCATGACAGCCTCACGCGCAAGTTCAACTGTATCGAAATGTGTAACGTTGGCATTGCGGAAAAATGCGGCCAGATAAGCTGCGTGCGCACTTCCGCGAACAACCGCAACGCTTCGCCCGCCAAGACCTGTTGGCGTTGTTGCAAAAGGTGGCGCATTACGGCGCACGGCGAAGCGTGCCGGCGTATAGAAATAACGCCTGGAAAAACTGAAGTCACGGGCAATCTTCGCTGTCACACGGTGAGCGGCAATTACAGCATCCGCATTTCCCGCCTTCAGCACCGGCAGCAATCTATCCCATGGTAATACTTTGATATCGCATTCGGTAAATTGATCCTGGCAAATTGACCGAGCCAAGTCAATATTAAAGCCTGTCAGCGTGTCTTCTTCATCCTTGCCATTAAAGGGCGGGAAATCATCGGTGGTTAAAAAACGAATGATGGTACGCTGCGTCGGATCGTTGAGTAAAGTGGCGTCTTCTGCATCCTGTGCTAAGACTGAGACATTGAAAGCGCTGGACAAGACCGCAAACAACCAGATTGGCAGTATTCTGAACAACGAAACTCTCCAGTCTATTTACATTTCGCACACACATCTCATGTGCGTGCCTTGATTATGTATGCAACAAACAACTCAATCAAAATCGAGGCAAGATCACCCACCAAAATAGACGCTTTAATTCTGATCGAAAGTGTCCTGCAATATGCGGGTGCGGCTGTAAAAATTGAAGCGTTTATTTTTGGTGGATACCCTAAACAGTGGATTTCAAGCCCTGCTTCAACATTCAAGGAGAGGCTCATGGATGATGACATTAAAACACCGGTTATCGCCTCCATTGCGGAACTGGCTGAAACTGTCGACGCCTGGCTGGTCGATATTTGGGGGGTGATGCATAACGGCGTTAGCCCATTTCCAAGTTCTGTCGCTGCCTGCCAGACATTTCGCCAGCGTGGCGGTTATGTCCTGTTATTGACCAACGCGCCGCGTCCTGCAACGGTCGTTATGGAGCAACTGGACTATATTGGCGTACCGCGCACGGCTTATGATACCGTTGTCACATCCGGCGATGTCACCCGCAGCGTGGTCAAGGCATGGCAAGGGCGACGCGCTCATCATATCGGGCCTCAACGCGATCTTGGTATTTTCAAGGATCTTGATATATCGTTCACCACACCTCTTGATGCCGAGGTCGTTGTGTGCACAGGCCTTGTCGATGACGAGAGGGAAACGCCGGAAGATTATATAAAGATGCTTGATGGCTTTCAGAGCCGCGGCATCGTCATGTTGTGTGCGAACCCTGACCTTAAGGTGGAACGCGGCGATAAAATAGTCTACTGCGCTGGCGCCATTGCCCAGGCCTATGAAAGTATGGGCGGCGAAGTGATTTACAGCGGCAAGCCTTATTTACCAGCTTATGAGCTTGCACTCGGCACGCTGAACAACGCGCTGCAGCGGGATATTCCAAAAGAGCGCATCCTTGCCATCGGCGATGGTGTGTTGACTGACATTAAAGGCGCTGCGGCGGCAGGTATCCGCTCCGTTTACATTGCCTCCGGCGTCCACCTCGAGCGCGGCCGGCCGCTCAGTTCGGAGACGATTGCAGAACTTTTCGCCATGTTCGAAACCGGCAAACCGATCGCCGCAATGCCTGCGTTTGCATGGTGATCCAGGCGGCAACTGTTTTATATCTCCGATATTTTGGCAGACGGCGTTAGAGCCTCTTGTCAGGAGAAATGAGACGTTGGACACATCCGCGGCAAACAGCAATATGAATTTATTCCGCGGCGCGGCGATTGACAGCCACAGACAGACGTACGACGGAAATCCGCGCAAGCATGAGCGCTTATGCTACCATGGAGATGTCAGGCGTTTCCAGCCGCGGCGCTCAACGCAAGCCCAGGTTTGTTGTTCAAGCTCACGAAAGCGGGCATAAAAATGGGGCTTTTTGAAGCGGCTCGACGTAGAGCTGGCATCTTGCGTTGCAAGTCCGGGGGGATCGAGGCTGCCGGATCGCGTATCCACGGTGCCAGCGCTCGATCCAGCCCCGGAGCCTGCACCTGAGACATGATCGAGCACGTAACGGCTCCAGGCAGCGCTTGCCTCATTGCGATCTGTAACAAGCCTGCCGTCGATCGTGATGCCCTGCGCGTAAGATTGTTTGCCGCATTCTGCAATCGCTGCCGACAGGCGCGGGTCATCACGCGATACAACCCCATGTGTGGCGTGAGAAAATTTTGGGGTTGAATCAAATATTGCGACGGAGGTATTCGATGAACAGCCGGCCAGAAGTGCTGGCACTCCCAAACCGGCAGAAATAAGCAAACAAAACCTCATGCTGCGTGGCCCTTGACAAGCGCTTTCATTCATACATTTCATTGGATCTAGGCCGTGTCATATTTTGTATAAACCTCGGCAGATGATCCCAGGCTGGTGCCGGCAGCCACCTTCGGAAACTTTTGCTAACACTGCTGAAATTTTCTTGACGCGCATGTGTTAATACCGGTCATCATACTATTTCATGCCTTATGTCTTCAGACGATGAATATTAAAGGATGCCGCTTTCAATGCGCAGCGCGTAAATATCGCCGGAATTGGCAGCATGAGGGAGGTCCCGCAAAGCCGCACGCATCTCATTAAGACTGCATGACACGTCATATTCAAGGCGCTGGCTTTCACCCAAAGCAAAATTGAAAACGTAAGAGCCAAGCTTCTCAAGACGGTCGAGGCAGGCGGCGGCAACATCGCGCTGGATGGTCGTGAACTCAAACGATAAGGCCGGCAGCGGCTGCGATAATCCTGCGAGCACTTCGGCCTCAAATCCTTCGACATCGATTTTGGTGAAATGCGGTATGCCATATTGTACAATCAGGCCGTCGAGTGTGAGACACGGCACATCCATTGACGTATCCCAGACTTGCCCCTGCCAGCCATCGGCGCCATGGGCGGCCTTAGTGAAGCTTTCCGAGGCCGTCGTTACGGTCGGATTAGTGCTGTTGACCAGTAGCCGCATTGTGCCTGCCTCGGCGGCACAGGCTGCTGCCCTCAGTTCAACATGGCTATCGCGGCCGTAAAGCAGGCGCAGAGCCCGATGCGCGAGCGGTTGCGGCTCCAGCGCGATCACGCGGGCGCCGCAGCGGCGGAACGCAGCTATCCGATCGCCAACGTGAGCACCGATATCAAAAGCGAGATCGCCTGGCTTCAGGAAACTGCCGTAAAGCTGGTCCATGGCAGCGTGGCGGGACGTATCCCGATGATATATGCGAAGCGAGCGGAAAATTCCTTTGAGCCCTGGAGATGTCATTGAGACCTGTGATCCTTTACTGGATATCCTGGATATATGGTCAAGCTCATGGTTTTCATCGAATGATACGCGCTGTAAATGTCGACACATCCCAACCCTTAACTCATCGAGGGACATTGGGCCCCACGTAGGGCTTTCGGCGTGTGCTGAAGGATAGCCCTGCAACTATATGATTTTATCTTGCAAACATTTATTATCACGAGAATCCAATGTCCCAAGGCCCTTTGCCCACATCACGGCGTTCCATTGGCCGGAAACAGATGGCACGTGCACTATGGTATGTTGCCCCTGGCCGCATGGAATGCAGAGCCGAAACATTGCCACCCGTTCGTGACGGTTTTGCGCGGGTGGCCACGCATTTTTCGGGCATTAGCCGCGGCACCGAGAGTTTGGTGCTAGCCGGGTCCGTTCCAGAAAGCGAATGGCAGCGGATGCGCGCGCCGATGCAGCAGGGCGACTTTCCTTTTCCCGTCAAATATGGCTATGCCGCAGTGGGTCGTGTGGCAGCGGGACCACCCGAAATGATAGGGCAAGGCGTCTTTGCACTGCATCCGCATCAAGATCAATTCACCGCGCCTCTTGGCTCGCTGATCCCGGTGCCGGATAACATTCCGCTACGTCGTGCTGTATTGGCGGCGAATATGGAGACAGCGTTGAACGCGGTATGGGATGCCGGGGCAGGGCCGGGGGACCGGATCGCCGTGATCGGCGCCGGTGTTGTCGGTCTGCTTGTTGCCAACGTGCTTGCCAGATTACCGGCCACTGATGTTCATGTCATTGATATCGATCAGGCAAAACGTGCGCCAAGTGAGGCACTGGGCGCGACGTTCGCGACACCGGATGCAGCCCCCGGGGACTGTGATTGTGTATTTCATACCAGCGCGACAGAAGCGGGACTTGCAACGGCAATCGCTGCGGCAGGTACGGAAGCCACGATCATTGAAATGAGCTGGTACGGCAGCAATACGGTCAATGTTCAACTCGGTGGCGCATGGCACAGCCAGCGCCTGCGCATTGTTTCGTCACAAGTGGGACAGGTCTCATTGTCGCACCGTGTGCGCTGGCCACATCGCAGGCGACTTGGCAAAGCGCTGCAACTACTGGACGATTCGAGGCTCGACATACTTGTGGCTGAGGCAATCTCGTTTGATGATGCTGATCATCATCTGCCACATATTCTAAGCGAAAGAAGTTTTCAGGGCTTGCCGCCGGTTATTCACTATGCCAATGCTCTGTCATAAGTTTGTTACTTGAGACAATAAAGGGTTAGGCCATGTATGCCATTGAAGTGCGCGAAGCCATTATGATCGCTCACAGTCTGCCCGATCCCTTCTTCGGACCAGCACAATACAAACACGGCGCAACATACGTTGTCGATGTGACTTTTTTCCGAAGAGAACTTAACCAATACAATGTTGTTGTAGATATCGGCCGGGCAGGTGCCACGCTCAAAACCATCCTTGCGCCGCTGGCCTATAAAGATCTTGATACGCTGAGCGAATTTAAAGGCAAACTCACGACAACCGAATTTTTATGCCGCCATATCTTCGATGAAATGAGAACAGCAATAGCCAACGGCGATCTCGGCCCGGGGGCAGAAGAACTTGAACGGCTGCGCGTTACGTTGGGCGAAACACATCTGGCGCGCGCCTGGTATGAAGGAAGCCTCAATGATTGATGCAGCCTTTGCGGTTCCTGGTAACATTACGCTGCCGACGGGTGGCTATGCATATGCACGCAAGATATTTGAATTGCTGCCGGATTACGGCGTGAATGTGAAGCGCATTGAGCTGTCGCAGACGTTTCCGCATCCCGACAATGCGACTATTGCCGCAACATCTCATATCTTTGCACAACTGCCCCCCACGATGCCCGTACTTGTGGATGGCCTTGCCTATGGCGCAATGCCACCGATGCTGGTGGATCAAATCGCCTCTCCTATTACGGCGCTGGTTCACCATCCGCTGGCCTATGAGACCGGCGTGGCTGAAGCAGACAAACGCCGCTTCATTGCATTTGAGACGCACGCGCTGAAGAAAGCGGCCAAAGTTATTGCAAACAGCCAGCCGACGGCGCGGCTTCTAATGCGGGAATACGGTGTTCTGGCGGACAAACTTACCGTTGCGCAGCCTGGGACAGAGGCAGCACCAAGAGCTACCGGCTCCGGCTCGCCTTATGAACTTCTGGCGATCGGTGCCGTGATACCGCGCAAAGGCTACACTGTTTTGATTGACGCTCTTTCCCAAATGACGTGCCGTGATTGGCGTTTGACAATCGTTGGGGCAACTTCGCACAATCCCATCTACACGAATAAAGTGCACGAAGCCATTGCGCAGGCGGGATTGTACCGTCAGGTCGAACTCACCGGTGCAATCTCCGATCACGACTTGCAGGCGCGTTTCTCAAAAGCGGACGTCTTCGTTATGCCGTCGCTGTTTGAAGGGTACGGCATGGTGCTGAGCGAAGCGGTAGCACGTGGACTGCCGATCGTTTGCTCTACAGGCGGAGCAATGGCGGAAACTGTGTCGGATGATATCGCAATCAAAGTACCGCCCGGCGATGTGCAGGCCTTGGCGAAAGCCCTCGATATTATTCTCATCGATGGCGCGCTGCGTAAAAAACTGTCCGACGCGTCCTGGGCTGAGGCACGCAGGCTGCCGAGCTGGAATCGATGTGCAAGCGTCATTTCTAACGTTCTCAAATCATTGTCCAAGCAGACTAATTTGAGAGTCTCGGTTTGAAAGCAAAAGTCCGGGAAGCGATGTGCCCCAAGACCAACGTGAGTTCTTCTCGAGGTTCTTCTGTAACAATCTTGCCTTCGTCTTTTCCGGCTTTAATTAAACATTGGAACCTTGCGCGTGTGAGCAGCAAAGATCAGAAATGGGGCCCGGTCGAGCGTTGTGCACAGACTGCCTGCCAGAATTAGGCCGTGTCGTCAATTACCGCCGTGCCTCCCGCATGAGATTGGCAAATCTGGTGAACAGGTAATGACTGTCCTGTGGTCCGGGACTGGCTTCCGGATGATATTGCACTGAAAATACAGGCTTGTCTTTAAGTCTTATGCCACAATTAGAGCCATCGAACAGTGAGACATGCGTTTCCTCGACACTTTCAGGCAGCCTGTCGCGATCAATCGCGAAGCCATGGTTCATCGATGTAATTTCAACCTTTCCAGTGGCATGATCTTTAACCGGGTGGTTGGCGCCATGATGCCCCTGATGCATCTTCGCTGTCTTGGCCCCTGCTGCCAGCCCGAGCATTTGGTGGCCAAGACAAATCCCGAATATTGGCTTGCCGGAAGCAATCAACCTGGCGATCTCGGGAACAGCATAAACGCCGGTGGCTGCGGGATCGCCGGGGCCGTTGGATAAGAATATTCCGTCAGGGTTGCGGGCCAGAATATCCTCCGCGGACGTTGTTGCCGCCACGACCGTCACATGGCAGCCCGCTGATGCCAGGCAACGCAGAATGTTACGCTTCAAGCCGTAATCAATTGCAACAACATGGAATTCCGGGTTTTCCAGCTGTTGATAACCTTGATCCCAGATCCACCGCGTCTCCGTCCACACGTATGTTTGTCCAGTTGTGACATCCGGCACAAGATCAAGCCCAATAAGCCCGCTCCAGGATGAGGCCGCCTGCTTCAATGCATCAAAATCGAACGTGCCATTGATATTGTGTGCAATGACTGCGTTAGGTGTTCCATTTTCGCGGATATGTGCTGTCAGAGCGCGTGTATCAATACCGGCGATTGCAATGATACCGCGCGCTTTCAACCAGTTATCGAGGTGTTCGGTTGCGCGATAATTGGAAGCAGCCGTAATATCCGCGCGCAGCACACAGCCACGCACTGCGGAATGTGCAGCCAGACTGGCAGCTTCGTTATCATCGGCGTTTGTCCCAACATTGCCAATATGTGGAAAAGTAAACGTGATGATCTGGCCGGTGTAGCTTGGATCGGTTAGAATTTCCTGATAGCCGGTTATGGCCGTATTAAAACAAAGCTCACCGATGGCTTGGCCCTGCGCACCCAGACCGAAACCTCGGATCACGGTGCCATCGGCAAGAACCAACACGGCAGTTGCCTTAGGTTCGACCCAGGCTGCAGGATTGGTTAATCTGGAATTTGCATTATTCAAGGGGTTTCTCCGATCACCAGACACTGTGATGTCGCGATACACTGCGATCACAACATTGGGAATAAATCGAGAATTTTTTGTGGTATATGTGACACTGCGCGGTGAATCAATCATTTAATCGCTATGTGTTCTTAACAACTTAACAAAGTAGATAAAGTGCACGAGCGATATACTGCCAAGACAATACTATCAAATGTGGGGTGCGTGTCATGCGAGAGCAGATTACGGCGGCGACAAAAAATGCAATGAAGGCAGGCGACAAGCGCCGTCTGTCAACTTTACGCTTGATTTCTGCAGCGATCAAAGATCGTGACATTGCAGCACGGGTTGATGCAAAAGGGCAGAATACCGGCAAGCAAGCCGCTCAGGATACTGAAATTCTGCAGCTTCTGCAGAAAATGATCAAGCAGCGCCGCGAGGCTTTGGCAACGTATCGTGAAGCCGGTCGCGATGAACTTGTCGAACAGGAGGCCTTTGAAATCTCGGTGATCGAAGAATTTCTTCCGCCTCAGCTGTCGGAGAACGACATTCGCGCCGCAATAGTTGAAACGATTGAAGCCGAGGGGGCATCGAGCTTGAAGGATATGGGCCGGACGCTGAGAGCGTTGAAGGAAAAATATACTGGCCAAATGGATTTCGCCAAGGCAAGCGTCATCGTCAAGGAACTGCTTACCTAAATCTTAGGTCGTGTCATCAATTAGAACGCGAGAGCCGGTTTGGCGAAATCGAGTTCGTTTCAAGGAGCTAAACGCAAGGACATGCTAGGCATATTCGAGGACGAGCGACGTAGAAACGGGCCGATTTCGCCAAACCGGCTCTCGCATGTTAATTGATGACACGACCTAGCCTTGGCGCAGCTATCTGCCTGCACAACTGATATTTGTAATAATTTGCCAGAGAGTGTACGAGCTGCTGAGCGAAAATTAACGACGATAAACCGTAATGCGCTTTCCCCCGCAAATCCTGGATGAAATCAGAGCCCGTCTGCCGGTAAGCCAGATTGTTGGTCGCAAGGTAGCGCTGAAGAAAAAAGGCCGCGATTTTTGGGGCCTTTCTCCTTTTAAATCGGAAAAGACCCCATCCTTCTCAGTGAATGACATAAAAGGCTTCTATCACTGCTTTGCGACGCAGGAACACGGCGATATTTTCACGTTCCTGATCAAAACAGAGGGCGTTTCCTTCCCGGAAGCCGTTGAACGGCTGGCAGCTGAAGCCGGCGTCAGCCTCCCCAAGCAGCACCCTGTCAGCCCCGAGCGAGAGAGCGAACACGAACGATTATTGTCCATCATGGCAAAATCAGCGGAATTCTTCATCCGCCAGCTTGGCACAGCGCAAGGGCAGGCTGTTCGCGATTACCTGGCCGGCCGCCAGATCCATAACGAGACGATCGCAGTGTTCGGCCTGGGCTATGCTGCGGACAGCTATCATGCACTGAAAGACTTTTTGAGTGATGCTGGTTTCAGCGAAAGCGAGATGATACGCTCGGGTATGATTATCGGCGGTCAGGACATTCGCCGCTCCTATGACCGCTTCAGACATCGCGTGGTCTTCCCGATCCACGATCTAAAAGGCCGCATCATAGCATTTGGCGGACGTGCATTACGCCCTGATGATCCTGCGAAATACCTCAACTCTCCGGAAACCCCGCTGTTTCATAAAGGACGTCTTCTTTATAACGCACATCGTGCGAGAGAGCCGGCCTTCCGGACTGGGGAGGTGATTGCTGTTGAAGGTTATATGGATGCCATTGCACTGGCGCAGGCCGGGCATGCGCAGACGGTTGCGCCGCTCGGTACCGCCCTTACGGCGGAACAGCTGCAAATGCTGTGGCGTATGGCATCTGAACCTGTTATGTGTTTTGACGGTGACGCTGCAGGACGCAAGGCTGCCTACCGTGCACTTGATACCGCCTTGCCGTTCTTAAAACCCGGCTACAGCCTGCGGTTTGCGTTTCTGCCCGATGGCCTTGACCCGGACGATCTCATTCGCCAGCAAGGCGCCTCAGCCATTCGCAGCGTAATTGATCAGGCCCAAACCCTGGCCGATGTTCTTTGGCAGCGCGAGTGGGATGCGGGCGATTGGTCAACCCCTGAGCGGCGGGCCGCGCTCGAGGCAAATTTGCGCGCCCTGGTCGGGCAAATAGAAGATCCCGATGTCAAATCTCATTACAACCGCATGCTGCTGCGCGATAAACTTTATAATGCCTGGCGCTCCCGGTTGCGTGATAGCAAAAAATTCACGCAGCAAAGACAGCATATAGCCCCCCGGCCTGAACACGCAAGCCGCCTGCAGTCAGACCCCCTGATTATGGGAGAAGGTCATAATTTTAATCGTGAGGCATCGCTGATCCGGGCGCTCATTAATCATCCGTGGCTGCTTATCGACTTTGCCGAAACAGTTGCCGACCTGAATTTTTCTTTCGACGCTCTCCAGCGTCTGCAAGATGCTTTATTAAATCTTCTCAATGAGGAATTAGCACTTGACACGATAAGTATTCGACAACATTTACAAATCGTCGGTCTGCAGAAAGATGTAGAGCTCGTTGATCGCTCCGCAACACACAAATGTGATTTATTTGCCGAACCTTATACCGAAGATGCCGAGGTGAAAATGGGATGGCACATTGCGGTCCTGCCATATCATATCGAAGCACTTCGCAAGAATGTTGAAGCTGCCTACGAAGAGTTTTACGCGACGCAAAACGATGATGCTGCATCAAGGATTGAGGAGCTACAGCGGCAAATATCTATTTTAGAAGCATCCAGGCAGCAACTTGCAGATTAAATCTATTGTGCTAAATCAGAATTTCTGGCATCGCATGGCATATAATATGATAAATGCACGTTGAAATAAAGCAACAATGAACTGATATATCATTGTAAACTTATAGCAAGTACAGCGTATACGGTCTACCATTAATTAACTATATCATGCCCATAAATTGCTGTCGATTGTGGAATAACAGGCAACTTCCGATTCTGCTGGTGCAGAGCAAACATATTTGGTCGTACCTTGATCATCGAACGTGCACAGAATTTATGTGCGCCAGACAGCATCTAAGCTCCTGCGCCTTTTGTCATTCACACCGCCCTACGTCACAATGAACGTATGAACCAGAGAATTCGCATCATGCAGCAAAAAGCGGAAACACAGACTGGAAAGAAAAGCGATCAGCAGGATCGTGATGCTCCCCTTCTCGATTGGTCGGACGGTGCGGTAAAACGCATGATGAAAACCGCAAAATCCCGCGGTTTTGTAACTTACGATGAGCTGAATGCAGTGCTGCCGTCTGAGGAGGTGTCCTCTGAGCAGATTGAAGATATCATGTCAGCCTTATCGGAAATGGGTATAACGGTCGTCGAAAGCGAAGAAGATAGCGAAGAGGCCGAAGAATCAGGCGATGACGATGCGCGGGAAAGCCGTGCGCTGACAACGCAAGGCGTTCTGACGAAATCTGAAACGAAATCGGAACCAGCCGATCGCACAGATGATCCTGTCCGCATGTATCTACGGGAAATGGGGACGGTTGAACTGCTTTCACGTGAAGGTGAGATTGCAATCGCCAAGCGCATCGAGGCTGGCCATGAAGCCATGATTGCCGGCCTTTGCGAAAGCCCGCTTACCTTCCAGGCAATTATTATTTGGCGCGATGAGCTTAACGAAGGCCGTGTTTTACTGCGCGATATCATCGATTTGGAAAGTATGTACGAAGGCCCTGAAGCCAAGCCCCCGGAGGTTGTGGCGCCAATTGAAACACCAGAGCCGTCTTCCAGGACAGCTGAAGACGCTACGGATGACGATGAAAACAGCCCGGATGAGGACGACGAGGACGACGAAGACGATTACGAAAACACGATGTCTCTGACCGCCATGGAGGCGGAGCTGAAGCCAAAGGTGCTGGAAACCTTTGATGCAATTGCCTCGAACTATAAAAATCTGCGCAAACAGCAGGATAAAAAGCTTGAGCTTCAGGTTTCAGGCGAAACCGGAACGCGCAAACAGCAGGAAATTTATGACGTCCTGCGCAATGAGATTATTCGCGACGTCAAAAGTCTTTCGTTGAATAACAATCGTATCGAAAGCCTGGTCGAACAACTTTACGCAATCAATAAACGTCTCGTTCAGCTGGAAAGCCAGTTGATGCGCCTAGCAGACAGCTATGCTATTCCACGTGTGGAGTTTATTGCCGAATATTATGGTAACGAACTCGATCAGACCTGGCTTGACCGCATTGCCAAACAAAATTCCAATCGATGGGCACAGATGGTTGCGTGTGATCGCGAGCGTATAGAAATGCTGCGTTCCAACATTCATGAACTTGCCAGCGAAACAGGCCTAGAAATCTCTGAATTCCGCCGCATCGTAAGGGCGGTCCAGAAAGGCGAGCGCGAAGCACGCCAAGCCAAGAAAGAAATGATCGAAGCCAATCTGCGCCTCGTTATTTCAATCGCTAAAAAGTATACAAATCGTGGCCTACAGTTCCTTGATCTGATCCAGGAAGGCAATATCGGCTTGATGAAAGCAGTCGATAAATTCGAGTACCGGCGCGGCTATAAATTTTCAACTTACGCGACCTGGTGGATCCGTCAGGCCATTACGCGCTCTATTGCCGATCAGGCGCGGACTATACGAATTCCAGTGCATATGATTGAGACGATTAATAAAATTGTTCGCACATCTCGCCAGATGCTGCATGAAATCGGCCGTGAACCGACGCCTGAGGAATTATCGGAGAAACTTTCCATGCCACTTGAAAAAGTGCGCAAGGTACTCAAAATCGCAAAAGAGCCAATTTCTCTGGAAACACCGATTGGCGATGAAGAGGACTCTCATCTCGGCGACTTTATTGAAGACAAGAACGCAATTCTTCCCATCGATGCTGCGATCCAGGCAAACCTGCGCGAGACGACCACGCGTGTGCTTGCCTCCCTCACCCCGCGTGAGGAACGCGTTTTGCGGATGCGTTTTGGTATTGGCATGAATACCGACCACACACTGGAGGAAGTTGGCCAACAGTTCTCCGTGACACGTGAACGTATTCGCCAGATCGAAGCCAAGGCCTTGAGAAAGCTGAAACACCCAAGTCGTTCACGCAAATTACGCAGTTTTCTGGACAATTAGCGTACTGCTGAAAATCCAGGCGAAAGCTTGTGGGGGATAATTTTTCGCCAGCATTGATGCGTTAACTATCATCCTCGTTTGCGTGAGGCAAATGATGAAACGCATCTGGAATGATTGATGTGCAATCTGGCAGGATCAGGATTGACGCCAATCCGCACCGATTATAGTCTCTGTTTTGTAAATCCTCTTGGTCTATGCCCCAGTGGCGGAACTGGTAGACGCGCCAGACTCAAAATCTGGTTCAGGCAACTGAGTGCCCGTTCGAGTCGGGCCTGGGGCACCAATTAAATCAATCGCTGGTTGTTAGCTGCAACATATAATGCAAGATGGACGACCATCAGGACATGCTGCCAGTTTGCAGATACTCCAGTCATCTGTGGTCATCACCTGTGAATGAAACCGGTGAGAGATTTCGCGGCACTATAATACCAATCCATATATTAACTGACACACTCCATAATCCAGGGATATCCGGT
>CAWUIN010000012.1:0-39398 GCA_963922535.1 uncultured Hyphomicrobiaceae bacterium | reverse complement strand
TTCACAGCCGTTGCCACTGAAATCGGCACTGGACACGAGGTTTGGCTGTCCCGCGGCTCCCTGCCGGATGCTATACGTGCTTCATATGCAATCCCTGGAATTTTCAGACCCGTCTGCATCGATGGCCGGTGGTTGTTCGATGGCGCCCTGGTCAATCCCATTCCGGTAAGCGTCTGCCGGGCAATGGGCGCTCAATACGTGATTGCTGTCAATCTTAATGCAGATCTGTTCGGTCTTGGTACGGTTCTCGCGGATGTTGAGGCAAAGCCGGAACATCCCATCCAGGAAGACTTGTCCGATCAGCAGAACGCCTCGGTTCAGAACATCTGGGGCGCTCGCCAACTTCTGCAGCGTCAGCTTTTTGGCAGAGACCGAACTGGTTCTGCCATTCCACCGAGCATATCGACAGTAATGATCGAGGCGGTCAACATTGTACATAACCGCATTGCACGCTCAAGACTGGCCGGCGATCCGCCGGATGTCATGATATCTCCCAGATTAAGCGACATTGGGCTGTTTGAATTTCACCGTGCGGCCGAAATGATTGAGAAAGGCGCAGTTGCCGTCGAACGCGCCTTGTCGAACGTGCAACATGATATCGAAGCTGAAATGCCCTCTTCTGTGGCCCAAGTCCATGAGACTTGAGCAATGCCAGGCTCCGTCACGCTGCAATATGCGAACATGATAACCGAGTTACCATGTCCTGAATTCAAGGCATTACACCGCAGCCCGATATAACGTCTCACACCAGCCATTTCTGCTCAGATGGTGGATTTTCCGGCCTCGAGGCCTGCGACCACAGCGGCAATCCTTTTAGCGGTTGCTGCAATGCCAGCCTGCTCAAGCACATCGGTGTGAATTGTGACCAGAGGCTGGCTGTGACGTTGCTTGCTGTAAAGCGGATCATAATGCTGTTGTGCTATATCCGCTGCAAGGTGCTCAAACTCTTCTTGAGCGGCGAGCGTCAGCCAATGCTCAATCGTCGCCCTGGCATGGAACGGCCGCAGTGCATTGATTGACGCTGCAAGCCCGCGCGTATCAGTAATGACATCACCATATGCCCGCACCAGGTAACGAGCACGTTCTTTCAGCTCGGCCCAAACTTCAATGCGCGGCGCGGATTGCATGGCGCTCGCGAGCCGGTCGGGGATCAGACGTCTACCAATCAAGTTTGACTCAGCTTCAACGATGATATGACGCTGCAGATCAAATTCGCTCAGCACCCACCAAAGCTTTGATTCGAAAAATTTCTGGCTTGGCTGAGGATCGCCGGCATGATGACCAAAAACGGAACCACGGTGCTTCGCGAGCCCCTCCAGATCCAACGTCTGGCATTCGCATTGAGCCAAAGTCTGCAGTATTCTGGTCTTGGCCGTACCGGTCTGGCCATCGAGAAGCACGACTTTGAGCGGCACGGGATCTTCGCGCAAGGCAAACACGACTTGTCTGCGCCAAGCCTTATAACCATTATCCAGCACGCTGACACGCCATCCGATTGCGGATAGAACGGTTGCCATTGCATCTGAACGCATCCCCCCGCGCCAACAGTAAATGAGCGGACGGTAATCTGCGCTCTTACCTGCGAGAAACGTTTGCAGATGTCTGGATATGTTTGCGCTCACCAGTGCAGCGCCAAGGCGACGCGCACGAAAGCGTGACTGCTGAACATACATAGTGCCAACTTGAGCGCGTTCATCGTTATCCAGAACGGGGAGATTGACAGCTCCCGGAATGCGGTCTTCGGCAAATTCAGCAGGCGAACGCACGTCAATAATATCACTGTACGCCGAAAAGCTTGCGGGTTGCAGCGCCGTATGCCGTTCAATCCGTGGCATCATTGATTATCAGCCTCAAACATCCAAGCTGTTAAGGACGCATCGTCTTCATCCACCGTACAACCGCCGCCCGGCAGAGGCGCGTCCAGCAACTTCATGCGTAATCTTCATTACCAGAAAAAAACGATCCATATCTATTGATCATCGTATCTTTGAATATGGATGGATCCTGCAGCAATGATTACCATAATGTTCTGCTTGACTGCCTATTGACACTCTTGGAGAGAGGGGAGTGGCAGAAATGAACGGCTGCGACAGATAAGAAAGCGGACTAATTCGCCACACCAGCCCGCGTATGACTTTCTTTGCAGCGCCTTTGCGCGATCAACGCACCAGAAGCAGTGGACATTCCAGTACAGCAGCTAAAGGACGCAAGCTGCCCTGCCGCGGGATGGCAACGCCACCAAACCGCGCAATCAGAAAACTCCCATTCAAACGCCGGATTGCTTCGGCAACCACAGCGGCCTCTCCCGCTGCAGCGACATTGCCTGCCTTGAAGACGTTTGGATGCTCTGCAGAGATCTGGCGGATTTTATCGTCCAGCTGCGCACACTGATGGGCCGTATTCGCAACCACCAGCACAGCAATGGGGCTGTTTTGCACCTGCGCCAGACGCTCTGCTGCGCTCAGCATGCCAGGAACGCGCCCAGCGTCTTCCACTGCCACAATAATCGGCCCGGCTGGATGGCACCCCTTTGGGCCGGCAAGAATGACGCCGGTTGTGTCCAGAACCGTGTCAAAAACCTCGCACAGCAGCGTGCAGGAGTTGGCATCAAAAGCCTCTGCAAGAGCGATGACATTCCAGGGCCCTCGCTGAGCACAAGCTGAGGCAAGCGCATGAACGGGTTCATCGCGCACATAGCGCTCCTGCAATGGGACATCGCAAGCTGCGGCAATCGATCTGATCTGGCGACGGGCCGCCGAAAATATTGAGAAAAAATCACCGTGCAGTGTGCGCTGTGAAAGCCGGCGGCGGAGGCGGCCGGCAAATGACACCTCTGTTGCAAATGGGTAGCTTGCCAGTGTCAGAAGTTCGCGATCCTCAACGTAAAGGCTTTCAACCTCAGACTGGAAAGCTTCAGCCACCTTAAATGCAGCACTAATGGCTGCCTGGCTGGGTGAGCCGGCGCAAAAACGAAGCACAACACGTCCGCGTGCTTCATGGACCGCCGCAACATGGGCAATCATGAGCCTGTCTCCTAATGCTGTTTACGTTATTGATCTATGTCTTAGCATAAAAGATGTCATGCTTCCGAGTATTAAGGCATATGCCAACTGACGGCGCACCTGAGGCATGTGATTTTCACAGTTTCCAACAAGTGAGCTTGTAAGTCCCACACCTTTGGGCGGCAAGGGATGAGATGAAGCCAGCGGTGCTGAACCAAAGGTTATTCACATGAATATTTATCATGAACGGTTTAATTTGAAAGAGACAAACTTAGGCAGTGTCGTCAATTGCCTTGAGAATATTCAACGGCAAACCATGCGTCCGGCCAAGGATGAAAGTTTTGGCATCGGGAGCCACCTCGGGAGCCATTTGTCGGTGCTCATTGCCATCCGTATCCATGAAAGTACGTCATTGCGACTGCTCCTCAGAAGCGCGGATTATTTTTTGCACGATTGCTTGAGAGGTTTATGCTGTTGTCGACCCTATTTAGCTGAACGGCAGTATCAACATTACTGTGCACTCCGAACCAGACTGGAACAGCACCTTCTGACCACGGCTCGTACTTCATCATGACGCGCGCAAAGGCATCGCTCGCTAGAAAACGATCGAGCCAGGCGATGAGCGCTGGCCAGGGCTGGATATCGAACCAGTCCCGATCCGTATTTGCGAACTGCCTGACGAATGGGCTGATTGCTAAGTCGGCCAGTTTCGGCCGGTCGCCGAAAAGCCATGGCTGGCCGCCAAGCTGCCGATCCAGCTTCAGCAGAATTTCGGCGGCCTTATTCCGCTCCGCGCTTTCATCCAGGTGCGGGTAGCGCACAGCATATTTCGTATGGTCGAGCGCGCTTTTGAACGGGCCGTCGTTGGCCTGGATCAGATCCCATCCTGAAGCGGGCATCTCAAGGAGGCGCTCGGGGTCATTCTGGTTCAACGCCCACACCATGATGTCCAAGCTTTCATCGATGACCTTCTCGCCAATCCGCAGCGCGGGAACGGTTGCGGAAGCCGAAGTCTCCAGGAACGGCTTTGGCTTGTTATTCAGCTGAATTTCGCGCAACTCGACGCCGATGCCGGCGCTTACGATGGCGAGCCGGGCGCGGATAGCATAAGGGCAGCGTCTGAAAGTCCAGAGAATCGGTCGTGTTTGGTCGGTCATGTCAGAACTTTGTATGCCGCGGCTGGCTCATGGCTTGGTATTGGCCGTGACGAGAACGCGGCGCTCAAGGTTGCCCTGCTTGAGCCGGACGACACCTTCGAGTTGCACATGTTACTCTGTTGACATTGACTCTGTTGACACATCGAAGCCGATCTGGCGAAATAACAGTATCACAACACCACATCTGCTTCTTTCCAGTTTCATTCATAAAGGGCCGCAGGCTGGCAGATCACTCGTCAGCTAAATCCGCATCGACGTTTTCTGAAGCCGCGACGCTTGCGTCCCAGTTCAAACCTTTGCTTTCCATGTAGTCTGCAATGTGCCATGCAATGCCTCCGGAGAACCCGCGACGGTCTCGCATCACTTCTACGTATGGCCAGGCAGCGTACAAGCAAGTAGGTGCCATCCAGTATTCGAGGTATTGTTTTTCAAACCAGTGCCATCTTTCACGGCCAAGTGGCGTGTGCGCAAGCTTAAGAAAAGAACGTAGTGGCGGCATCCAAAATGGCCGAATTGCAATTGGATTAACAGGAATATCCTTCCATGCACCGCCCCAATTGTCTTCGAGAAGTACGGTTTTATAAAGGTTTTGCTGCTTCTTGGCTGTGATGGGGGCTTCAGCCCAAAAGTCAAGGTATGCACGGTCCCAAAGCGGCAGACGCCAGTCATACCCGAAAAATTCGTAGGTTCGCTGACCATTAATAACGTATTTTGCCTGCCTGTCCTGAAATTCGCAATATTCATATAAACCGTGGTCATCATGCGGTTCGTTAGAAACGCCGCCGATGCGCAGAATTTCCTGCCTCAGAAGATCCCGAATATGCCCAATTCTTACCGGTGACATAAGTGAACGCCATTGCTTGAAATGCTTTTGCACAAGAGCGTCAAATATATTGTCGAGCCGCTCGTCAGGAGAACCTTCCGAAGCGAACAGTGTTGGCGGAATATGATTGCCTGTGATAAAATCACCTGTCTGACCATTGACGATAATACAATCTTTTTCAAGCAGGCCTTTATGTTTCATCTGCTGGACCATGTAATAGTCCTGCGGGAAATGTATGCTGGTCAATGAATCTGAATAGCGTTTGAATTGCGCGTATTGATCAGATAGAAAAACTTCACGGAGAACTGAATTTGTATAAGGTACAAAATACCATTTAAAGCCAAGCCTCTCGGCAATTCTCTCACTTACAAGTGCTTCCCGATTCCCCGCCAAGCCATAAGCAACACAGATAACATTCTTATACCCGGCAGCTTTGAGACCGGACGCAATAAAACGGGAATCAAGACCAGCTGACAGCGGAACCAGTATCTGCCGGCCGGCAGCACTTGCAACCAAATCATCAATAAGCTTGCTGTGCAATTCCGACAACGCAGACTTGGCCTTAGCCAGCCCCTGGTCCTTGGACTTCCAGGGCTGCCATTGATGATATCTGTTTTGTCCCGTGCCCTCGGCATCAACCCAGAGATATTCACCCGGACCAATATTGTGGACATCCGGATAAAGCGTTGCGTTGCCAATGGTGAAACCGGCTAAAGACACAACCCGTGCCATGCTGAGATCAAGATCAGCTGCCTTTAGACCAAGCTTTTGTTCCATGGCCGGGCCATCGTGGGTCACCCAAACCGAGTTCCCGTCTGCCGCCCAGATGAGCGGGTAGGAGCGCACCGGATCAACAGCAGCAAATGCACAATCGGGCCTTTTAACGACAATTGAGAAATGCCCGTTCAGCCTGTCCAGCCAATTGGCGGCATCGTGTTTTTGGACTTTGGTCGTTGCGTTGAGGATATCATCGATGGAGCGGCCGTGAATATAACCACGAAACCAGATGTGTGTCTGGCCGATCCGATGATGTTTCCATCCAAAGCCATCCAGGCCGATCGGCTCTAATGCCGGCATAAGCTGATTGTCTTGCGTTGCCATGACCTACTCACATAAAAAACAGACCACTAGGCTTGGTAAAAAACGAGTCAAACCCCAGCGCCTGCTTGCTTTGACACGAGCATTTGAGCAATTTCCGTAAATCTCGCCACCTGCGCACTTCCTGAGAAAAATTTCTGGGCGTGCTCTTGTGCAGCCTTACTCATATCTTGAAATATCTCTGGAGATTGCAAAAGCGTGCAAAGTCTGGTGGTGATTTCATCAATATCAAAAGGCTCAATAAGCCAGCCGGTTATGCCTGGCTTAATAACACCATCAAATGATCCGGTGGCGATAGCCGGCAAACCAGCAGCCGCAGCCTCTATGACATCCCTGCCCCACGGATCATTCCGGCGCGAAGGCCGCAACAGCGCGAGAGCACTTGCCATGCGTTGCATCGGATCTATGCAGTGGCCGCCAAGCTCGATCCGATCAGGAATATTTGCGTCGTTTATCCGTTGAAACAAAGAACGATGATATGTTTGGCTGACACGCGCAGAACCATAAATAACAATTTTGATTGGCGGCGCTTTAATGGCTTCGAGGTGCTTGGCGATATCGATTAATCTGTCAGTTCCTTTGGAGTAATCAAGGTTACCAAAATATACGACCTCTGGAATTCGAGCAAAAGGCTTACGCACCTCGGCTTTTCGTGCAATATTCCACATGATTTCCGAATTGTTGACATCAGTTTTTACTATCTCATTCCATCGCTTTAACTCGTTAGGAGATATGCAAAACAACTTATCGATTGATTTACTTAGCTCAGCAGCAAGAAAGCGTCCCAGAATGTTGGAACCAACTATTGCCCGGCTATGGGCAATCGCTGGCAGATTAAATCTCTTTTGCAATCGTCTTGCTAAAAAAAAGAGACCTTCATAATTGTAGTGTATAAGATTTATACGATGACTTTCTATTAATTCGCTTATTTTTTTTTCTGCAACTAAAATTTTTCTAAAACGCGGTGCTGTGGCAATAAGATTTCGAAAATAAGCTCGGTCTCGCGGAACAAAAGAAGCAATCTCCGGCACAACCGTAGCCGGCATATTTATTTTTTTATACCAGTCAATAGCAGGTCCAGGTTGCCGGAAGACAACGTGAGGTTCAATAATGCTGCGATCAAGCCGCGATACAAGTTCATAAAGGCTCCGCGATGAACCGCCATATCCACCTTCAATATCAATGTGCAGGCTACGGATATTATGATTAATCTGTGATACCATGGATATGCTCTTGTTCTGCATCTTGGCTATTTTTCAGTAATTGTTAGTGTAGAATTTAATTTCTAAAATCAAATGCTTTGACACTTTAACTTATATTTTCTATCCTATTAAACCTGACAGCTTGCATTGATCATAAATTTTAGCACGCGAGAATTTTGAATGTTGCTTGTATTTGAACTTAAAGTTGGCAGATCGCAAGTTAATACTTTTAAATACGGAGCAGTCAAAGAGGCGATGTTAACAATCTCATCTCATTACAACACAGAAATTATTCCGGCTCGCCGAGAAACAGGGCTCGGAAAGTCGTGGGATCTGCGTGATCAGGGCCGCCACAGACAGCATCCTGCAACTCTTCCTCATTGATAACGGGACGGCCACGGGGATCGTAATCAGCCACAACACGCTTGCACCGCAAACGCATTGCAGCCTCTATATCCGCACTGAAATGCATCGTTCCATGATCAATAAGAACGATTGGGCGATCTGTACAAAGACCAACCGCCAGAGTCGTCGTCGCAGGATAGTCATAGATGAGAACGTCGGCATCAGCCACGGCTTCTTCGAACATTTTTAAAGTAACAGGCGCCACACGCGATAAGTCAAATTGGGCTGGCGGCTTGAAGGCTCCGGGATGTGGCTTGCAGATTAGCTCGATCGGAAATCTTTGCAGCATCTCAGCAAGTCGAATTTGCCAATCGAGATAAAGTGTCGCTGGCATGGCAGGAGGTAACCCCTGCTGGAAACCGTAAAACACCGTAGAAACGTACATGGCCCGGCGCCGTCCGGAGCTATTCTGCGATCTTGCCAGGCCATGGGGCCCGACATCAAATCCAGGGTCGCCTGTGTGTCCCTCAAGTGCGCAATTTATCATTGGGCGCACCATTTGCTGCGCTCCCACCAACCCGACTGCCTTACTGGCTGCCGGCGTTGCCGTTATAAACTTCGTGGAAACTGAGAATTCAGCAAGGCCTCTGCTGGACGGCAAATCCAGCAATACAGCAGATCCCCCATGATCACAGCGGATTGCTTCTCCGCCGCGCCGCATGACCTCAAGCCCCAGAGCGCGAGACATCAACTTCCCCCCCGTTCCACTGAAGACAATGCGCGGAAGCTTCTCGATTGATCTGACACGAGCCAGCATTTCAGTTGCCTCTTCGTATGAGACCAACAATACCTGGCGGGCTATGATCTTAAGACGGGCGGCACGAAACGGGCTGAGAGCCAGGTGATCGGTAACTTCCGCGGCCATCTTGGTTGCAAGGGACACATAATCGATTTTCTTGACAAAAGCCGTGTCCAACGGTTGTTGACTTAAATCAAAATCAAATGGGTAGGCTGTGCGGGCCGCGTACTTCGATTGTGACAGATAGGCACGTAGCAAGGAATTGTGATTGAGAGCAATACCATCTGGTTGCATAATTGCTTTAGGAAGGCGGGTGACCGGCGTCCAACTTGCAGTTCTAACTATGCGTCTCAACCACCAAAACATCCCAAATTTGACGCTCTGCGATGGCAAGGGGAAAGTGGTCGGCGGGCATTGATCTTCCTCAATGAGGCCGGAGAGGTAATCAAGAATTTTGTAACCGGCAAGGCGAATACCTTGTTTCTCCGCCACGTCGATCCAGAGTGCATATTGACTGGCCGCCAAAATAGTAGATGTCGAATAATGTCCCATCAACATCACCATCTGCGCATCACGGTCTTCGGTCGCCATAACCGTAGCAAGGTAACGCCGGCGAATATCCTTTAACGGACCTATAGAATCCGCGAAGCGCGCAGGCCAGAACAGTTGAGAACGCCAATTTTCGCCAATTTCAGATAAAGACTGAAAGTCTGTCGGGGTGATTAGATTTTGCATATCTTCTGCAGTACACTCCAAATCTTACAAACCGCACCAGAGAACATTCCGGCGCGAAAGGCGCAACAGTACGACAGCGCTTAGCCATCGCTGCATCGGATCCTTGCAGTGTCCGCCAAGCTTCACCCGCCAGGAGCTATCAGCAAAAATCGCCGATGCAGTGTATTCTGACTGATGAAGGACCCACCAGCCCTGGATCAAGGAGACATCCTGCGCATGTGATTAACATGCAATCACTGGCCCGGCCAGCACAATTTAACGTTTCACTCAAAGAAGTTCCTGATTACACCGATGTGTCCGCTGCTGGAACCTTAACACGGATTTCTCAATGCACTGCTGAGATAGTGCTGCCCGACGAAGTCGCGTTTACGCTCGCCATAAACACGTGCCAGATGAACGGCGCTCTTGCCCTTGATATGCCCTACGACTTGAGAGACCGCATATTTCGATGGAATCGAAATCATCATGTGCACGTGGCCGGACATCAAATGGCCTGCCCCAATTCTGCTTGCTTCTGAGACACCAATTGATGAAAGACTTCGCCGAGATGCTGCATGAGTTGCAGGTGAAATCTTTTCCTCCGGCATTTGGGAATGAACACAACACATGTATTTGCGGTTATTTGCGGCCCCATCGCGCATGACTTAAACTCTTGGTGCTGTTCATCGTTGAAATTCCTCGTCATGTGTGTGGTTGCTCATGACTTGAGTTCCTCGATGGACTGCCGGAAATGTCAAACTGTGACTGCCTTCCCGGCAAAGCCGGGGAATCTCCTATTTTAGTATCGCCCGCAATATGCGGCTCTGGCACGGAAAATTGAAGCGTTTATTTTAGTGGGCGTCCGAATTGACGACACGCCCTAAAATCGTGCAGAATTCGGTGTAATGTTATTGAATGATCATTAATTCGAGCCAACCATCGCTATGAACAAATTCATCGTATTCGCTGCTGGTACTCTTACGCTCCTCTTAACAGCGTGTGGAGGCGTAAAGCTTCCAGGTCTTTCAACTGGCTCCACTGATACGCCGCAGCCCCCACCCGACGACCCGGTTGAGCGTGCAGTGCAGGTTGGCGTCACTTCAGCGCGCGCACAGAAATGTGGGTATTACTTTGATCCGCAACAATTGCGCGCTAATTTTCTGACAGCAGAGGCCCAGCGCACCCTTGATCCTGCAATGCTTAAAAAAGTTGAAACCGCACACGATTTTTCACATCAGAAAGTAACAGCAGCAATTGCTCAGACAGAAGGCTTTTGCACAGAGGAAAGAACAACGGAAATTAAAACCGCTCTCACGCGCTATCTTGCCGGTGATTTCTCTGTCGCTAAGAAGCCAGAGCCTGCAGATAACACCTCAGCTTTCGACATTTTCGGCAACGAACGGCCGACGGATGATACCTTTAATTCAGATACGATCCACGATCCATTGCTCAATCCTGGCGGTAAGAAGCAAAGCGAATAAATGACTTCTTTATTGGTGAGTGCTTGTGGCGCCTCCATATAATCCAACTCTATTCGCTCCTTTGAAAATATAAAATAGTATTCGCCCAAACACCATTAGGGAATGACGGTGGCGATTTCAGCGTGTGTTGCGGCATTCCTCTCAGGACAGATCCGCTGCGAAGCATGAGGAGCGTTTACCAAGGCTTGATCGAGGCCAGGATATGCTCTGCATCTCAACTGCAAAAAAAGATTGATATTCAGCTTGTTGTAGGCGATGCTAACAAAATATGGGTTATTAGTTACACGGCTCATGGCCATTAAAGTGCGGCCAGATGCTGAATGCCGATTTGCTATTGTTTCGGCAGGCTACAGCTGAAATACAAGCCGCCCCACACGCAGCGCAAAAGCCAAGATTTTTTCTACGGCGCTGACAGTCTTCCTCTGTCATCATTGAATTATTTTTTACGCTGTCGAGCGAATGGAGCAACTTGGAGACTCAATCATGATCAGGCATGCTTTGATCACCGGCGGATCATCGGGCATAGGCTTCGAACTGGCACGGCAAATCGTACAGAACGGTGCATCAGTCTCTATCCTGGCACGGCGTCCTGAGAAATTGGCAGAAGCAGAAAAGGCACTTCGTCCATTGGCGGATGTGCACGGAGCACGCGTGCTCACCTATTCGGTAGATGTATCCGATAGAAAGGCCTGTGAGAGCGCGTGCCAGATCGCATCAGACGTGCTCGGCGTTCCGGATTTAACAATTCTGAACGCCGGTCAGGCGCGTCCCGGGTATTTCGAAGAGATTACACCTGATGTGTTTGAGACTATGATGGCGGTAAACTATTTCGGCGTGCTTTGGTGCGCGCGTGCCCTGGCCCCCGCGATGACGATGCGGGGCAACGGGCATATTGTTTTTGTTGCATCAGGTGCGGCGCTGGTTGGCCTTTTCGGTTACACCGCCTACGCACCGTCGAAATTTGCCGTACGTGGACTGGCTGAATCTTTACGGGGCGAATTGAAACCTAAGGGCGTGAACGTATCAATCGTTTATCCACCAGATACTGAAACACCGCAACTTGAACAAGAAAATCGCACCAAGCCCGCTGAAACCAAGGCCATCACAGCTTCGGGCGGCGTTATGTCGGCAGAAGCTGTGGCACGTGCCATTCTCAAGGGCATCGCGCGCAATCGGTTTGCCATTGCACCCGGCTTTGAAATGAGTGCGCTGGAGCGGCTGCACAGCCTGCTTGCTCCCGGCCTTCGATGGCATTTTGACCGGCTTTGCAAAGCCGCCAGATTGCATAGGTGAGCAGGCATCTCAATCATGCTTCACGGAGGAAAGGATCTGTCGTATTTGGATTTGAAATATCAGCATTTTCAATTCTAGTAATCCCGCAAATAGCTCCTTACATGAATTTCAATGCTGTCTCATGCAGATCCGCGTCATATCCGCTGCGAAAGACCTCCAAAGTGCTGCGCGGCGTCAATACCTCAACGACCACATCGCCCTCAACAGCAATGGCTGCAGTATAGCCCTGCGGCGACCATTGCAGAAGCTGACCCACCATCACCAGATAAGTGCCGTCCTGCCAACGCACCATGGCACCTGTTGGCAAATCGGCAAGCTGTGATTTAAATGTCGCCTGGCGCCCTTCCGCATTAAGGCGTTCAGCATGCAGGGTCGTATCGATATCGCCGGCCTTCGCACGCCCCCCTCCGCCCAGCGCGTCTCCCCAGAGTTCGGCAAAGAAAATAGCTTCACGGCGCCGACACTCGTAACAGGGCCGATGACCGGCTGCAAAAGAGGTTGCCTCATCAAGAAAAAACAGCTCGGTATAGCTGTCGGGCCCCATGACTTCGCGCCAACGCCCTTTGTATGACGTCCGGCAGGCGATCCACTGTTTAGACACCCAGCGTTTGGAGCCAAGCGTTTTATCCAACCTGTGCATCATACCGCCACGATTGCCCATCAGCGTGCCACGCGCTACCGTCGCGATAATCTGGCCGTCAGGGGTCACACGGTTTTGCAAGGGCATCGTGCTAATTTTTCCTCCTGCTACGGGCGCCCCATGAAAGTGACAAAACTTTTGGCCGCATTTGCGCTCATATTGAATTTCAACAAAGCCTGAGTATCTGCCTATGAAACTGAACACACGTGGATGCTGAAATCGTTCCGTCAGCATCTGGAGAATCACAGCAATATTCTTATACTATCATAAATCAAGATTTTTATTGACCGCCCTTGACGCTGGTTGGCCGTATTTCGCCTGGCCAGCTCTCACATGGCACAACTGACAAGAGCCTTAACTCCATGTAAAGCCGCGGCAGTTTGCCAGAATTTAAAAGTCAACAGGAGATATGACCGTGCGCTGTGAAGTCGTCGCGATTGGCACTGAACTTTTACTCGGTATGACACTCGATACAAATTCGTCCTGGATCGGCGAGCAGTTGGCGTTGAACGGCATTGATTCTTATTTCCAGGTTAAGGTGGGCGACAACTTCGCACGCATGGAAACTTGCCTGCGTACCGCACTTGAACGCTCGGATGCGGTAATCTGCTGCGGTGGGCTGGGTCCCACGCAGGATGACATCACGCGCGATGTTATCGCCCATGTCATGGGCGCCGGCATTGAGCGCGATGAGACGATCGCAAGCGAGATCAAACGGCGCTTTGAAGCACGCGGGCAGACAATGCCGCTCAATAATCTGCGCCAGGCCGAGGTGCCGGTCGGCGCGCACATTATCGCGCAAATGCCGGGCACGGCACCGGGTCTCATCTGTCCGATAGGCGATAAGGTGATCTACGCGGTGCCAGGTGTGCCATCTGAAATGCGCGCCATGATAGTCGGCACAATTCTGCCGGATCTGCGCACACGCGCGGGAAGCCACAGTGTAATTCGATCCAGAGTGCTGCGCATTTGGGGGATGAGCGAATCCAGGCTGGCTGAAATGTTGCAGCCGCACATCGAAACTCTGGATCAAACGCGCCGTGCGACATTGGCATTTCAGGCAAGCGGAATCGAAGGCATCAAGGTTCGCATCACAGCTAAGGCTGAAGATGAACCAGCAGCAATAGCTGAGCTTGATATCCAGGACCGCCAGATACGGCCTGTTCTCGGGGATGCAATTTTTGGCATCGACGAAGAAACGATGGAAATTGCCGTTCTCAACTTACTGCGAGACAAGGGATTGACGCTGGCTGCTGCCGAGACCTTGACCGGAGGCCTTCTGTCTTCGCGCATGACAGTGGTCGATCCTGAGATGAAGATATTTATCGGCGGCGATGTTTTGCCGCCGGGGCAGCTGCCTGCGGATCTGCTTGAAATGCCGATCGATCTGCGCACCATTGCCTTGGCGGCACGTACGCGCAATCGCTATGGCGCAGACGTTGGCATTACGGCACTTGAGCCCCTGGCAGCAGATAATCAGGCTGAGGGCAGTGTTGTCATGGGGATTTCCGCCGCGAATTTTGAAAGTACAACCACTTTGACAGGCCAGCCGGACCGCGAACGCAGGCGTGAATTCAGCGTTATTAATCTCCTCAACCATCTGCGCCAGACTCTGAACGCATCGTGATTAGCGCGTTCTTCAGTGGTCTCCCGTCACACATTGACTTTGCCGTGCTGAATTGACCATATGTATACGTTAAACGTCAAGGAGTGTCGTTAGTTGAGCTGTATGAGACCCGTTTGGCGCAATCGGCCCGTTTCATTGGCCGGGAATTGGCTTACAACCTCAAAATCTTTAGCCACCGCATAATGTCCAGCATACTCATGGCCGCTGCCGCAACGTAAGTGAGGGCTGCCGCACGCAGCAGCGTACGTGCCTCTGGCAGATCCTTTTCCGGAATAAACCTGCCTGCTTTGAGAACCGGCAGGGCACGCTTGAAACTTGCGTCAAATTCCACCGGCAAAGTATAGACGTGCATCAATACGGTTACTCCAAGCAATAGAATGCCGGCTGCCAATTCAATGAGCATTAACGCCGGCGAACGCATGAGCAGCATCAACACCGGCGCCGCCAGCATTAGTATAAAGCCGACCGTTTGCACCTTACTGGCATGCCGTGCAAGCTGGGTCCGTGCTCTCAATGGACCATAATGGGTGGCATCCTGCATCGCATGGCCTACTTCATGGGCCGCAATGACGATCGCGGCAAGCGACCGTTTACGATAATGTGGCGGCGACAAACGCACGGCCTTGGCGTCGGGATCGTAATGATCTCCAAGATCGGTTTCCTCAACCGCAACTTCATTGAGCTTCATGCCATCCAACAAGTGTCGCGCAAAATCCGCCCCGGTTCCGCCAAGGTCCGTGCGTTCGTGCGAATTGCGAGCGATCACATGCTTCACCCACATTTGCGGCAGCACGGCCACCCCGAGAATGATCAACAAAAATATGAGTAACAAGACCATCGGTTCTGCTCCCCCACTTTCGCTATGGGACTTAGGGCGTGCCGTCAATTAGCACACGAGAGCCGGTTTGGCGAAATCGACCCATTTCTGCGTTGCTCATCCTCGAATATGCTCTGCATGCCTTTGCGTTCATTGGAACTAGTGGTCTGTATCACTAGGCCGTGTCGTCAATTACAGCGCGAAACCAGCCGGCTCTATAGGCAACTATCCGGCCTATGAAAATGCATTCAGCCCCTGTAATGTGAAAATTGTCCGCGCGGCTTATAGCGCTCAAGATAAGTAGGTACGATTGCACCTGCGGCTTGCGGATTTGTTATGCCAAGCTCATACAGCGTTCGTCCATCGGCCTTAGCAGCATCACTGACAACATTGTCCACCTTTAGCATACGGACCTGATCGAGTGTTATGGGGCGCAGGCTGTTAGGGAGTGGTGAAGTCAAAATTGTCTGCAATTCCATCAGCCAAAGCGGCAGCGGTAAATAGGGACGCTGACGGTCTGTCCACCTGCGTACGCTGTCAAGAATCTGCCGAAATGTTAGAATTTCAGGCCCGCCGATTTCATAAACGGTGCCAGAGCGTGCTTTACCTTCGCTGGCCGCGAATATAGCATCGGCAAGATCCCCAACATAGACCGGCTGAAACTTTATTGCGCCCGCAATAAGCGGCATAAATGGTGCATTTTTTGCCAGAACGGCAAATCTGTTGTAGAACTCGTCCTCAGGTCCGAACACAATGGAAGGACGTAAAATGACAGCCTCGGGGAACTCCTCAAGCACGGCCTGTTCGCCCAGAGCGCGCGTGCGCCCATATTCTGAGGGCGATTTATGATCAGCGCCGAGAGCGGAAATGTGAACGAACTGTGTGGCTCCGGCCTGTTTCGCCGCCTTTGCAACGGCGCGAGCACCTTTGACATGTACACTATCGTACGTCTGCCGGCCACTGGCAGCTAAGATGCCAACAAAATTGATCACCAGATCTGCCCCGAAGACGGCAGCCTCTATGGATTGTTGATGGCGAACGTTGGCCTGCACTGCATGTATCTGCCCAACCGCTCCCATTGGCTGCAGGTGCCCTGCAAGATCCGGCCGCCGGACCGCCGCCCTGACGCGCCATCCGTGTTTGGCGAATGCGCGCACAGCATAGCGTCCTACAAAACCCGATCCTCCAAATATTGTTGCTAAAGAGCCGTGTTTCAGCCTTAACGTCATCACTTGCCTCACCTTCCAACGTAGCGTAACGGGCGGAGTAGCCTGAATAAATGTTAGTTAAATTGTTACACGAACCTCTCTCGGCATGTGAAGGCGCCGGGTCGTCGCGAGAGCAGTTTTCACACCAAAAGCATGAATACATGATAAAAGCGACAATTCTCCATAATTCCTGCATTGACAAGTTTTATTGTGAGTACTAATCAATGTTTTTTTAGCCCAGATGGCGGAATTGGTAGACGCGCTGGCTTCAGGTGCCAGTGGCCGCAAGGCCGTGAAGGTTCGAGTCCTTTTCTGGGCACCATCTAACCCCAAAAAAATTCATCATCGATAATTTCATCTGGAACAGAACTGATATTAAACATTCTTAATAAAAAATAAACGCAAACATGTGCTTTCGCCCGAGAATGACTTAAAGTGACAGGAAACTTTATCAAGGGTGTTTACCATGCAAATCAGAATTTTATCAATTTCCGCAATAATTGCACTCACAGCTTCGAATGTGTCAGCCCATCAATCTGTCCGCGTTGAGTGCGATCATAGAATATCTTTTGGTGCGACAACCGAAAATACAGGCAATGTTACAATAACTCGTATCATACCGGCTTATCATAAAATAATTGTCCCATGCAGCAAAGATGCTAATCTTAATCTGAATATATCCGTTGGTGAGGGCGATAGCATCACCGTTAAGCAATATCAGCACCAAAAGCAGAAACAATGAACGGGCTTAAGCACTGCCTGACGTCAGAATAGTTTTGTCTATGCAAGGCTGTCACCTGCCAAGGCAGTTCTTGCCATCGCGCACGATCATGTCAGGCTTCGGCAATGCGCGTGCGATAAGCTGATTTCGGCATTCTGACCGATCGACGGCTGTCGATCCTCGCATCAGAGCGCCAGCTTCTACCCTCAGCCCTTTGCAAGCCTCAAACATTTCCTGCCATAATCTGGCCGTGCTTGATGGCACAGATTATTGCCCTCGTTTCTTGCTGCAAGCAGCCTTGAGATATTCGCCATAGCGCTGTGATACAATCTCTTTCCGGAACATTTCCGCCTTGCCAAGCGCATTGCCTGCCAGCCTTTCAGCCAGTGCCGGATCTGCTGCAATACGGTCCATCGCATTTGTTAACTGACCAATATCGCCAGCAGGAACTAGCAATCCATCCATTTCATGGTCAATAATATCTCTTGGGCCGTGAGGGCAATCCATAGCGATGACGGGTAAATTGCAGGCCATCGCTTCAACAATCACATGACCGAAGCCTTCCCAACGCGACGACAGCACAAAGCAGTCCGCCGCAGCCATGCGCGAATAAGGATCGTCAACAAAACCGGCAAATTCCACCTGCTCCGCAATTCCCAGTAATTTGGCCTGGTTTTCAAGTACCCCGCGATCCTTGCCATCTCCCAAAATGCTCAAACGTCCAGGTTGTTTCATGCTGGCAAATGCGCTCAGCAAGTGATCGAAGCCTTTTTGTCGGGTCAATCGGCCTGCCGCAATAAAATGTGGGCCAGCCATCTTGCTCTTCTTTGCAGTAATGGTGGGCTTGGTCAGCCTTTGGCGAATATGGGCTATATCAACGGGGTTAGGCAGCGTGATCAGGCGATCCGGTTGTAATCGGCAATCCTCCAGCATTTCCTCGGCGACACCGGACGACAATGCAATACTGATATCAGCCTGACGATACGCCCACCCCGCCAACATACGGCGGATTTTGCTAAGATCGCCGCGCGCGCGCTGACTGTTGGTCTCACGTAAAACCAGCGCACAGCGATGCCCCGACAAAAAGCGGGCTAATGCTGCAATAATGTTATTGTCAAGCATCGTCGAGAAAATGATGTCGGGCTGAAAAATCTTAATGGCTTGCCGCAATGGAAATACTGCGTAGCGCACTCTCGGGCAGACCAGATCAACAACATCGAAGCTGGGATCAAGCCAGGCGACACCGGGGCCGCGTTTTTCTGCAACGACCAAACGCACTTGCCATTCCGGCAGTGAATGCAGGCTATTGGCCAGATTGACCATCGTCCGCTGAGCGCCGCCGCCGTCAAGGTCTGAGATAAAACATAAAAGCTTATTCGGCCGTACGTCCACTATCTAACCCCGTATTTTATCGTAAAGAGTGGCTATGACCTTGAAGTGTTCGTCAAGATCGTAACGTTGCTGGGAGAGACGCAAAGCATGCTGCTCCAAGTCCCATGCACTCCGCGGTGTTTTACAATAAGTCATCGATACAATTGACATAGCTTTCTACAGCATCCGGTTCGAATAACCTTCTGGCTTACAAAGCCGTTACTATTTCAAGATACAGCAGAGCTTCCAGCGGCAATAGCCGGCAGGGCTGCCAGCACGACTGGCTGGTCGGGAATACCTATTTTCCGGCGCAAATGGGGGTTTGAAGCCGTTTTCTTCTTCAAAAGAACGGTGATTGTCACCAGTGTTTACCTGTCAGCTTTGCGCATGCACACCTCTATAATCGAGGAAATCGCAACACAATGCCACGAAAATAAAGTAATGACGTGCCACAGAAAAAGTTGCTTATGAGCAACATGAATTGATATCAGATCACAGGCACCCAGCATATGGCACCGCCAACAGGCAAGCTCCCTTTGTTGCCTGTTAATGCAGCCATGTTGCGTGCAATTTGAGTGCAGCGTGGTAGCAAAGAGGTACGCAGGTATGCAAACAGATGTGGCCGAAGATCCACGCATCCGCCGCGCATACAAGTGACTAAACAGGAAAATATATGCAATATCAATCACATAAATTCTGTGTGGCGCCGATGATGGATTGGACGGACCGGCATTGCAGGTTTTTTCATCGTCTGCTGTCGAAGCAAGCGCTGCTTTACACCGAAATGGTGACTGCCGAGGCAGTCCTGTATGGCGACAGGGCATGGGTGCTTGGTTTTTCCGAGGCTGAGCATCCGGTGGCGCTGCAGCTTGGCGGCTCAGAGCCTGCCCGGCTGGCAGAAGCGGCACGGATTGGCGAATGTGAAGGCTACACCGAAATCAATCTTAATGTTGGCTGTCCATCGGACCGCGTGCAGGCCGGCCGCTTCGGTGCCTGTCTCATGGCTGAGCCGAAGCTGGTTGCTGAATGCGTTGCCGCCATGCAGGCCGCAGTCAGCATCCCCGTCACGGTCAAGTGCCGTATCGGCATCGACGATCAGGATACTGAAGCGGATTTTATGCGCTTTATCGAGATCGTTGCGGCTGCCGGATGCCGTCTGTTTATCGTACATGCGCGAAAGGCCTGGCTCAAGGGCCTCAGCCCGAAGGAAAATCGTGATATCCCGCCGCTTGATTATGCTCGTGTCTATCGCCTCAAGGCCGCCCGCCCTGACCTGACCATTGTTATCAACGGGGGCATCGCCAACCATGACCAGGTCGAAGCCCATCTCAAGCTGGTTGATGGCGTGATGCTTGGCCGGGCGGCTTACCAGACGCCGTATCTGCTAGCTGACGTCGACCGCCGCTATTTCGGTGAGAACCGTGAGCCGCGCACGCGCGATGATGTGATCGAGGAAATGCTCGACTATACGGCCGCACATATTGCACGCGGTGGCCGCCTGAACAATATCATACGTCATATGCACGGCCTTTATCACGGCCAACCCGGTGCCCGCGCCTTCCGGCGTTATCTGAGCGAGAATGCCGCCGGTGGCAGCGCGGATGTACTCGCCCATGCAGCTCGGCTGATGCGGCAGCGGTTGCGCCAGGAGGTTGGCCGAGTATAAGCCGTTGACGCAGCAGTGATCCCCCGGAAAACAGATCAATATCAACAAGGCGGGAGCAGTTTGTGCTCACCCGTTATCGTTATGTCGCAATGGGACATTCAATGCAACATGAGACCTATTCGCAGCGCTGTTGGAGGTGCACGCCCGATCACTCATGGATGTGGTTTGGTCTATGCGTTTGACAACAGCACCGCCACCCATTCGCAGCCCTTGATTTCCCGGCATAAAATTACGATTACGGCGGTAATGGGCACAGCGAGGAAGGCACCGGCCACTCCCCAGATGGTGCTCCAGAATGCCAGCGATACGATAATCACAAATGGGCTTAGGTTGAGCGACCTGCCCATCAAGGCGGGTTCAAGAATGTTTCCGATCGAGAATTGCAAGGCTGTCAGGCCGATGGCAAGAACAAAAAATGGTGTAATCGTGTCGAATTGTACAAGCGCCAATAACGCTGGAAACACAACGCCGAGTGCCGAACCGATGCTCGGAATGTAATTCAGGAAAAAGATAATCAGAGCCCATGTCTCAGCGAAATCCAGCCCAAGATACCTGAGTATGGCATAACTTGTTGCCGCTGTGATCAAACTTATCACGGTCTTAACAAACAGGTACTGACGAACGCCATCCGAGACAGCCGTGAGCACCGTAGCAATATTCTCTCTCTCGATTGGATTGCGCGGCAGTTGCACCAGACTTTTAAAAATACGTCCGCGTTCTGCGAGCAGGAAACCGGCATATATGAGAACGAGACCGAAATTCAGAAGTATGCCGCCGGCTGAGCCGACGGCTGACGGCAGGTGGGTTGCTAAATTTAAATTGCTCAGTGCTGTCTGAACGCGGGTCATGATTTCTTGGCCGAGCAGCAGTGTCATACTGTCAATGAGACCAGCTAATCTATTGAAATAGCGGGGCCAGGCCGCGATAAATTCATCGACTTGGTCGACAATAATGTAAACAAAAGCGCTAATCAGCAAAAACACAATAATGACGCAGAGTGGAACGGCGATCAGCTGTGGCATCTTAAAATGCTTGACCATTTGCTCGATCAAAGCTTCGAGCACATTGGTGAGGATGAACGCAACGATAATTGGAATTAAAAGGCCTGCGCCGTAAGTAAGCGCCAGCATCATGGCACTCACGCCGATCACAACTGCCATAAATTGTAAACTTGTCCGATTCGAGCCCAAGTCGATTGTCACCCTCATTCCCCCTTGCCAGTTATGCTGCCCAGTTCGTCTGTTAGTGGAAAACGACTGGCCCCATGAACGGTTGAACACGAACGGTTGAAGTTACGCTGCTGAATTTAGCATTTATCGTTCAATTACACAGTCCCGCCATAACGACAGATAAAACATTTGCCGCTAAGGACGACACCAAAGATCATAATAAGCAAAACTGAGATGTAGCCAAGCGTGGAAAAAGTTTTGCTCTGGATATTTTTGCTCTGGATATTAAAGAACCGGCCATCCCACGCAGACTTCTCGAATGCGTCCAGATCAGACGACAGAACAGTAGTATAAAGTAACTAATTATCTAACATAACCATTCTCATGAATCTCGAACGTTTTCAACATTCAAATAACCGGCCAAATAACATGTGCCTTCAATAACACCATCGGCTCCAACACAATTGGCTCCAACTAAGGCGCATTGAGCCGCGAGGAGAAATCGTCCCAGCTCCATGCCGTCGGCACTACTCGGCATTGGCCAGGGTTTAAGATTTCGGGAGTATATTCAGGCGCCAATTTCTACCGCACCGCCGTCCCATTTAAAACCAGCGCGATCCCCACCAGCACAAACGCGATGCCGATAATCCGGGTAAGGCCGATCGGTGTTGCAAGCACCATCGCATCGAGCACGGTCAGCCCGACAGTGGCGAGGGAGGTGACAATCGGATAAGCGAGGCTGACGGGCACCGAACGCAGGGCGAAAAAAAACGCAAGAAACAGGACCCCACAAGAGACCAGCCCCGCCCAAAAATAGGCTTGCGTTGCAAGGCGGAGCGCAATCGCAAGCGGATCGGTTACATCCTTGATAGAAACAGCAGCTATCTTGAGCGAAATATTTGCAATCACATTGGCCACGATGGCGAGTGCCAGCAGCAGCCAGCCTGATATCAACTGAGCGCTTCCCATTTAGCCTCCTGATTACCCGATATATATCGCTGGAATTCGATATTTTCCGGCCTTTATAATAGTTACACCGTCAGCACGGTGTTTATCACCTGGAACCGTTTCCCGGCAAGCATGGTGCCTGACGGCGCAGCCTGCAGCAACGGCAGGCAGGTCCTACGAAGCCCAGGCCAAAATTCAGCGTTTTCTGCATATTAATAAATAAGCCGCAGAGAAAAACATCGCGATACCCCCGCTTAATTAGGTTCGGTCAGCCCTTGCAAATCTTAAACTTCCGCGAATATGCCTGCCTGTTCACGGCTAGATGGCAAGCACCGTCAAGAAAAAGTCACCATAGTGCGCTGCCAGGAAAACAAAAAGGCCTGCTGACCCGAGAAACCAGTTCACCGGGTCCCTCAGGACCGTTACGATTGGATCGTCGGCAACTTCTCCGCGCCAGGTTGCAAGCCACAGCCGTGTCAGCCAAAGCAGCAAGACCGGCGTTATGCCCCAGAGCCATTCGGGCCTCGCATAAATTTCAGAGGCCGCAGGTGAGCCAACATAAAGACCAAAAACGATAATCGCCGATACACCGATGGAAATGCCCAAAGCGCCGAGCAGCGTGCGATCCGAAGCCTGGTAGCCGCGTCCCCGCGTTTTTGCCGCAATATCTCCCCCCGACATTTCGCCAACGCGTTTCAGGCAGCCAAGACTGAGAAAAAGGAAACCACTGAAATTCAAAAGCCAGACTGAGAGCGTTAGGCCTGTGACAGCTGCACCTGCGACGATCCTAAGACAATAAAGCGTTGCGAGCGCAAATATATCCACGATTGGAACACGCTTGAGCTGGAACGAATAAAGCAAGGTCAGAGCAAGATAAGCCGCAACTGTTGCAAAAAACAGCGGGCCTACAAGCCAGGCAGCAGCACCTCCCAGGCCAATGAGAGCAACAGCGGCAAAAACACCAGCGACGAGTGAGATATCGCCTGCGGCAAAGGCGCGTGTGCGTTTGCGTGGATGATGCCTGTCACTTTCGATATCGACCAAATCATTAATGAGGTAAGTACCGCTCGCAATAAGGCCGAAAATCAGGAAAGCCTGCAATCCTGCGAGCAGCATCGCCGTATCTGTCCAAACCCCGGCCGCCAGCACAGGCACAAAAACGAGAATATTCTTCGTCCACTGATATAATCTCAACGCGTGCATCCAGCTTTTAAGCACGCTTGTCTTTTCGTGCGGCAAAAGAAAATTTACCGTCTCGTCCTTAAAGCCTTTTCGCGCCAGGCGTTGCTGCGACATGCGCCGCCCCGCAACCCAGATACCTTCAGCTGCCCGCCAGACTGGTACGTCAGCCTTACTGTCGCCAATGTAATCGAAGCCCTTGGTGCCAAAGCGATCGACCAGCGCCGCAGCCTTTACCTTGCCGGTCATATTCTTTTCTGGCTCGGTTGCAACGACTTCATCAAAAAGGCAAAGCGCCGTGGCAACGTCGTTCGCGATCCGTCGATCGCTGCCCGTTGCCAGAACCAACCGCCGTCCTCGCGCTTTTTCTGTCTTGAGCATAGCAAGAACTTCTTGCCGATAGGGCAGCAGAGCGCCATCCGGCCGGGCGATTGCCGCCAGTTGCACCTTTATTCCCGAACGATCCCCAAACGCAGCGGCGAGCAGCCCTGACATAATCGCCCGGAGCGCTCGAAAAGGCGAGGTGAGCATGGCTTTGAGAGCGTTTTCATGCAGTGTGTCGGTCGTGACAAGTGTGCCGTCCAGGTCGACGCAAAGCGGCCGCATTGGATCTTTGGCTTTTACAGTCATGAATTAAACCCTGTCGTGCCGAGTTTCTGCCGATTGCCCGACGTTTTCAACGGCTGGCAAGGTCGATGAGCAGATACCCTCAGGCAAGCGGTAAGATTAATGTGAAACAAGCGTATGAGGCAACTCGTTGCCTTTTTATGATGCATAGCGTAACGCATACATCCGTTGGATTCTGGATCGAGATTAAAAATGACAACAAGTGATGTTGCGTTGCAGGCGATAAAAAGAAAAAAACGCGACGTGAGACTGGATTTTTTTCGTGGCATGTCGCTTATCATTATTTTTATCGCGCATGTCCACGGCAATATCATGTGGTGGTATATACCGGCCCGTTTCGGATTGAGCGATGCGGCGGACGTGTTTGTTTTCTGCTCGGGTCTTGCGTCAGGCTTTGCGTTTTACCGCACCTTTGATAGCCATGGATTCGGTGTTGGGACAATGCGCGTTGGCTATCGCGTATGGCAGGTTTACTGGTCGCATATTCTGGTCACGCTCGTCGCCGCAGGCGTTTGTATATTCTTCGTGACGATATTTTCAAATTTCAATTATCTCGGGCGCTGGGGATTGCTGGAATTTGTCAATAACATAGAGCGAGCGCTCCCAGGCCTCATGATACTGCAGATCCAGCCAGGGCGCTCGGATATTCTTCCGATGTACCTTACATTGCTGGCTGCCATGCCGGTCATCATCGGTTTAGCAAACATTCATCGGTTGCTTCCTGTTACAGCCTGCCTCATGGTCTATTTTTTCGTACAGATCACAGACGCTAATTTGCAGCATGCCCATGGCCAATGGTTCTTTAATCCGTTGGCGTGGCAAATTCTATTTTTCGGCGGCTTCATGTTTTCTTCGGGCATCCTGCCCGCACCGAAGCCTAATCGGATCATAACCGTGGCAGCGCTCACTTATATCGTTTTGAGCGTATTTATCAGTTATCCGACATTACTACAGAACTATGAAGAACTGCGTCTTTTGCGATCCTGGTTGATCCCGCCCGATCATAAGACAAACTTGAGCATATTGCGCGTGATCCATTTTTTCGCGCTCGCTTATCTCTTTGCCATTGCATGGACGGGTTTAGGCCAGTTGCTGCAGAGGCCGGCGTTTGAGCCCATTGTCTTCATGGGGCAGCATTCGCTCGCAATTTTCATGAGCGGAATTATTGCCTCAATTATAGGCGACGTTATTCTAACGCAGTGGGGCTACCATTTCACTTCATGGACTGTCGTCAATGTGGGCGGCGTACTTGCGCTTTATGGCGTTGCTCACATCGCTAAATTTTTCCAAACGCTGCAAAGATCAAGCCCCGCTTAATTTCTTGAGGTAATTCATTGGCAAAACTGTCCGGTCCCACGACTATGATAAATCAGAATTATGCTGCTAAAGAGCTTACGCACTCTCCAGTCATGAGCGTCGTCACTTTATCTGCGGCGTTACTTTTGGCGTTGCAGATTGCAGTAAGCGTCGGTTTTTTGATCGCCATTCCCATCGGTCAATGGACGTTGCCGACCGCATTGCTGATTGCTTTGCCAATATTTGTCTGGACGCAGAAATCGCGTGTCGTCATGTCCGCCGTTGCAACGGGCATGACGGTCGTTCTTTGGTTTTGTGCGCTGCTTATTGCCGGTTCTATTTACGATAGTTCCTGGGATGGCCAACATTACCACCAAGAGCTGATCCTTCAGTTAGCCAGCGGCTGGAACCCCGTGTACGAAGAATGGCGCGCAGAAGATCGCGGCATCATCGACATGGAAATTGGATTATGGCTCAATTATTATGCCAAGGCTGGCGGCATAATTGGTGCTGCGGTTTACGCGATTACAGATCGCATTGAGACTGCGAAATTTCTCAATCCCCTGCTTTTTCTTATCGTAATCATCTATGCTTATATCCTGCTGCGGGCGGTTGCTGGCCTGTCGTCCTTATGGGCCGCACTTTTCAGCGTTACCCTCGGCTTTAATACAGTTGTGGTCGCACAGCTTCTGACGTTCTACAACGATGGTATTTTGTTTTGCGCATTCGTACTGATTGTGCTGGCAGGAGGCCATCTCCTAACAGTAAGTCAGCTTTGGAGCAGGCAGGCCCGCCAGCCGGCTCTCATCCTTGTATCGGCGGTGGTTTTAGCCTCGAACATAAAATTCACCGGGCTTGTCTTTAGCTTTGCAATACTCGGGGCACTGGGGCTCGCAGTTCTTTTTCTGCGCTGGCGTCAATGGACTGAGGTTTTCTTGTTTGCCGGTCTTTTCGGCGGCGCCATAGGTGCCGGGTTTCTGCTTTTGGGACCAAGCCCTTACATACAAAACGTCTTTGCAGCCGGTCACATCTTTCATCCCCTCATGGGCGATGCGGCATTCGATATTATGACGCGTAGTACCCCACTTGCTTTTCGTGAAATTTCCTCGATTGAGGCGCTTTGGAGATCGATTTTCGGCAAACCTGAACTTGGCGTCGCAAGTTATGAGTGGCAATGGCCGTTCAGCCCTCCGTCTTGGTCGGAGATTCGCGCGTTCACATGGGTAGACCCGCGCGTTGGCGGCTGGGGGCCTTTTTTTCCCGAGCAGCTCACTCTGGCAGCTGCAGGAGCTGTCTGGTTGTTCGTATCTTATCGACACCTCTTGGTCGCAAAATCAGGACTTTTAACTTTTGCAATGATTATCGTTCTAGCGCTCATTCATCCGGAGGCATGGTGGGCACGCTATTCGGCTTTTCTCCTGTTTGGACCGTGGGCAATTTTTCTGGCGCTTTGGCTGACCACGCAGAATTGGCCGAAAATGCTTGCTGGAGCGGGTATGGTGCTCATGCTGTTAAATGGTATATTACCAGCCATCGCTGGATGGCCTACTTTATATCAAATCAGTGGAAAAATATCCGCCCAGCTCGATGAGCTGGAGGCAGTCCAGCAGCCCGTGCGCATGAGCCTTGGGATTTTTCATCCAAACAGGATCAAAGTCCGCGAGCGCGACATGGAGATCATCACCGTGCCTCGTCGAAATGATTTGGAGTGCCCGAATCCAAAACCATTTTATAATGGCACGACGATTTCAGCATACTGCCCGTAACGCAGTGTAGCCAGCGGGGCCTTGCGCGTAAATCGCACGGCATGTGAAATAGCCGTCCGAGCAGGACATTCCCATGACACAAGCCCATGCCACAAGATAGGCATGAAAATCTCATGCGGATCCTGCTCGAGAAATAAAGAGCTGAGGTTTCCGCAGCCTTGCATGGCATTATATCCATGGCCTGCAAGTAGACGGCAATGAAATATTCTCGCCCACCCACGGCACCGCCGCAGACTTTGACTAATGCGTTGAAGCCTGCTTTAGATGGCAAAAGTTGCATGCCAAACTCTTCATGGCAATAGAATTTGACCATCTCCTCCTTGCATGCCTCCTGGCGCACACGCCGACACCTCTGCAAAAATAAAAATTTACTAAATAAATGACACGGCCTAATGGTTGCTGTAGTCAAAGGTCGCAAATTCGCAATTCAAGATCATGGGATTAAGCTCTCAGCACCAGAGCCACCAAGCTTAATTATCCTCAGTCGGCCGTTATACCTATGCCTCTTGCAGCTCCATCAGGATGCCGTTAAAGTCTTTAGGGTGGAGAAACAGAACAGGTTTGCCGTGGGCGCCGTTTTTTGGTTGCCCGTCGCCAAGGATGCGGGCACCGCTGGCGATCAGCTGGTCACGGGCGGCAATAATGTCGTCAACTTCGTAACAAAGATGATGGATTCCACCTTCCGGATTACGTTCCAGGAATTTGGCGATTGGTGAATTGTCTCCCAAAGGCTCAAGGAGTTCGATCTTGGTGTTAGCTAGCGTGATGAATATTGCTGTCACACCGTGTTCCGGCATCTGGGTGGCGGCTGAAACATCTGCGCCAAGAATATCACGATAAACGCTGGCGGCAGATCTAATGTCCCTGACGGCGATGGCAACATGATTAAGACGGTCGATCATCGTTATTCTCCCGCAATTGACTAATGCCGATAAAGTTCATGATAATAGCCCTAAAAAAACCCGGATCATGGTTTTCAACTTAATCAAGATAGTTAATAAAGCTGGCTGCGTCTCAGCGAAAAAACAGTTGCCAGAAATAATATCCTGAGCGTAATCCAAAAACTATGAAGACATCATACGGAAAAATTGACGGTATTCAAACCGCCGCCAGAGCCACGCCATCACCCAATGCGGATGCATAATTTTTTCGGAAATCGTTGGATATGCTGCAGCGAATGAGATTTGCCGCTTTTCTGTTACTGATGACAATCGCTCAATGCCATGCACAGTCTACAGAATATGTTGACGTGGAACTGGTCATTGCCGTTGATGTTTCCGGCTCAATGAGTGACAAGGAGCATAACACCCAACGGCAAGGTTTTCTCACTGCTTTTGAAGACCAGCAGCTCATTCGGACAATACAGCTGGGTATTCGAGGCCGGATTGCAGTAACCTACATAGAATGGGGTAATGAATTAAGCCAGCGCATCCTGGTGCCGTGGCGCATCATATCCGATCACGCAAGCGCGCTTGCTTTCCGCAATGAACTCGCCACAAAAGAACGTTCCGCAATTTCGGGCACATCTATTTCAGGCGCTATGCGTTTTGCAGCCAGACTGTTTGAGAATAATGGCATCAACAGTTTGAAACGCGTCATTGATATTTCAGGTGATGGAGCTAATCGAACGGGTCCCCTCGTTGATCAAATGCGTGATGCGGTCGTCGGCAAAGGCATTACGATCAATGGCCTGCCAATCATGTTATCACCGATGATCCGTCGCCTGACGCACGGCTATGGCCTCAATCATTATTTCGAGGACTGCGTTATCGGTGGTCAGTCATCTTTTGTTTTTCCCGTGCTCAGATACGATGAGTTTGCCGAGGCTATCCGCCGAAAACTTATCATCGAAATCTCACAAAATTGGCCATCGGCAGATGGTCAATATGTTATCCATACGTCCGGCAAACAAAATGGTGAAAGCCAATTACCCGAGCGCCGTGCCGGCCGCAAAGCCGACTGCCAAGTCGGCAGGATCGACCAGAGGTAAAAAGTTATTATTGCCGTTAACGCTGATTAACAAATAAAGCGAAACATGCGTCATTACAGATAAAAGGATTAGAAACGGTGTTTGATGGTTCCCCTGATCTGCAGATCTTCATCGCTTTCCGGCGCCACCTCGTCATATTTGTTTTCACCGCTATAAAGAAGTTCCATTCCGAAATCTAACTTTGGAATGGCGCCTAACCCGGGAATGCTAATTGCACTTTCATCACCTTCGCCTGGCGCAGGGACGGTGCTGGAGCCGGGCAATTCGGCCAGATTTTGTTGATCTAATCCGTTATTCGATTGTTCAACTGGCTTGGCATCAGGCGCGCCAATGTTCGCTTTTTCAAATGCAGCTGCGCAAACCGGCACAAGCAACAGCAAAGCACTAAAGCCTGCAAGTTTAATTTGAGACCGCATAGTGTTTTCCAAACTGTTTCTTTCAGGAGTACGACATGCAGATATTGTATCTGCCTACGAAGAATGCAGTCATCAAACCTAATGAACAATGAAGATTTGGCGAAAAACAAAATACGCCCTCCTCTCTGTGTCATCAAAGCAACAGCCCCTGCAATACAAAAACAGGGGCGCAGAGCACCCCTGTATCAACAAGCAATGAATTTGCTGAGTTAGAACTTGATGCGAGAGCCTATCAGGAGCTGATCTGACTCTCCAGTATCTGCACCATTTTCTTCGGCTTCCATACGCTTATACCACATGTAGACTTCCATCGCAGCCGCATCGATCTTCTGTTCGACACCGACACCGTAGACATCGAGAGAGGAGTCTGCGAAGCTGGGATCTGAACTAATCTCACGCTCGTTGTAAGTGTACATCAACCAGAAGTTTGTATTACCCAGCGTATTAAATCTCCGGTTAATACCTGCAGTGATATGCCAACCCCAGTTGGTGTCACCACCTGTAGCAAGTTCGTCCTGGTTCAAACCATACGCAGATGCGATGTAGAGACCTGTCGGAACATGCATCACGCTGCCTGAAAGCCCAAGAGAACGGCAGTCGCGATCACTTTCACCTGACGTGCCATCACATGACGCACCAGAAATTGCCGCTGAAGTTGCGTCAGTATCCTGAGAATAACCAACACCGAAACCAACACGGATGCTGTTATTAAACTCATGAGCATAGCGCAAAGCTAAATCCCAGTAGTCATCGCCACCATAGGAAGCCGAAACGGCAAATCCGGCAAATGTTGGTGAAATGTAGCGCACAAGATCGCGACGATCACCCTCACCGGCGAAGGCACCCGATGCACCAGCATGCTCCTGGAACGTCTTACCGTTCGCAGCAATCATCGATGAACCGAAGTCGTCGTTGAAATCCGGCCCATTTCCGAGACCGCACCCAAGACATATTTCAGTAACACCATCAGTAGCAGCAGATGTCCAACCCATCCAAACAGTACCAAACGTCTTGGACTTGACGTAGAGCGCCTCATGACGGATATCGATATTCTTCGTCACACTTGGATTGTCTTGGTCGACACTCGCAAGATCATTACGGCGAACGCCAAACTCCATCAGAAAGCCGGCAGACCAGTCTTCATTGAGCAACGCCTCGCCGCTAAAGCGGAAACGCGAGCGAGAAGCATTATTGGTCCCGATAGAAACACCCGACTCCTCCTCCGCACCAGGCTCAGTCCCGCTCACGTCCCAAAAAACGATTGATTCGTTGACGTGACCGGAAACCACCAAAGAAACCCGGCGATTACCCTTGCGAGCAGTTGTTGCCTCAAGCTCAGCAATCCGCTCCTCAAGATCAGCACAGCAATTGCCGCCAAGGTCTGCAGCCATTGCACCTGCTGGATACATTAAACCCGCAGCAGCTGCAAAAGCCAGGCAGCTGATCGACTTTTTCAGTCCCCCAATCATAATATTCTCCACGTCTGTCGTTGCAGATATTGCAGAAAGCATCACGCGCTGCCCGGCGACAGCCCGTGTCCGGACAGAACAGCACGCACGCGCGTGTGCGCACGCGGTTCGGACCGGACGCGATACAAACTCACTACTGACGCGAAAACATGGGGTGCGGCTACCTAATCGCCGGGCTTGCTCCCTGCTACAGATTGAACTTCATTGTCAATCCGTTTGCGAACCCCTACATAGGGGCTTGCCGCACGACTCATTACAATACATTGATATTTAGGCGAGTAATCTCTGTTAAGCAAATGAAGTAATGAAAAAAATTTGGTAATTCACGCAAAAGTTGCAGAAAGGCAACACATATTTTGGGGCAATACTCATTTTTACACAGCGGAGGAAAGAAATGGAAGGACAATTAATGCTCTTCATGGCCTGCACATCAGGAACGCCCTTCACGCCACCATGCTAAGGACATAAGAAATAGAAGCACCACCAGTGCTGCAAAGCCATTGAATAAAGGTGTTAATTTAACGCCACGTGTAAGGTAGGCATTACGATCTTTAAGGCCCATCCAGTTAGAGCCAGAAAAAACACGTGCAGCCGAAAGCATTGTAACACGCGGAACCGTTACACTTCTCGAAATAGAAATATCTGAAAATAAGCCAGACGATTGCGTCCAAAAAATGCCACCACCCGTCTTTTCAATCAAACCTGCAAGCTTTTCCTCCGTTGCAGTCACCTCTGACATCTCACGTGGATCAGCAATACCAGCATGAGCAATCGCCGTCAGGCGGCCTGTCGGTGCCGACGTTTCAAATTTATAGACGCCGGCCCGACTGGCTGTCATAGTTGATTGCCACAGCCCGTCGCGCACTTTACTTAAAGTGATGCTGCTGTCCTCACCGCCGGGACCGGAAACCACAACCTCTGGGACTTGATCTTCCATTGTGCGCCGTTCAACGACAAGCTTCAGGCCGTTTGCAGCCACAGTCAGGCGTTCCTCCTCAAGATCTGGTTCCTTCATCAGCCAATGGCCTAGACGGCGCAGCAACTGGGTGTGGGGGCCGCCACCATCAAAGCTACGCGCCCACAACCAGGCGTGATCAGACGTCAACAATGCCACCCGCCCGGCTCCACGCCGCTCCAAAATCAGCAATGGTTTTTCACCAACTCCATTCATCAGTGTCTGACCACGATCCTTGACAACGTCGACCTGACGAAACCATCGCCCCCACGTCGGATTTTCAACATCCCCACCAGGCAACCCCTCGGTTACCGGATGACGCGTGCCTAATTCTGTCAATTTAGGGCGAAAAGGCTGGGCGACGACGGTACCGGTTGGCCGGGCCGGCAACACTGGAAACAATGGCGTCTGTACAATGCTATCCTGGCCCGCGTAATCGTCTCCGGCGGCAACCAACAGTGCACCGCCGTGGCGCGCAACATAACGCGCGATATTATCATAGTAATGTAATCGCAGGATACGACGGTACTGGTAACGATCAAAAATGATCAGATCGAATTCTTCGATTTTTTGTGAAAAAAGTTCCCGCGTGGGAAAAGCAATCAGCGATAACTGATTTATAGGCGTGCCGTCCTGCTTCTGCGGCGGACGCAGTATAGTAAAATGCACCAGATCAACCGCCGCGTCAGATTTGAGCAGGTTGCGCCATGTTCGCTCGCCAACGTGCGGCTTTCCCGAAACCAGAAGTACGCGCAAATTTTCGCGCACGCCATCGGCAATAACCACAACCCGATTGTTTGCCGTTGTAAGCTCGCCTCTTGTTTCCGATAATTCTATTTCGATGATGTTCTGCCCTGCGTGTGGAAACAGCATCGGCAGTGTCAAACGGCCGCCGATCCGGGCCGAGTATATCTCATCCGGCCGCCCTTCGCGGCGCACTTTGATCTGAACGGTTGCAGCGGCGTCAGCTGGCACATTGCCGGACTGGCGCAGCGCAATCTCAATGTCGCGGGTCTGCCCGACAATGCCGTAACGCGGCGCCTCCAGCACTTCAATACGGCGATCGAATTCTCCTTTGCGGCCGGTCAGTAAAACATGCACCGGGGCCTCAAAGCCTAATTGCGCCGCGTGCGCGGGGACATCGTGAACCTGGCCGTCGGTAATCATGAACACGCCGGCAAGTCGATCTGGCGGAATATCAGACAGCGCTCGATTCAGATCTTCGAAGAGTTTGGTGCCCGCCTTGGCGTTTTCACGCGGCCGGGATGAAATTACCCACTTCACATCCAGGTCTGGCAACTGGCCAAGACGCGCCTCAAGCAGGCGGCGGATTTCGCTCGTCTCAGCTGGGCGCTGCGCTAGCGTCTGGCTGGTGCTTTCGTCAATGATAACGATTGCGATGTTGCACAGGTTTTCGCGCTGCTCTTCCTGTAACGTTGGATTGGCAAGAGCCCCGATCAGAGCGGCTAAAGCCAAAGCACGGAAGAGTGCGCCGCGCGTTCCCCGCATGAGCATGATAACAATCAGCGCCACGGCGCACACAATTGCAAGCCAAAACAAGGGCATTGGTATCAAGGGCGCAATGTCGACTGATAAATTGGTCATGCTTTGTGGCTCCCTGCTTTAAGTTCTCAGTGCTCTATTGGCCTAAACGCTCGAGCAGTGCAGGAATATGGACCTGATCCGCCTTATAGTTTCCGGTCAACGCGTACATGGCAATATTAATACCGGTTCTGAAGGCTATTTCACGCTGGCGCTCACCGCCAGGTACAACGGCAAACAAAGGCAGATCACGGTCATCCAAGGCCCAGGCTGAAGCGAAATCATTTGCGGTTATCAAGATGGAGCTGACGCCATCTGCCTGGCGTGCCTTACGATTTTCCGCAATCGTGTTACCACCACCGGCTTCAACCCAAAGCTGGCCACCGGCCCAACGCCCTGGAAAACTATCGATAAGGTAAAATGACTTTGTCAGGACATGGCCTTGTGGAACGGGTTCAAGGCGCGGAATATCAAGCTTACCCACGAGGCGCTGTAATGGCGTTTGATCGTCACGCCCGCCGCGCTGAAAAAAACCGATTGGTATTCCCTGACCATAATCGCGGGTGTCGAAGATAATCATCCCGCCCTGTTTCATATAGGCATCGATGCGCGTGTATATGCTCTCTTCCAGTTCCTTCTGTTCTGGCAATACAGGCCAGTAAAGAATTGGAAAGAATGCTATTTCGTCCTTAACGATATCGATGCCAAGCGGTTCGCCCGGCTCAATGGCAGTGCGTGCGGCAAGAACCCGTGACAGCCCGGACAATCCTGCCCTGGAGGTTTCATCAACCCCGGCATTTCCCGTCAGCACATAACCAAAGGTCACTTCGCCGGTCGCACGTATCGCACGCACATCAAGCTGCGAGGGGGCTACGGAGGTGACCGCCCCTTCGCCAGGCAAAACCTGCGCTGAACCTGCCGCAGGATTTAAAAGAAATGCAGCCGTACCAGCAAGTAAGGCACATGCAAATACACTGGCACTTGCCGAAGCCCGACGCAGGCGCAAACTGCCTCCTGCCTGCAGCAGCAGGATTGCCAGTACATCTATAAACATTAAGCCAAGTGCCGCCGCCAGCATCCAAGATTTGAGATTGGCCGCTTCCTGTGCTCCATAGGCCAGCAAGGTCGTGCCTGCGGGAAATGACGGCAGCGGTTTAAGCTCATCGTTTTGCTGCATGACGTTAAGAGCTCTGGAGTGAGCAGAAGAACCGTAATAACCAGGCGGCGTCGCAATACTTGCACGCGTTTCAGGGAAATCGGCAACCGCTATTGGAGCGACAGTTGGCGGTGGTGGCGATAGTTGCCCAAATCCATCCAGAATCTGCATGGGCGTAAGAACGCTTTGAGGGGGCCCGGCGGCATCGTTTATGCCAGGCGTCACGCTGCCACCTGCAGTGTTGGGCGTTGTGTTACTGCCCGTTGTACTCAAAGATGATATGCGCCGCAGCATTTCCACAAACAGCCCGGAGAGCGGCAGATTCGACCATGATGGACTGGCGGTGACATGGAATAAAATAAGATAACCTTCACCACGCCTGGACGCGGTTACCAGCGGCGTGCCATCCTGTAATCTTGCCCATACGGCAACATCAGATCCAAGTCTGGCCGGATCTGCAAGGACCTGGCGATTGATCAAAACCTCATCTGCCATCTTAAGGCTGACAAAAATGCTGTCCTCGGGAAATGCAGCCAATGGTTGCGGTGTCGACCAGGAAAGCGCTCCTCCAAGAGCGCGGCCGCCCTGGCGCAGCTTAACAGGCAGCAGATCGTCGCCGCCTTTTTCGAGGCGTGGCCCGGCAAATCGGACCAGAACCCCACCATTTTCAACCCATTTCCTGATGTCATCGGCATTACTGCCGGTGATCGTACCGATATCGGTCATAACGATCATCGACGGCTTACGCTTGAGTGTCAGCTGCAATCCCTCGGACAAATTAGCCGTGTCGTGCTCAACTAATTCCGCGTATGGCTGCAATGCGCGGCGTGCATAATAAAGCGGTCCAAGAAGCGGTTGAGATAATTCACGCTCGGTCCCGGAGAATAAACCGACACGTGACCAGCGCGAACCGGCATCGAGCAGATGAACCGCCCCTGCGGAACGTTCATCGGCGATAGCCACGCTGCTCACCTGGTTACGCAGCTCCAAAGGCAGCGCGATTTCCAAAGACTGCTTTGTGGCGCCGTTCGATAAATTAAAACCTGCTTCACTTAAACGTTCACCAAGCGCCGACAGAGCCACGACCATGCCGCGTTCTTCGCCACCAAACGGGCGAATTGCGTTAACCTCGATTTGTCCGCCATTGCCGATCGTCGCAGTCAGTGCAATCGGTGCAGCATCGTTTGCAACCGCGACAACGTTCAGGCCGGCATCGGAGATTTCTGCAAGCTCACTGGAAAAAGTCTCTGCCGCCCCGTGATCGATGCCATCCGTCAACCAAACGGTGGCAACGCCTTCGCTATCGTTCAGTGCCGCCTTAATGCGTTGCAGAACGCTCATGCGGGCTGGTGCGAACGGCCGGGGCAGCAACGCTGCCGCACGCGTGCGGGCTTCTTGAGGCGCCCCGATCTTAAGCGTTTCATTGGCTGGTTCCGCAGTTGCAACGAGAAGCACCGGACGGCTGGAGGCTTCAGCTTTGCCGATCATGCGTTCGATGATGCGCACACGGTCCGGCCAGTGCGCTGCCGCACTCCAGCCGTTGTCAACAACGATAACCACGGGCCCCCGCCCGTTGAGCGCGCCCTCCCGGTCGGCATTGAGGACCGGATTGGCAAGAGCAAGTATGACGAGCGCGGCCGCCATGAGCCGGATCAATAGCAGCCACCATGGCGTCTTGTCCGGTGTCTTTTTACGGTTTTCAAGATCGGCCAGAATGCGTGTCGGCGGAAACTCAATTTGGCGGGGCCGCGGCGGGACGGCGCGCAGCAGCCAGTAGATGATCGGCAGCGCAACGAGACCGGCAAGTAACCAGGGACTGAGAAAGGATAATGCACCAAGTGTCACGGCTTCCCTCCCGTATCAGGTTCCTGCAGGCGCAGAATAAGTTGCAACAGCGGTTCGGCCGCTGGCCGGTCTGTGTGATGGATGAGATGTGACCAGCCGATACGCTTCATCTGCTCGGAAATCTCAGCCTTATGCATGGCAAGCTTTGCAAAATATTTATCCCGCAGGCTCTCAACGTGATCAGCAATCCAGCGCTGGTGGGATTCCGGACTATGAAATTCGGCGCGACCATTATACGGCAGCGTCTCTTCGGCAGGATCAAGCACCTGAACAAGGTGACCGGCCACCCCGGCAGCCGCCAACGTCCTGACACGCTCGACAAGTTCGGCTGGCGGGTCGAGAAAATCACCAATCATGATCACACCGGAAAAACGAGCAAGCCGTACAGCTGGAGGCAAGCCCTCAGCGCAAACAGGCAGGTGCGCATTGGCCGCCAGAACCCTGGCCAGATGCGCCGGCCCATCGCGGCTCGCGGTTGGATTGGACAGCCCAATCAGACCGACCCGCTCACCGCTTTTGACCAAAAGTCCAGCTATCGCCAGTAATAACACCAATGCGCGATCGCGTTTGCTGTGGCTGCTCAAATGGCTTTGAAAATTCATAGAAGCGGATAAATCCGCCCACAACCAGAAGGTGTGGGCAGCCTCCCACTCCCGCTCACGTATGTATAGATGATCCGAACTGGCGGACCGGCGCCAATCGATCGCTGCAGCGGCATCTGTATTCTCGTATTGGCGGAACTGCCAGAACGTTTCACCGGTCCCGGCGCGCCGGCGGCCATGGATGCCGTGCGAAATGGTGCTCGCAATCCGCATCGATTCGATTAAAAGATCCGGCAAACGCTGGGCAAGGGCCTGAGCCTCGACTTCCTGCGACAGCGATGAATGCCGTACCTGATCAGGCGATGTTGTCGGCCCGGTTGCATCACGCAACACCACGATACTACTCCACGCTCGATGCGAGGCGCGCAATCACCGCGCTGATATTTTCACCCTCAGCCCGGGCAGCAAACGTAAGCGCCATGCGATGTTTCAGGATTGGCTCGGCAAGGCTGACAACATCTTCGACTGACGGCGCCAGACGGCCTTCAATCATAGCCTTCGCGCGAATGGCCAGCATAAGCGCCTGACTTGCGCGTGGGCCAGGCCCCCACGACACGAGGCGATTAACTTCGTCTGCGGCCTCCGGGCCGGGCCGAGCAGCACGAACCAGCGCCAGGATCGCTTCAATAACCTTATCAGACACCGGCATGATTCTGACTAGGCGTTGCATCGCGATCAAATCAGCACCTGAAAGAACTGCATCAATCTGGCTGCCGCGCATACCAGTCGTCTCGCACAACATGCGGCGTTCAGCTTCAACGTCCGGATAAGAGACATCGATCTGCAACAGGAAACGGTCAAGCTGTGCCTCAGGCAGCGGATACGTACCCTCCTGTTCAAGGGGGTTTTGTGTGGCGAGCACATGAAATGGTTCAGGGACATCATGCCGCACACCTGCGACCGTAACGTGATGCTCCTGCATGGCCTGCAACAGAGCCGACTGCGTTTTAGGGCTGGCACGGTTGATTTCATCCGCCATCAATAACTGTGTGAAGATCGGCCCTTTAATGAAGCGGAACTCACGCTGTGTACCGCCTTGCACCTCTTCCAGAACCTCGGAGCCAATGATGTCAGATGGCATAAGATCCGGCGTAAACTGAATACGCTTAGCGTCCAGCCCAAGAAGCCTACCAATCGTTTCCACCAGCAATGTCTTGGCGAGTCCCGGCACACCAATCAGGAGTGCGTGTCCGCCGGACAAGAGCGTGATCAGCGTTTGCTGAACAACAAGATCCTGGCCGAAAATCATCTGCCCTGCAGCATGGTGCACGCGTTTCATGCGCTCTCCTGCAGCTTCAATCTGAGCGACGACGTTGGTATGGCTGGTTTCAGTATCGATGGTTTCAGTCTTTGTTATCGTGTTCATGATCGCTTTTATCGGCCTTATGAATCTGTTGTCTAGACTGTGGTCGCGCGAAAGTGGTAAGAATATGAAGGACCGCCACTCTTATTCGTGTAATATCAGTTCCTGCCATTCACAAAAATGAAATCACCAGCATCCGCTGGCCTGTTTTCTTTCTGTGTAATTTGGGCATATAAGATAATTTAACTAGTATTAACACTAGGTCGTATCACTTAAGGCAATCAACATGAAAGATGGCCCCTTGCAGGGCAACCGCATCCAGGATCTTACCAGTTTGATTGCTGAACAAGCTCTGGACAGCCTGCCGCCGGTGAACGAATGGAACCCGCCCCATTGCGGGGATATCGGGCTGGCCATCAGGGCCGATGGCACCTGGAGCTATCAGGGAAGCCCGATTCAGCGCAGAGAATTGGTGAAACTTTTTTCGCGCATCCTGCGCCGTGACCCGGACGGCAAACACTATCTCGTGACCCCGGCTGAGAAAATCAACGTCGACGTTGCCGATGCCCCGTTTCTTGCCGTTGAGATGCAAGTCGAAGGCCTTGGCAGAGACCAAAACCTGATTTTCAGGACTAACATCGATGACATCGTCCAATGCGGCCCTGAAAATCCATTGCGGTTTACCGAAGAGGCCGGCCACGGCTTTAAACCCTACATTCTCGTGCGTGGCCGCCTCGAAGCTCTGCTTACGCGCTCTATCTGCTACGACCTTGTCGAGCTTGCTCAGCCTGACGGTGACAAAAATGGCGTGCTCTGCGTCTGGAGTGCAGGGCACCGCTTCCCGCTTACGACAGCGCGAGATAACGGATAGCATCTGGAAATATTTGTATATTAAGAATGAACGCAGGAAATCGCTCGAAACAGACAGGTTTGATCCGACGGATTACGCACACAATCATGCCCATTGCTGAAAGAGAACGTTGACCGAGCGCACAAAACTGTCAACGTACCATCGAGAAACCGCAAGGCGTGGCGTTGCGCTTACCTGTATCGTACTGCCTCTTAAGGCTGTAACCGCGAGGAATATGGCCTGCGTATTCATCCCGCTTCTGGCAAATAATTGCACTCAGAAATCTTAACCAACCTAAGACTTTCACTTGTTTTTTTGCAT